>NZ_CP080519.1:10592500-10957130 GCF_019468465.1 Amycolatopsis sp. DSM 110486 | reverse complement strand
TCCCGAATCGGTCGCCGAACACAGCTTGCGCGCCGCCCAGATCGCGGCGCTGCTCGCTGCGGAGGAAGGCGGGAGTCCGGAGCGGGCCGCGTTCCTGGCACTCTGGCACGACACGCAGGAGACCCGAACGGGGGACATCCCGCACACTGCGGCCAAGTACATGAGCAAGCCCGAGCCTCGCGAGATCACCGCCGACCAGACAGCCGCCCTGCCGGCCACCTCCCGCGATGTGGTCCGGACCGCGGTGGACGAATTCGAGTCCAGGGAGACGCTCGAAGCGCGGTGCGCGAAGGACGCGGACAAGCTCGAAATGCTTCTCCAAGCCGTCGAGTACCGGGATATCGGAGTTGAGCGCGTCGCCGGGTGGATCGACTCCGCTCGCAAGGGCCTCTCGACCGAGACGGCTCGACGTATCGCCGAGGCCGCCGTCACCATGTCCCCGCTGGCGTGGCGGGACCGCTGAGCAGAGCGGGAAGCCTTCGCGCGGCAACGTCTACGGCATGGCCTCGCGGATGGTCTTGCTCAAGACCGCCTGATCAACCAAAACGGCCCCCTCCATCTCGCGATGGCGGGGGCCGTCGAGTTGCGCCGTTGGGGCCGGCTCAGCACTGCCAACCGGTGGTGCCGCCGTGCGTGCACTGCTCGTAGATCGAGTCCACCTGCTCCTGGTGCTGCTGTTGGTCCTGGCGCGCCTTGTCGTCCGCGCGGTTGCTGTTGTTGACGGAGATGATGGTGACGACGATCGCCACGCCGACGATCAAGATCGTGGCGAGGATGATCGTCAGGCGTTTCGTTGTGGCGTCCACTGGTCTGGGCCTTCCGTGAGGTCTGCCCAGAAGCGTCGCGTTGATCACCATTGGCGTTACCGACTGAGCGGGCTTACCGGTGGTCCTCGGCCGGGATGCCCTCGGGGTCGACGAGGTCGTTGGCGTGCGCGGCGAACTGGATCGGCTGCGCGCCGCGGTGCGCCATGTAGCCGGCCTCGGCGTTCCACTCGGGGTCGCACCAGCAATAGCTCGAGTAGACGTGCGGGGGGTGCTCGTCCTCGTATCGGCGCCACCAGACGACGGTGTCCTCGACGGTGACGCCGTCCTCGAGGACACGGGCACCGGCGATGTTCGGGCCGTGCTCGACGGCGATCTGGTGGAACTCGGTGTAGGTGATCATTCGTGCCCCCGAAGGTGGGAGCGGGTGACTGTCGCCGGTCGGCGACGGCCCCGCTGGCTGTCGTTGCCAGCAGGTTTCCCCTGGTCAGACCAGTGTTACTAAATTGGCGTTGACGCCGGCCATCACGCGCTGGTCGAGCAGTGCGTCACCCAGCTCGCGGTCCGGCTGCGCGGCCAATGCGGCTGCGGCTTGCGCCGCATGCTCGTCGCTCCACTGTGGATCGAGCAGGTCGGGACCGAGGTGCGCGACCAGGTCGTGTTCCGCCGTCGTGGGCACGAGTTTCAAGTCGTGGACGCGGAAGCCGATCGCCTGCACGTCGGCGGTCGCGAGGATCACATGCGCGTGGTGGGCCGGGGTGCGCCAGCGGCCGCCGGCGGGGTAGATGTCCCAGCTGCCGTCCATGCGCAGGTGGCTGTGGAGCGTGAGGTCGCCGGAGAATCGCGTGAGCAGGTGCTTGCCGACCGTCCCGACGCCGAGCACGACACGGCCCGAAAGGTCCACAGTGGCCAGTGCGGGATGGCGGAACTCCCCGCGTACCAGCGTCTTCCCGGCCAGCGCCTTGTCGAGCAGCTTGCCGGCCAGGAAGACGGTGTCGCCCTCGGGCACGGCTCAGCCCGCGGCGTCGGGCACGGTCGCCGACGGCTCGGCGGTGGTCTCGAGGGCCTCGCCCTCGTCGCCGCGCACGCGGTGACGCCCGGCGCGGTTGGACCGCAGGATCTTGGCCAGCACCATGTTGAACGTCAGCGCGATCTCCTGGGCGCCGGGGGAGTGCCACTCGTGGATCGGGCTGCACGCGCCCTGCGCCTGCTGCACGGCCAGCCGGTCGGGGATCGCCGTGGGCATCACCAGTGAGCCGAAGTTCTCACGCAGCTCGGCGACGCGGAACTGGTGCTCGTAGGAGCGCACGCGCAGCTTGTTGACCAGGACACCGATCGGGCGCAGACCCGGGTTGCTCTCCTCGCGGATGCGCTCGATGGCCTCCAGCGCGCGCTGGGCGCCCGCCACGGCGTACATCGTGGGCTCGGTGACGATCAGTGCGCTGTCGGCCGCCACGAGGGCGGACTTCGTCAGCCGGCCGAGTGACGGCGGGCAGTCGATGACCACGAGCTCGTACGGCTCTTCGCGCAGCGGGTTCTGGTGCAGCTCGTCGAGCGCGCGCGACAGGTTCTCCAGGCGCCGGCCGTCGGAATCGGGCTCGTTGAGCAGCTCCAGCTCCTCGGTGCCGACCAGCACGTCGACCTCGTCGCTCCACACGCTGGGCGCGATCGCGCGTTCGAGGACCGCCCGCGCGGGGGTCTCGAGGACGTCGGCGAGCGTCGCGTCGGTGTAGGGCGGGTCGAGCGAGGTGGTGGCATTGCCCTGCGGGTCGAGGTCGGCCACGAGCGTGCGGGTACCCCTACGCAGAGCGGCCGACGCGATACCGAGCGCTACCGTCGTTTTACCGACGCCACCCTTGAGGCTGAGAACGGCGACCGTGTGCACTCGGCACAGCCTACGGGCCGCGGGCGGGGCGGGTCGCGAGGAAGGTGCCGAACACCTCTTCCGGGCAGGCCCGGGTGACGGCGGGTGACCGGCAGGCGGGCACTACCCTGTCCGACTATGAAGACGGACACCGTGGCGGCCCGGGGTTCGGGCGCCGTTCGCCGGGCGCTCGAGGCGGAGCTGCGGGCTGCCCGCGCCCGCGGCGTGGAGCAGCCCTCCGTCGTCGACGTCGGCGGCGGCAGTGGCGGCTGGGCGGTGCCGTTCGCGTCGGCGGGCTGCCTCGTGACCGTGGTCGAGCCCAATCCCAACGCGCTGGCGACGCTGCGTCGGCGCGCCGAGGAGGAGGGCGTCTCGCACCGGATCACGGTGATCGCGGACGACTCCGACGCCCTCGGCGCCCACGTCGAGGCCGGTTCGGCCGACCTCGTCCTCGCCCACGGCCTGCTCGAGGTCGTCGACGACCCGGCGGTGGCGCTCGCCGCGCTGGCCGCGGCCGTCGCACCCGGCGGGGCGCTGTCCGTTCTCGTGGCCAACCGCAACGCGGCCGTGCTGCACCGCGCGCTGGCCGGCCGGATCGCCGAGGCCCAGCGGCTGCTCGACGGCACCGACGGTGTGGTGCCCGGCGGGCGCGACACCGTGCTGCGCCGCTTCGACAGCGCCGGCCTGACCGATCTGCTGGTGGCGGCGGGCCTCGAGGTGACGCTGCTGCAGGGCGACCGCGTGATCGCCGACGTCGTGCCCGGCGAGGTGCGCGAGGACGAGCTGGCGGAGTTCGAACTGGCGGCGGCCGCGGTGCCGGCGTTGCGCGACGTGGCCGGGCGGCTGCACGCGATGGCACGGCCCGCGCAGGTCTGAACCTGCGATCTTCCGGCGCTGAGCAGGGCGTTCCCGGAATTGTCGGGGGTCCCCGGTAGCGTCGGTTCCCGTGGGGAGCAGAAACGCCGAACTGCCCAGCGGCATGGCCCGCTACCGCGTCACCACGGGTGCCGAGACGCTGCCGGACGACACCGGCTGCGGGATCCTGCACGTGGACATGGACGCGTTCTTCGTGTCGTGCGAACTGAGGACCCGGCCTGAGCTGGTGGACAAACCCGTCGTGGTGTCCGGCGGCGGGCCGCGGTCGGTGGTGGCCGCGGCCAACTACCCGGCGCGCAAGTACGGCGTGCAGTCGGCGATGCCGTTTTCCACGGCGAAACGGCTGTGCCCGCACCTGATCTGCATCACGCCCACGTCGGGGCTCTACGGCGAGGTCTCGCGGCAGGTGATGGACATCTTCCGCGAGCTGACGCCGCTCGTGGAGCCACTGAGCCTCGACGAGGCGTTCCTGGACGTGAGCGGGGCGTTGCGGCGGCTGGGGGCCACGCCCGCGCGGCTGGGCGCGCGGATCCGTTCGCGGGTGCATGCCGAGCACGGGATCACGTGCTCGGTCGGCGTCGCGAAGGTCAAGTTCGTCGCGAAGCTCGCGTCGGGGATGGCGAAGCCCGACGGGATGGTCGTGGTGCCGGCGGCCGAGACGCTGGCGTTCCTGCACCCGTTGCCGGTCTCGGCGCTGTGGGGCGTGGGGAAGCGCACCGAGGAGCAGCTGCGGGGGCAGGCGCTGCACACGATCGCCGACGTCGCCGCCGCCCCGCCCGCGCGGCTGCGGCGGTCGCTGGGCAACGCGATGGGGGAGCACCTGTGGGCGCTCGCCAACGGGCACGACGACCGCGCCGTGGTCGCCGAGGCGGCGGAGAAGTCGATCGGGGCGGAGCGGACGTTCGACGTCGACCTGCACAGCCGCGACGAGCTCGGGCTGGAGCTGCTGAGGCTGTCCGAACGGGTCGGCGCGACGCTGCGGGCGCGCGGGCTGCGCGGGCGCACGGTGTCGATCAAGGTCCGCTTCGCCGACTTCACCACGATCACTCGGGCGCGCACGCTGTACGCGGCCACGGATGTCGCGCGCGACATCCACCGGACGGCGGTCGAGCTGCTGGCCGAGCACGCCCCCACGGGTGCCGTGCGCCTGATCGGCGTGCGCGTGGAGGGCCTCGACACGGGCGAGGGCGGCGAGCAGCTCCAGTTCGCCTCCGCCGAGCCGCGCTGGCGCGATGCGGAAGTGGCCGCCGACGTGGCGAGGTCGAAGTTCGGGTCGGCCGCGGTGCGCCCGGCGTCGTTGCTGACGCCCCGCGAGACGTGAAACGCGTGGCCGATTGTGTCGTCTATTGTGTCGCCCGTTGTACCGTCACCGGGCCGTCGTGACCCAGTGTCAACCCACGTCAGTCGTGATTTCCCCCAATTCGATCCCTTCTGGATGCGGGATCGGGTAGTCGGACGCGCGTGGGGCTCGTATCCTGGACAGTGCCGCCCCGCCTGGGGCCGGCAGTTGGGTCCAGAACGTTGCGCGGCCCGGCGCCCGCGACAGCTGTGCCGGAGGAGGAAAGATGCCACTCTCCGAGCATGAGCAGCGGCTGCTCGATCAGATCGAGCGCGAGCTCTATGCCGAGGACCCCAAGTTCGCATCCACGGTGCGTGGCACCCGGTTGCGCCGCCCCGCCCGTCGACGGCGCATCCAAGGGATCGCGCTGTTCGTGGTAGGGGTAGCGCTCCTGGTGCTCGGCGTGGTGGTGCCCGTGCTGCGGGTCGCCGACATCCCGTTGATCAGCGTGCTGGGGTTCCTCGTGATGTTCTTCGGGGTCATGTTGGCGGTCACGTCGTTACGTCACGGCGACAGCGGCGGAGGCGGCAAAGACTCCGGCCGCGGCGGTGGCGGCGGCAAGGGATCGGGCGGCAAGAGCTCGTTCACGCAACGCATGGAAGAGCGCTTCCGCCAGCGCTTCGAGGAGCAGTAGCTCCCTTCGGCGACGTCGTGGGATCCGCGCTTCACCCGGCTGGGGTGGAGCGCGGATTCTCGTGTGCGCGGGTCCAGTCGAAGCCACGGTCCGGGCGTTGTCCGAGGCCTGTTCGATCGTGTACCAGCGGGTGACTCTTCGGGCCCGGGCTACGCGTGCTGGGCCGGATCGTCGTACCCCTCCCGGCTGACCCAGGACAAGCGCCGGCCCCGGTCGTCAGGGGTCGACGAGCCGGGGCCGGGAACCGCGTCAGGTCAGGAGTGGCGCCGCAGGATCGACTTCGGGAAGAGGCGCCCCCGCCAGGACAGGGGAGCCGTCGTACGCAGGCTGTGGCGGAGGCTGTCGAAGGCCGGGGCCAGTTCCGGGTCCGCCGTGGTCGCGCCGCTGTACCAAGTGCGCTCGACGGCGCCGATCACCGTGCGCAGGCTGTCGCGGCCGGAGTCGTCGAGGTGGTGGCGCTCGGCGATCTTCTGGCCGGCCACGCGGACGGTGTCGCTGTCGGCCAGCGGGAGGCCTCGGTCGGCGCACTCGGCCTTGAGCTCGCGCCACGCCGCGTCGGCGGAGCCGGGGGCGTGGGTGACGATCGCCTGGAGGTGGCGGCGGCGGGTGAAGTCGCGCAGGGCCGCCGGGCCGCCGAAGCCGACCAGGAGCAGCACGACGATCACGGCGAACCACCAAGCCACGAGACCGGCCAGGAAACCCAGCGCGGCAACGAGGAGCACGCCACCCGCCAGGGGCAGCCACAGGGCGACCTGGCTGGTGCGCGCGGCCGCGGGAGCCGGGGCGTGGACCAGGACGTCGCCATCCGGGACGGCGCCGGGCGGCAGGCCCGGAGTCGCGGTACCCGGAGCGGGCGGCCGCCGCCGCAGGACGTACGCCGTGACCACCGCCGCGGCGCCCAGGACGGCGAGCACGGCGGCGAGGATCGCGAGCCAGCCGTCGTTCGATTCGGCCGTGGCCGTGGTGGTCGGGGTGGCCTCGTTCTGGCCCTTGTCGAGGGGCGACTGCGTGGCCGGGGAGTTGGAGCGCGGCGCGGTGGGCAGATCGTCGGTGGCGTCGGGCTGCTGGGAGTTCTGGTTGTTCTGCTGCAGGTACGACGGGACGATGCCGCGGCCGTCGGCGAGCGGCGTCGGGTCGAAGCTGACCCAGCCCTTGTCGCCGAAGTACGCCTCGACCCACGCGTGCGCGTCCTGCGAGCTGATCGACTGGTAGTCGCCCTTGGGCACGCCCGGCGTGAAGCCGATGGCCACCCGCGCGGGGATGTGGGCGACGCGCAGCATCACGGCCATCGCCGACGCGTACTGCTCGCAGTAGCCGCGCTTGCCGTTCAGGATGAAGTCGGCCAGTGCGTCCGCGTCAGTGGCGTCCGCGGTCTTCGTGTCGTACACGAAACCGTTCTGCGCGCTGAAGAACTGCCACAGCGCGGTGGCCTTGTCGAAGTTGTCGGTCTTGCCCGCGATGAGCTGGTTGGTCTTCGCGACGACCCGTGGGTCCACTCGGCCGATCTGCGAGTAGAACGCCGGCACCTCGTCGGACTTCGGATCGGTGGAGCGCAGCTCGGCGGCCGTCGGTTCCTTCAGCGACGCGACCTCGGTGTAGGTCGGCGCGGACTCGCTCTTCGTGGTGAAGACGGCGCCACTGACCCGGTCGTACAGCCACTGCGGCGAAAGCCCGCGCAGCGCGCGCGGCGCACCGTAGACGGGCAGCCAGTTGTCCACCCACTGCGTGGGCTGGATCTGGATCTGCCGCGACACGCCGGTGCCGTCGTCGCCGGGCGCCGCGGGCAGGGTGCTGTTGGCGAGCACACCCGTCTGCGCCTGGCCGCCGCCGCGCAGGCCCCAGCCCTGGTTGGGCGTGTACGTGTCGAGCGTGAACGCCCGGAGGTACCGCCGGTCGTTGCCGAGGCCGCGGACTTGGAACAGCTCGGCGTTCTGACCCTGGTCGAGCAGGCCGCGCAGCTGCGTGAACGGCGCGACGCCGAACCCGCCACTGCCGTCGCCGCCCGCGCCCGAGCCGGCGCCGAAGGGGATCTTCCCGACGGTGCCCACCCACGTGATCCCGCCGCCGAGCAGACCGAGCACGACGGCCGCGCTCACCACGGCCACGGGCGCCTGCAACGCTCGCGCGCGCCCGCCCGAACCCGGCGCCTCACGGTTGCGCCAGCGCCGGTGCCGGTGGTTGCCGTCGAGGGCGAGCAGGCACGCGAACGCGGCCGCGCCGAGCAGGAACGTCCACCACGGCAGCATTTCGTCGGACAGCGCCGCCGGCACCGCGTACACGCACAGGAGGACCAGACCAGTCGCCGCCGGTGCCGCGGCGGCCACCGCGAGCGTGTCGACGAGCACCGCGACCAGCCCGATCGCGATCGTCACCAGGCAGAGGATCGGCTGCGTGCCCTCGACCGGGGGCAGCCCGGTGCGGATCTGCTCGGCCGACGCCGCGAGCGTCGCCTGCAGCTCGCCGAACGCCGTCGGCCCCGGGATGATCTTGAGGATGCCCTGCGTGGTGAACGCGCCCGTGACCAGGAACAGCAGCACCACGAGCTGGCCGAGACCGACCAGCACGGTCGGCGCGCGCAGCGAGCGCAGCGCCAGGCCGGTCGACGCGATCAGGATGACCGCCACGAACAGGTAACCGAACCACGCCCACCCGGAGACGACGCCGGTGAGCGACGTGGCCGCGCACAGCGTCGCGATGCCCGCGGCGACCGGCGGCAGGATCCCGCTCGACCACACCGGCGGTTGCGCGGCCGGCTGCCGGGTCGGCGTGTGCGGGATCGGCGGGGGAGCCTGGGAAACGGGCGGACGGGGTGCCGTCGTGGTCATCGCGCACCGCCGATCAGGGCGCCGCGGTGGGCACCCGTGCGGCACAGCTCGGCCCACGCCTGCGGCATCTGCGTCTGCGGGCCGGCGATCACGACGCCCCAGCCGTTCGCGCGCAGCAGCTCGGCGGCGTCGTTCGTGGCCGCGGCCTGGTGGTCGGACGAGCCGGACCCGGCCCAGCTCGGCGTGTCCAGCAGCACCGCGAGGCTGCGCACTCCGCGTGGGCGGTAGCGGGCCAGCTCGTGCACCGACTCCGCGCTGACCGTGCCGAGCACCGCGATGAGCTCCTGTCCTTCGGCCGGGTCGTGCCCGAGCGTCACGTCGCGCTGGTGCGCGGGCTGCAGCCCGGCCAGCGCGTCGAGCACCACGTTGTCGTAGCCTTCGCCGCCTTCACCCGGGGTGTCGGCGAGCGTGATGCCGTGTTCGGTGACCAGACGGACGCGGTGGCCGGAACGGCGCAGGTGCAGCGCGACCGAAGCCGCGAACGACACCGCCCACTCGAGACTGGCCGTGGGACCCGTGCCGTGGTGGGCGGCGGCGCGGTGGTCGACCAGCACGGTCGTGCCGCCCCGCCACGGCCGTTCCTCCACGCGCACCATGACCTCGTCACGGCGGGCGGTGGAGCGCCAGTGGACCTTCCGCATGTCGTCGCCGGTGCGGTAGTGGCGCACGATCACGTCGGGCTCACCCTGCCCGGCGTGCAGGCGCACGGTGCCGTCGTCGCCCGCGCCGACCCCGGCGCCGCCGGGCAGCCCCCACAGACCGACGACGCGGGGCACCACCACGAGCCGCGAATGCCCGATCAGCTCGCGTTCGAACTCGCACAACCCGAACGGGTCGGTGATCGTCGCGCGCAAGGGCCCCACCTGCTGGATACCGCGCAGCAACGGCTGCAGCGGGTAGCGCAGCAGCACCCGGCGGTCGTGCGGCAGCCGCTCGACCACGAACCGCGGCTTCGAGCCCAGCGCGTACGGCACGCCGTCCTCGAGCAGGACCTCGCCGCCCGGGAGCCGGCCGCTGCGCCACAGCTCGAGGTGCACCTCGCCGCTCGCGCCGACGGCCACGCGCTCCGGCCGCAGCGCCCGCGTGGCGCCGAGCCTCAGCCGGGTCGCCGAGATGAACGCCGCGACCAGCAGCGGCAGCGCCACTACGAAGACAGCGACGCGCAGCAAATCACGCTCGTTGAGCACCAGCGAGCACACGGCCGCGGCGATCCCCGCGGCCAGAAGGCAGCGGCCACGGGTGGTGAGGCCGGACAGTGCACGCAGCATGCGGTTCTCGGATTCGGGTAAGGGGATCGCCGGTCAGCGGGTGCCGGTGGAGCCCTGGGGGACGGGGACGCGGTGCAGCACAGCGCGGACCACGTCGGTCGCCGAGCGGCGGGCGGCGTGCGCCTCGGTGGTGAGCACGAGCCGGTGCGCCAGCACGGGCACGGCGACCGTGTGCAGGTCGTCCGGCACCACGTACTCGCGGCCCGACAGCGCCGCCTGCGCCCGAGCGGCGCGGACCAGGTGCAGCGTCGCGCGCGGCGAGGCGCCCAGCCGGATCTCCGGCACCTGCCGCGTCGCGGAGACCAGGTCCACGGCGTAGCGGCGGACCTCGGGCGCCATGTGCACCGCGCGCACGGTCTCGATGAGCCGCTGCACGGTCGCGCCGTCGGACACCGCCGACAGCTCGGCCAGCGGGTTGTGGCCCGCGTGCTCGTCGACCATGGCCAGCTCGGCCTGCTGGTCGGGGTAGCCGATCGACACCCGCGCGGTGAAGCGGTCGCGCTGGGCCTCGGGCAGGGCGTAGGTGCCCTCCATCTCGATCGGGTTCTGCGTGGCGATCACCATGAACGGCGCGCCGAGCAGGTACGTGCTCGTGTCGACCGTGACCTGGTGCTCTTCCATGCACTCGAGCAGCGCCGACTGCGTCTTCGGCGAGGCGCGGTTGATCTCGTCGCCCACCACGATGTTCGCGAACACCGGGCCCGGCCGGAACTCGAACTCGCCGGTCTGGCGGTTGTAGATCGACACGCCGGTGACGTCGCTCGGCAGCAGGTCGGGGGTGAACTGCACGCGGCTCACGGTGCAGTCGATCGACCGCGCGAGCGCCTTGGCCAGCGAGGTCTTGCCGACACCCGGTACGTCCTCCACGAGCAGGTGACCCTCGGCGAGGAGGGTCACCAGCGCGATCCGGATGACGTCGGGCTTGCCGACCAGTACGCGTTCGACGTTGGCGGCGATCCGGCGGGCCGTGTCGTGCAGCTCGTCGAGGGACACTCTCGGGGCGTACCCGTTGCCTCGCCCGTTCGGGGCATCCGCCGA
The DNA here is from genome assembly GCF_019468465.1 of Amycolatopsis sp. DSM 110486. NCBI lineage: Bacteria > Bacillati > Actinomycetota > Actinomycetes > Pseudonocardiales > Pseudonocardiaceae > Amycolatopsis > Amycolatopsis sp. DSM 110486. The sequence goes on along the minus strand of NZ_CP080519.1, from coordinate 10,946,522 downwards.
GGGGTAGGGCGGCTGCCCGGCCCCGCCGCCCTGCGGTCCGGCAGCGGTGGCGGACTGGATTCTCGACGTCACTCGTCCTCCTGGTGGCGCATGGCTGTGCGGCTTCCACCGGCTCCGCCGGGTCGCTCGCTGTCCACGCAGCGATCAGCCTTCCATCCAGTGTGTCAAACTCGGGCGAACTCGGCGCCGGAACCCCGCGAACGGCCGCCGATGACTCTCCGGTAATGCCCTCCGTCCACCGTTCGGGTGTACGGAGCCGCATTTTCGGGTGCTCCCGCTGACGGACTGCTCTCACGTATGCTCCGAATCCGAGGTCGCTCGACTACGGAGAGGCGTAACCGCTCATGAGCGAGGTGGGGGCCGCACCGCTGCCCGACGTTCCGGGCCTGACGAGTTCGGGATCCGGCTCCGGCCGGTTCGCGGTGGCGCCGGAGCTGGCGACGGCCACCTACACGAAGCTCGGCGAGCTGCAGGACGTGGTGGGCGAGATGGTCCGCGAAGCCAACGTCCTGGGTCGGTCGGTGCCGCTCGGCAGCGGGTACGCCGGTGAGGTCGGCACATTCATGGCGCAGTACGGCTTCGGCCGAGACGGGTCGGCGGTCGCGCAGCTGATCGCGTTCGGCAAGCAGATCGAGAACCTCAAGGAACGCATCGCGAGCGCGTTGAAAAAGTACCAGCGCGAGGACGACGCGGCGGCCGACGGCGTGGACTGCGCCGGTGGCTGAGCCCGTGCGCAAGCTCCTGCTGCTCGTGCCGGTCGTCCCGGCCCTCGTCGTGCTCGCCGCGTGCGGCCGCCCGGTGACCCCGAAGGCGGTCGCGGCCGACGGCGGCCCGGAACCCGCGCCGTCGAGCGCGGCCCACGCGACGCTGGCAGACCTGGACCCGTGCGCGCTGCTCTCGCCGAGCGACCGCTCGAGCGCGGGGCTCACCGAGCTGGGCAAGCCGAAGACGATCGGCGAGGCGCGCGCGTGCGACTGGACCGTGCCCTCGACGTTCGGCGTCACGGTCACGCTCGACGAGAGCGCCGGGCTCGCCAACCTCGACGTCTCCCACGGCACCCGCACCAAGAAGAAGGTCGGCGCGCACCAGGCACTGCAGGTAGCGGACAAGAAGGCCGCCGCCGGCACGTGCGCCGTGCTGCTCGGCGTCGGCGACTCCGCGAGCGTGCAGGTGGACGTGAGCAACGCGAGCTTCTCCGACACCACGCTGGCGTGCTCCCGCGCGACGACCGTCGCCGGGCTGGTCGAGCCGAAGCTGCCCTGAGCTTTCCCGAACCCGTCAACCGGAAGGTGTGCCGTGTCCGCAGCCGTGCCCGAGCCGACGGCCCGTTACGAGTCCTTCAGTCACGAAGCGCTGGCGGCGCAAGTCGAGCACGGCAACGACCCCGTCGCGGCCGGCCAGGCCGGGGCGCGCTGGACCGAGCTGGCGCGCAGGTTCGAGGACTCGACCGCGTCACTGGCCGCGTTGTCGGCGGGCAGCCAGGAGACGTGGGAAGGCGAGGCGGGCGACGCGATGCGCGCGGTGCTCGCGCGGGCGGCCGGCTGGCTCGGGGAGTCCGCCGCCGTGTCCACTGTGGTCGGTGACTCGGTGGCAGGGCAGGCCGACGTCGCGGCGCGGGCGCGGGCCGAGATGCCGCCGCCCGTCGAATTCGACCCGGCGGCGATGATCCGCTCGGCCGCCGCGAGCGGCAACGTCCTGGAGCTCGCCGGGTTGTCCTTCGCGATGGACGCGCGCCGCGCGGAAGCCGAAGCGGCGCGGCAGAAGGCGATCGACGTCGTGCGCACCCGCGATACGGCGTTGCACGGGCTGGTGCCGGGCATCGCGTTCCCGGACACCCCGGCGCTGGGCTCGGGGCCGGCTTGATCCGGCTCTCCGCGTCGGCCTTCGACGTGGTGTGGCACGACCTCGGGCTCGGCCACGTGCCGGTGCCCCTGGCGGTGCCCGGCGTCGGCGCGACGGAGGCCGAGCGCGCGGCCGTGCGCGCCGAGGTCTACCGCGGCCTGACCGACCGCGGCCTCTTCGACGGGCAGCTCGCGCCCGAGCTGGAGAACCGGCTGCGGCTGCTGGACAGCGGTTCGCGCTACGTCGCGTGCGAAGCCCTGGTGGACATGACGGCCGACACGCCGTTCCGCGCCGTGACCGCCGTGCGCGGACGCAGCGGAGTGCTGGCGGTGCAGCCGGAACGGACGATCGGGCTCAGCGGGATCCGTGAGGGGGAGCTCGTGTCGGCGCTCGTCGAGGTGCTGCCGGCGCTGTCCGCCGGGCCCGGGTTCGGCGTGAGCCTGCCGGCTTCGGGGTGGGATTCGACGTCTTCCGCGACCTCGGCTTCGACGGCGCGCCAGGCCGAGGAGGTCGCCGCGATCCAGGCGCGGCCGGTGTTCGCGGCGGGGCAGTTCGGCGTCTACAGGCGGGGCAGCGGCGGGCGGATCGAGCGCTGCGGCGGGCTGACCTGGTTCGACACCGACGTGGGCGCGTACTCCGCCGGCGTGTCGAGCGGGCGGGGTGGGCAGGACTGGGTGAACGTCGCACCGGTCGACGGGCCGCGCTTGGTCGAGCGGGTGCTGGCGCTGTTCGGCTGAGCCGCCGGCAGCTCAGGCGAGGTCGAGCAGGCCGGTCGCGCTCACGTCGAGCTCGTGGAGCACCAGGCGGCTGCGCAATTCGCGCACGCCGTGGTCGCGTTTGAGGCGGTCGACGACCGTTTCGAACTCCGCGGGGTCCAGGCAGGCGAGGCGGAGCTGGTAGTCGTACTCGCCGGTCATGCGGGCGCCCGACACGACCTGCGGGACGCGATGCAGCTCGCGTTCGAAGTGGGTGCGGTCGACGTCTTCGCGCAGGCGTATGTCGCTCACCATGGTCAGGCCGCGGCCCAGTGCGGCGGGGTCGAGGTCGGCCCGGAAGCCGCGGATGACGCCGGCGGCGCGGAGGCGGCGGACCCGGTCCGCGACGGTGTTGGCGGACAGGCGCACCTGGGCGCTGAGCTCGTTGTAGCTGCGGCGGGCGTCCTCTTCGAGGAGCCGGACGAGCGAGCGGTCGATGGCGTCCACGCGAATGAGTGTGTAGAACTCGGCGCAATCCGGCAAGTGCCGAGGAAAGCTCGGCACCGACGCGGGATGGGCCGTGATTTCCGAGCCATCTTCGGCGGACTTCCTGGAAACGTTCAGGGCATGGAAGTCCTGCTGCCGCCCGTTCTGCCCGTGTTCAGCGTCCTGCTCGTGACCGTCGTCCAGCGCCGCTACGGCCCGCGGCTCGGCGGGCGGCTCGCGGGCTTCCCGACGACCACCTTCCCGTTCCTCCTCGTTCTCCTCGCGCGCGACGGCACCGCCGCCGTGGCCGACGCGGCGCGCGGGATGATCGCCGGCCAGCTGGTGGTGGCAGCCTTCTGCCTCGGCTACGGCCGGGTCGCCCGCAGGGTGCCGCGCCCGGCCGTCGCGGTCACGGTGGCGCTCGCCGTCGCCGCCGGGGCGTTGTCGCTGGTGGCCGAAGTGCGGTCGCCGTGGCTCGCGGCGGCGGTGACCGGCGCGGTCGTGCTCATCGGGCTGGTGACCTGGCCGCCGGCGCCCCGGGTCGACACCATCGCGCCGGCCCCGCGCTGGGAGCTGCCCGTGCGCGTCGGCGCCGCGGCGGCCGTCGTGACGGCGCTGGCCGTCCTGTCCAGCCTGCTGGGCCCGCACCTGGCCGGCGTGCTCGCCTGCACGCCGGTCGTGCTGGCGATCCTCACCCCGACCACTCACCACGGGTCCGGCTTCGCCGCCGCGGAAACCCTGGTGCGCTCCGCCTTGCGCTCACTGCCGGGGACGCTGGTGTTCGCCGTGGTCACGGCGTGGTGCGTGGTGCCGCTCGGACCGGTGGCGGCGTTCGCTCTGGCGGGGGCCGGGCTGTTCGCGGCCGACCACCTCGTCGGCCGGTTGCCGGTCGTGCGGCAGCCGATCGGTGCCGGTCAAGCCCGCTGACGGTAGTTCGCGGCGTGATACTTCACGCCGTGGTGGGCGGAATGCTCGGCCGCACACTGGGGTTGTCGCCAGCGAGAGCAGCGTGGGAGGAGGCCGGCGTGACGAGTCTCGAGATGGCGGACACGGAGTCCGGAGCGGTCGAGCACCGCACCCGGGTGCGGCGCCGCCTGCCCTGGCGGCCCGTGCTCCACTGGGCCGTCGTGGCCGCCGCGCTTGGGTACCTCGTGTGGCGCGTTCCGGAGCTGGCCACGGAGTTCTCGCAGCTCGACCACGTGCAGTGGGGCTGGGTCGCGGCCGCCGGGCTCGCCGGGCTCACGGCGCTGGCCGTGTACGGCGAACTGCACCGCCAGCTGCTGCTCGTCGGGGGAGCGCACGTGCCGGCCTCGGCCGTGCAGGGCATCACCTTCGCTCAGAACGCCGTCTCCACCACGGTCCCCGTGGTCGGTGGAGCCGGCTCGCTCGCCTACGCGATCAACCAGCTGCGCCGCCGCGGCGTCGACAGCGCGCTGTCGGCCTGGGCGGTCCTGCTCGCCGGCGTGATCACCACCGTGCTGCTCATCGTCCTCGGCTGGCTCGGCCTCGCCTGGGCCGGCCGGGTGCCGCTGCGCCTGGCCGTGCCCGCGGCCATCGTGGTCGCGGCGGGTTCCGCGGGGGTGTGGGCGCTGCTGACACACCCGACAGTCCTGCGCCGCGGGCTCACCTCACTGCTGCGGGTCTTCGGCCGCACCCCGGGCACGTGCGCCACCTGCCGCAAGACCTGGCTCGAGAAAGCCGACGCCGCCGCGCTCCAGCTGTCGGAACGCGTCGCGCGCCTGCGCCCGGGCGGGGCCCGCTGGAGCATCCTGCTGGTCCTCGCGCTCGCCAGCTGGGGATTCGACTTCTTCGCCCTCATCGCCAGCGCCGAGGGCACCGGCACGCACATACGCTGGGACGTCCTCGCCGTGGGCTTCCTGGTCGTCCAGGCCAGCATCGCCCTCCAGATCCTCCCCGGCGGCGCCGGCCTCGCCGAAGCCGGTTTGCTCGGCGTGCTGGTGGCCGCGGGCGTCCCCGCCGCACCGGCCGCCGCGACCGTGCTCATCTACCGCGCGATCAGCTGGGCGGGCCTGTCGCTCGTCGGCTGGGTGGTCTACGCCCTGCAACCGCACACGACGCCGGCCCACGGCCACGAGCCGACCGCGGCCGCTGCCCTGCCCCCGGCCTGATCCGCCCGCACGTCCGAGCCTGGTGGCCCGGAGTGTCGGTGACCACGAGCGCTCGGCGACGACCAGCGCCTGGTGGCTGGAGTGCTGGCGACTCGGAGTGCCTGGTGGCCTGGAGCACTCGGCGACTCGGAGTGCGTGGTGACCCGGGAGTGCTCGGTGACCAGGGGTTCCCGGATTCGCCACGCCGCTCCACCGGCGGTCCCACCGGTCTCCCCACCACACCCCACACGCGTCGCCACCGTTCCCCACCCGCGGCCCCACCGGGCCCCACCCGGGTTCCCCACCGGGCCCCACCCAGGGGATCCCTGGTCTTCACGCTGCCGTTCTGCGGACGTCGGCACCCGGTCCGGGTTGCTCCGAGACCCCGGCGCGGGGGATCTTGACCACGGCCCCCCACCCACCCCCCACCAGGCCCCACAGCGCTGACCTGCGTAAACGCGTGACACGACGGAGTTAACGCGAGGCAGGTCGCGTTGACTGTGGTGAAAAGTGGGGTACGGTGGTGACCAGTGGGGCAGAAGGGAGCCCCGGGGCCGGAGTCGGGTGGTTCGCCAGCCGGAGCCGGTAGGGAGGTGGAGGCCGGTGTTCCTCGGCACCCACACCCCGAAGCTGGACGACAAAGGGCGGCTCGCGCTGCCCGCCAAGTTCCGCGACGAGTTGGCCGGCGGGCTGATGGTCACCAAGGGGCAGGACCACTGCCTCTTCGTCTTCCCCCGCGCCGAGTTCGAGCAGATGGCACGGAAGGTCGCCGACGCCCCGTTCACGAACGAGGCGGTTCGGGCCTACCAGCGCTACCTGTTCGCCGGAACGGACGAACAACGCCCGGACGGGCAGGGGCGCATCACCATCGCGTCCGAGCTCCGGCGCTACGCCGGGCTGAACAAGGAGTGCGTGGTGATCGGTGCGATCACCAGGCTGGAGATCTGGGACGCCCAGGCGTGGCAGGGCTACCTGGACGAACACGAGGACAGCTACGCGAAGGCTCGAGAGGAAGTTCTACCGGGCGTCTTCTAGGGGACACGGACACCGGAGCACCTGCGTCGTCGGGGGACGCGGGTCCGCCGAGGCCGTGGAACCGGAAAACGTCCCCGCGGATGCCGTGAGGCCTCTGTCCGCTCTTTGGCCCTGGCGCACCTTCCCCGGTGCCAGGTCGGACCGCGGGCGGGCAGGGACCTGACGGCATCCGCCGCATCTTCCCCGGGAGTACGGAGCGCGAAAGGGGGAGGGGCATGGCGACCGAGCACGAGCACGTTCCGGTGCTGCTGGACCGCATCGTCGAACTGTTCACCCCCGCCTTCGCCGACCGCGACGCGGTGCTGGTCGACGCGACCGTCGGCCTCGGCGGCCACTCCGACGCGCTCCTGGCGGCTTTCCCCCGCCTGAGGCTCGTCGCGCTGGACCGCGACCCCGCCGCGCTCGAGCGCTCGGCCGAGCGGCTCGCGCGGCACGGTGACCGCGTCGACCTCGTCCACACCGTCTACGACGGGCTCCCCGAAGCCGTCGAGGGTCTGGGACTGTCCCGTGTGGACGGCATCCTCTTCGACCTCGGGGTGTCCTCGATGCAGCTGGACCGCGCCGAGCGCGGCTTCGCGTACTCGAAGGACTCCCCGCTGGACATGCGGATGGACCCGACCACCGGGTTCACCGCCGCCGACGTGCTCAACACCTACGCGCCCGGCGAGCTGATCCGGATCCTGCGCGACTACGGCGAAGAGCGCTTCGCACAACGGATCGTGCGGGCGGTCGTCGCCGAGCGGGAGAAGGAGCCGTTCACGCGCAGCGCGCGGCTCGTCGAGCTGCTTTACGACGCCGTGCCGGCCGCGAGCCGCCGCACCGGCGGGCACCCGGCCAAGCGCACGTTCCAGGCGTTGCGGATCGAAGTCAACGGCGAGCTCGAAGTGCTGCGGCGGGCGATGCCGGCCGCGCTCTCGGTGCTCGCGATGGACGGCCGCATCGTCGTGGAGTCCTACCAGTCGCTCGAAGACCGCCTGGTGAAGCAGGCGTTCGCGGAGCTCGCGAAGTCGCGGACCCCGGAGGGGCTCCCGGTCGAACTGCCCGGGCACGGCCCCGAGCTGAAACTCCTGACCCGAGGAGCCGAGAAGGCAGGCGAAGGCGAGATCGAGCACAACCCGAGGGCCGCCTCCGTGCGGCTGCGGGCAGCACAGAGGATCGGAGAGCCGCGATGACCGCACCCACGAAGTCCCGCCGCCGCTCCGGCGCGCCGGCGACGCGCCGGAGCGCGCAAGCGGGGACCACGGTCGAGCAGGAACCGCAGACCACCACCGGTCGCACCACCACGGCGCAGCCGGAAACCACTCCGCGCCGGTCCTCGCGCGGCCGCACCACGGCCGCGGAGCGGGCCTACGCGCGCCGCGCGCAGCGGGCCGACCTGCTGCAGCAGCGGGAGCCGAAGAAGCCCCAGCCCCGGGTCGAACGCACCGAGGTCGAGGTCAAGCCGAAGCGGCTGTTGCTGCGCTGGCCGCGTTCGCGCGCCTCGTTCGTGCTGGTCATGATGGGGCTGCTGGCCGTCGGCGTCGCCTCGACGCTGTGGCTGACCACGCAGGCCATCGCCGACTCATACCGCCTCGAACAGCTGCGCACGACCAACGCCGGCCTGGCCGAGGCCAAAGACCGGCTCGAGCGCGACGTCGCGAAGGCGCAGTCGCCCGCGTCGCTGGCGCCGGCCGCGAAGCAGCTGGGCATGGTGCCTGGCGGCGACCCGGCCCGCATCGTCGTGGGGCCGGACGGCAAGACCACCGTCGTCGGCGAGCCGACGAAGGCCCAGCCCGCCGCCGGCTCGACGGCCGAGACGCCGCCGCAGCAGGGCACCTCCGGGCAGCCCGCCTCCGGTCAGCAAGAGGGCGGTATCGAGGGCGACCTGCCGTCGGCGGGGCAGTGATGGTGGCTTCGGGGGCGAGCCGGGCGCGTGCCGCGGGCAGCGCCCGGCGCACCTACGCCGCGGGCACGCGCCGTGCGGTGGCCAAGCGTGGCAACGGCGGGCAGCGCAGCCGCTTCTCGGCGGTGCGCATCCTGCTGGTGGCGCTCATGGTCGTCGCGGGCGTGAAGCTCGTGCAGGTGCAGTGGTTCGAGGCGCCCACGCTCTCGGCCGCGGCCGAGCGGCAGCGCAGCCTCACCATCGACATCCCCGCGCAGCGCGGGTCCATTGTGGACCGCAATGGCAACAAGCTCGCCTTCAGCGTGGAAACCCGCACGCTGTCGGTGAACCTGCGCGTGCTGCACAAGACGATGGACGATTACGCGAAGAAGAACCCCGCGAAGGGGGTCAACTTCGAAACCGAGGTCACCCGCGCGGCCAAGTACATCGCGGCGAAGGTGCCGAACCTGACCACCGAGCAGGAACTGCTGACGAAGCTGCACAAGCCGCAGTCGTTCACCTACCTCGTGGACAACGTCGAGCCGTCCGTGGCCACCGACATCGTGAAGCAGTTCGCGTGGATCGGCGTGGAGAACCGCGCCATGCGCGAGTACCCGGGCGACACGCTCGCGTCGAACATCGTCGGCCTCGCCAACTGGCGCATGGAGGACGCCGACGTGTCCAAACACAACCTCCACGGCGTGGTCGGGCTGGAGCAGTCGCGCGACAACGACCTGGCGGGCACACCGGGCCGCGAGATCGTGAACACCCAGAACGGCAACGACAACCTGTACCTGCCGGGCTCCGAGCACGTGCTGCAGGCCGCGATCCCCGGTTCGGACCTCGAGCTCACCATCGACTCGGACCTGCAGTACGAGCTGCAGCGGCAGCTGAGCGACTACGTCGCGCAGTCGCACGCCAAGGGCGGCCAGGCCGTGATCATGGACTCGAAGACCGGCGAGATCTACGCGCTGGCCGACGACAAGACGTTCAACCCGAACGACCAGTCGACCTTCCAGGACGAACTGCTCAACGACCGCGCGGTGACCACACCCTACGAACCGGGCTCGGTGAACAAGATCGTCACGGCCACCGCGGCCATCGACGACGGCATCGCCACGCCGCAGTCGACGATCGCGGTGCCCGGCGAGATCAAGATCGCCGACCGCACGGTGCACGACGCCTGGGTGCACGGCACGCAGAACTTCACCACCACGGGCATCTTCGCCAAGTCCTCCAACGTCGGCACGCTGGAGCTGGCGCAGAAGATCGGCCCGGACCGCTACTCGGACCTGCTGAAGAAGTTCGGCATCGGCCAGCGCACCGGCCTCGGGCTGCCCGGTGAGAGCCCGGGTTACGTGCCGCCGCGCAGCCAGTGGTCGGCCAGTACGTTCGGCAACCTGCCGATCGGCCAGGGCCTGTCGATGACCGTGGTCCAGATGGCCGGGATGTACCAGACGATCGCCAACAACGGCCTGCGCGTGCCGCCGCGGATCGTGAAGGCGAAGAAGAACCCGGACGGCACGGTCGTACCCGAGCCGGCGCCGAAGCCGGTGCAGGTCGTCAGCCCGCAGACCGCGACGACGGTGCGCGACATGCTGCGCGCGGTGGTGCAGAACGCCAAGAGCCCCAACGCGGGCACCGCGCCGTCGGCCGCGCTGGAGGGCTACCAGATCTCGGGTAAGACGGGCACCGGCCAGCAGGTCGACCCGCGCACGAAGGCCTACAGCCAGAGCCTGGCCAACATCACCTTCGCCGGGATCCTGCCCGCCGACCACCCGAGGTTCGTCGTCGGCATCCGTCTCGACGCGCCTGACACCACGCTGCCGGCCGGGCACTCGGCGGGGCCGCTGTTCCACTCCATCGCCTCGTACCTGACGCAGCGCTACCAGATCCCGCTGTCCGACGGTCCGTCGCCGGAGGTCCCGCTCATCATCCCGTGACGCGCCCGCGACGTTCCCGGGACACGATCGGAACGCCTTCGCGACACTCGGCCAAGGGCCGCCTCGACGACGTCAGCTCGCTGCGAGGCGGCCCTTGCCGCGTGTTTCCGCCCGCGATAGTCCACATCGGCTGGTGGCAGTCACCGGAAACGCTTGCCCCGCAACGACGTTGCGCGCGCCGCATAGCACACGCGGTGCGCGCCGGCGCGTTCGCCGTACCGCCTTGGGTCACCCGATCGCGCTCTCGGTAACCTCTCGGACGTGTCCGTGTCCTCGTCCAAGCCCCAGAGCGGGCCGGCTGCCTCGTCGCTGCCGGAAAGCCCGGTGAAGGCGGTCGCCGCCCCGCCCCGCCCGGCCCGGATCGACCCGGTGCCGCTGGCCACCCTGCTCGCCCGCGCGGGCGCCCGGCTGATCGCCGAGCGCCCCGAGGCCGCCGACCTCACCGTCACCGGGACCACGCTGCGTGCGCAGCACGTGCTGCCGGGCGACCTGTTCGCCGGCCTGCCCGGCGCACGCGCCCACGGCGCCGACTTCAGCGACCAGGCCGTGGCCGCCGGCGCGGCCGCGGTGCTCACCGACGCCGAGGGCGCCGAGCGCCCCGCGCTGCGCGACGCCGGCATCCCGGTCCTCGTGCACCCGGACCCGCGCGCCGCGCTCGGCGAGATGGCCGCGTGGATCTACGGGGAGCCGTCGCTGCACCTGTCGGTGCTGGGGGTCACCGGCACGTCGGGCAAGACCACCACCTCCTACCTCGTCGACTCCGGGCTGCGCGCCGCGGGCCTGACCACGGGCCTGATCGGCACGGTCGAGACGCGCATCGCGGGCGAGCGCCTGGTCAGCGGCTTCACCACGCCGGAAGCGCCGGACCTGCAGGCGCTGCTCGCGGTGATGCTGGAGCGCGGCGTGACCCACGTGCCGATGGAGGTCTCGAGCCACGCGTTGTCGCTGGGCCGCGTCAACGGCACGCGCTTCGCGGTCGGCGCGTTCACGAACCTCTCGCAGGACCACCTCGACTTCCACCACGACATGGAGGAGTACTTCGCCGCCAAGTCGCTGCTGTTCGACGGCCGCTCGACCACCGAGGTCGTGGTCGTGGACACCGCGTGGGGCCGGGCGCTGCTCACCCCGCAGACGGTGACGGTGTCGATCGAGCAGGGCGTCGACGCCGCGTGGCGCGCCTCCGACATCGAGCCCACCGCGGCGGGGGAGCAGACCTTCACCCTGCACGGCCCGGGCGGGCTCACGCTCGCCGCGAAGATCCCGCTGCCGGGCACGTTCAACGTGGCCAACGCCGTGCTCGCCGCCGCGATCCTGGGCAGCGCCGGCGTGGACCCGGCGGCCATCATCGCGGGCCTCGGCGCCGTGGAGGTGCCGGGCCGGATGGAGCGCGTGTACCTGGGCCAGGACTTCACCGCCGTCGTCGACTACGCGCACAAGCCCGCGGCCGTCGCGCAGGGGCTCGACGCGCTGCGCGCCCGCACCGACGGCCGCATCATCACGGTGCTCGGCTGCGGCGGCGACCGCGACACGGCCAAGCGCCCGATGATGGGCGAGGAGGCCGTGCGCCGCAGCGACGTGCTGATCGTGACCGACGACAACCCGCGGTCCGAGGACCCGGCCCTGATCCGCGCCGCGATGCTCGCCGGCGCGCGGGGCGTCGGGCCGTCCCACGGCGGTGAGGTCATGGAGATCGGCGACCGCCGCGAGGCCATTACCCACGCCGTGTCACTCGCGCGCGCGGGCGACATCGTCTTCATCGCCGGCAAGGGCCACGAGACCGGCCAGGAGGTCCAGGGTGTCGTGCACCCGTTCTCCGACCGCGACGAACTCGAGGCCGCCATTCGCAAGCATCTCGAGGTGAGTGCGTGATCGAGCTCAGCCTGGCCGAGATCGCCGACGTCGTCGGCGGCCGGCTGCACGGAGCCGACGGCTCGTTGACCGTCACAGGGAGTGTCGAGTTCGACACGCGCAAGGTCGGGCCCGGCGGCCTGTTCGTCGCCCTGCCCGGCGAGCGCGTGGACGGGCACGACTTCGCCGCGAAGGCCGTGGCGGCCGGTGCCGTCGCGGTGCTGGCCGGCCGCGAGGTCGACGCGCCCGCGATCGTGGTGCCGCCGCTGCCCGAGGGGCAGGCTCACGAGGGTTCGGTCGCGCTGGCCGGCGACACCGACGGGTCCGGCGCCGCCGTGCTGGCCGCGCTTGCCAAGCTGGCCAGCCATGTCGTCGGCCGGCTCGCCGCCGAAGGCCTCACGGTCGTGGCGCTGACCGGCTCGTCGGGCAAGACCTCGACCAAGGACGTGATCGCACAGCTGCTGGAGCCGATGGGCCCCACGGTCGCGCCGCCCGGGTCGTTCAACAGCGAGCTGGGCCACCCGTGGACCGCGCTGCGCGCCGACCACGACACCAAGTACCTGGTGCTGGAGATGTCCGCGCGCGGACCGGGCCACATCGCCGAGGCCGCCTCGATCACGCCGCCGCGCATCGGGGCCGTGCTCAACGTCGGCAGCGCGCACGTCGGTGAGTTCGGCTCGCGCGAAGCCATCGCGAAGGCCAAGGGCGAGCTCGTCGAGGCGCTCCCCAGCGCCGACGCGGGCGGTGTCGCCGTGCTGAACCTCGACGACCCGCTGGTCGCCGCCATGGCCGGCCGCACGAGCGCCCGCGTGGTCGGCGTCGGCGAGACCGCGTCCGCGCAGGTCCGCGCCGCCGACATCACGCTTGACGCCGAGGCCCGCGCGTCGTTCCGGCTGATCACCCCGGAAGGCGAAGCGCCGGTGACACTGCCGCTGCACGGCGAGCACCACGTCGGCAACGCGCTCTCGGCCGCCGCGATAGCGCTGGAGCTCGGCGCGACGCCGGCCGAGGTCGCGCAGCGGCTGTCCGCCCTCGAGCGCCGCTCGGCCCACCGCATGGCCGTGACCACGCGCGCCGACGGCGTCACCGTCCTCAACGACGCGTACAACGCCAATCCCGAATCAGTGCGAGCCGCGCTGAAGGCCCTTGCGTCGATGCGCCGGACCGGCCGCCGCGCGTGGGCCGTGCTCGGCGTGATGGGCGAGCTCGGCGCCGACTCCGTGACCGAGCACGACTCCATCGGCCGCCTCGTGGTGCGCCTCAACATCGACAAGCTCGTCGTCGTCGGCGACGAGGCCGCGCCGATGCACCAGGGCGCTTCGCAGGAGGGCTCCTGGAACGAGGAGTCGGTGCAGGTACCCGATGGCGACGCCGCCGTGGCCCTGCTACATGATCAGCTCCGTCCCGGAGACGTGGTGCTGGTCAAGGCCTCCAACGCCGCCGGCCTGTGGCACGTGGCCGAGGCGTTGCTCGCCCCCTCCGGACAGAGCTCGCAGTCGCTTCCTCCCTCCCCGTCCCCCTCCTCTGAACGCTCGAACGGTGGTCACGCGTGATCAACATCCTGATCGCGGCCGCGGCGGGTCTGCTGGTCTCCATCCTGCTCACGCCCTACCTGATCCGGGTCTTCTCCCGGCAGGGCTTCGGGCAAGAGATCCGCGAAGAAGGGCCCCAGGGCCACAAGTCGAAGCGCGGCACCCCGACGATGGGTGGCGTCGCGATCATCATCGCGATGGTCGTCGGCTACTTCGTCGCACACCTGATCAGCTGGCTCGGCAACTCCCACAGCTCGGCGCCCTCGGCGTCCGGCCTGCTGGTGCTCATGCTGGCCGTGGGACTCGGCATCGTCGGGTTCCTCGACGACTTCATCAAGATCCGCAAGCAGCGCAACCTCGGCCTGAACAAGACCGCGAAGCTGGTCGGCCAGCTCGTGGTCACGATCCTGTTCGCGGTGCTGTCGCTGCAGTTCGCCGACGAGCACGGCCTGACGCCCGCGTCGCAGAGCCTCTCCTACGTGCGCGACCTGGCGCTGATCACGTTCCCGTGGATCGTGTTCGTGATCTTCTGCTACGTGGTCATCTCCGGCTGGTCGAACGCGGTGAACTTCACCGACGGCCTCGACGGCCTGGCCGGCGGCGCCGCGGCGATGGTGCTGGCGACCTACGTGATCATCTCCTTCTGGCAGGCGCGCCTCTCCTGCGCCGACGGGCCCACGACCGCCTGTTACGACGTGCGCGACCCATTGGACCTCGCGGTGGTCGCCGCCGCGGCGACCGGCGCGTGCGTCGGCTTCCTGTGGTGGAACGCCGCGCCGGCCAAGATCTTCATGGGCGACACCGGTTCGCTGGCGCTCGGCGGTCTCGTCGCCGGCCTGTCGATGACCACCCGCACGGAGCTGCTCGCCATCGTGATCGGCGGCCTGTTCATGGTCGAGATGATCTCGGTGGTCACCCAGATCGCGGTGTTCCGCACAACGCGGCGAAGGCTCTTCCGGATGGCGCCCTTCCACCACCACTTCGAGCTCGCCGGGTGGGCGGAAACCACGGTGATCATCCGCTTCTGGCTGCTGTCGGCCATCTGCTGCATGTTCGGCCTGGGGTTGTTCTACAGCGAACAGCTCGGTGTCGGGAGCTAGGTCGTGACCGACAGGGAACTCCTGCTCGAAGGCAAGAACGTGCTCGTGGCCGGCGCTGGTGTCACCGGGAAGTCGGTGGTGCCGGTCCTGCGGGAGCTGGGCGCCCATGTGACGGTCACCGACGGCAACGCCGAGCGGCTCGAAGAGCTGGCGGGCCTCGGCGCCGAGCTGGTGCCGGGCCTCAGCGCTCCGCCGCCGGGCACCGTGCTCGTGGTGACGAGCCCGGGCTGGCGGCCCACGTCGCCGCTGCTGGCCGCCGCGGCCGCCGCCGGTGTCGAGGTGATCGGCGACGTCGAGCTGGCCTGGCGCGTCGGGCAGCTGCGCGAGCGGCCGCCGTCGTGGCTGGTGATCACCGGCACGAACGGCAAGACCACCACCGTCGGCATGCTCGAATCGATGCTGCGTGCGGGTGGCGTCGACGCCGTGGCCTGCGGGAACGTCGGCTACGCGGTGCTCGACGCCGTGCGGGCCGGCCACGCCGTGCTCGCCGTGGAGCTGTCCAGCTTCCAGCTGCACTGGTCCTCGACGCTCGCGCCCGACGCGTCGGTGGTGCTCAACCTCGCCGAGGACCACATCGACTGGCACGGCTCGATGGAGGAGTACGGCGCCGCGAAGGGCCGGGCCCACGAGCGCTCGCGCGTGGTCGTGCACAACGCCGACGACGAATGGTCGACGCGCATCGCCGAGGAGCACGCGCCCGAGAGCGCCCGCCGCGTCGGATTCCGCCTGGACACGCCGTACGCCGGCGAGCTGGGGCTGGTCGAGGACCTGCTGGTGGATCGCGCCTTCGTCGCCGATCCCGCCACGAGCGCGGAAGAGCTGGCGACCATCGCCGACGTCCGCCCGGCCGGGCCGCACAACGTCGCCAACGCGCTGGCCGCAGGCGCCCTCGCGCGCGCCCACGGCGTGTCGCCCGAGGCCGTGCTCAAAGGGTTGCGCGAGTACCAGCCGGCGCCGCACCGCGCTCAGGAGGTCGCCGAGATCGGCGGCGTGCGCTACGTGAACGACTCGAAAGCCACCAACCCCCATGCCGCGGGCGGTTCGCTGCGGGCCCACGAGAGCATCGTGTGGATCGCCGGGGGCCAGCTCAAGGGCGCCGCGGTCGACGAACTCGTGGCCTCGATCGCTGGCAGGCTGCGCGGAGTTGTGCTACTCGGCGTGGATTCACCCGTGATCGCAGCCGCTGTTGCGCGACACGCGCCGGATGTCCCGGTGAACCGCCTCCGTCCGGGTGACGATGAACCCATGACTGCGGCGGTGGATGCGGCCAGCGCGATGGCTCACCCTGGTGACGTGGTGCTGCTCGCGCCCGCCGCCGCCTCGTTGGACATGTTCCGCAACTACGGCGAGCGCGGCGACGCGTTCATCGCGGCGGTGCGTGTCCTCGCGGGCGGTGCGGCGGGGGCGGCGAATGACGGTAGTTGACGAGAAGCGGACCCAGGACCGGCCCGAGCGGCCGAACCGGCGCGAGCGCAAGGTAAGCCCGTTCGTGGCCTTCCGGACCGCGCTCACGGCCTGGCTCTCGCGGCCGCTGGCGTCGTTCCACCTCGTGCTCGCCCTCACCGGGGTGCTCACCGTGATCGGCATCGTGATGGTGCTGTCGGCGTCGTCGGTCGCCTCCTACGACCCGACCACCGGCAGCAGCGTGTACTCGCTGTTCTACCGCCAGCTGATGTTCGTGGCGATCGGCACCGTGGTGTTCTGGGTCGGTCTGCGGATCAAGCTCGAGCGCGTCCGCCGGATGTCGGCGACCATGGTGGTGATCTGCCTCGGCTTGCTGATGCTGGTGCTCACGCCGCTGGGGTCCACCGTGAACGGCTCGCAGGGTTGGTTCAAGCTCGGCGTGTTCACGTTCCAGCCGGTGGAGGCAGCGAAGGTCGCGCTGGCGTTCTGGGGCGCGCACATCCTGGTGATCAAGTACAACGTGATCCACCAGTGGCGCCACTTGCTCGTGCCGGTCGTCCCGGTCGCACTCGTGATGTTCGCCCTGGTCATGCTGCAACCCGACCTCGGCGGCACGGTCACCCTCGCCGTGGTGCTGCTGGCTCTGCTGTGGTTCGCCGGCGCACCCAAACGGCTCTTCGGCGTGATCATGGCCGGTGGTCTGGCCGGCGTGCTGGTGCTGGCGATCATCGCGCCGTACCGGCTCGACCGCGTGCTGTCGTTCCTCTCGCCGGACACCGACCTCAGCTCCGCCGGTTACCAGGCCAACCAGGCGAAGCTCGCGCTCGCCGACGGCGGCCTGTTCGGCAAGGGCCTCGGCCAGGGCGCCTCCAACTGGGGCTACCTGCCCAACGTGCAGAACGACTTCATCTTCGCGCTCGTGGGCGAAGAGCTCGGCTTCGTCGGCTGCGCCGTGGTGCTCGCCCTGTACTCGCTGGTCGCGGTGGTCGGGCTGCGGATCGCGACGCGCAACATCGACCCGTGGATCCGGATCGTCGCGGGGACGCTCACGATGTTCCTGGTCGCGCAGGCCGCCATCAACATCGGCTACGTCGTCGGCCTGCTGCCCGTCACGGGCGTCACGCTGCCGTTGATCTCCTACGGCGGCACCTCGCTGCTCATCACGATGCTCATCATGGGCGTGCTGGCCAACGCCGCCCGGCACGAACCGGAGGCGGTGGCCGCGCTGCGTTCGCAGGGCCCGGGTAAATTCGGACGCCTGCTGAGGCTGCCCGCGCCCGACCCGTACCGCCCGCCCACGACCACCCGCAAGGGACTGGCCGGGCGGGGGACCGGTTCGGGGGCCAAGGCGGCCCGGCCGGCGCCACGCGCGGCCCGGCCCGCACCGGCGCAGGAGCGCCGCAGGTCGGTCCGCCAGCCGACGCGGCGCAGCACTGCCGCACGGACGAACGCGGCGCGGACAACAGCGAACCGCGGTGCCAGGGGTACCGCGAACCGGAGAGGTCATTGGTGAGTAACCCCGTCAAGGGAGCCGAGCGATCCCCCTCGGGCAAGGTGCCCGTGGTGGTCGTCGCCGGAGGTGGCACCGCAGGACACATCGAACCCGCCCTCGCCTTGGCCGACGCCGTCATGCGGCTGCGCCCCGACGCGAAGGTGATCGCGCTGGGCACGGCGCGCGGCCTGGAGAACAAGCTGGTGCCTGCTCGCGGCTACCCGCTGGAGCTCATCCCGCCGGTGCCGATGCCGCGCAAGCCGACCCCGGAGCTGCTGCGGCTCCCGCTGAAGGTCCGCGACTCCGTGCGCCGGACCCGCGACGTGCTGGAGCGCGTCGGCGCCGACGTCGTGGTGGGCTTCGGCGGCTACGTCGCGCTGCCCGCGTACCTCGCCGCGCGGGGCCGCACGCCGATCGTGGTGCACGAGGCCAACAAGTCGCCGGGCCTGGCCAACAAGGTGGGCGCCCGCTTCGCCGCGCGCGTCGCCGTCGCCGTGCCGGGCACGCCGCTGCCGAAGGCCGAGGTCGTCGGGATCCCGCTGCGCCGGTCCATCACGACGCTCGACCGCGCCGCGCTGCGCGCCGAGGCCCGCAGGTTCTTCGACCTCGACCCGGACGCCCCGACGCTGCTGGTGTTCGGCGGCTCGCAGGGCGCGCAGTCGATCAACAGCGCCGTGTCCGGCGCCGCGAAGGAGCTGGCCGAGGCCGGCGTCGGCGTCCTCCACGCCCACGGTCCGAAGAACACCCTGGTGGTGCAGGAGTTCCCGGGCAAGCCGGCCTACGTGCCGGTGCCCTACCTGGAACGCATGGACCTCGCCTACGCCGCGGCCGACGTGGTGCTGTGCCGCTCGGGCGCGATGACCGCGGCCGAGGTGTCCGCCGTCGGGCTGCCCGCGGTGTTCGTGCCGCTGCCGCACGGCAACGGCGAGCAGGCCGTGAACGCCCGTCCCGCCGTCGACGCGGGCGCCGCTTTCCTGGTGCCCGACGGGGAGCTCACCCCGGCCAAGGTGGCCGAGCTGGTCGTGCCGCTGATCACCGACGCCGCGCGCGTCGCGAAGATGAGCGAGGCCGCCGTGGGGATGGGACACCGCGAGGCCGACGAGACGCTCGCCAAGATCGTGCTGGAGGCCGCAGGTGCCTGAGCTGCCCGAAGAACTGCGCCGCGCGCACCTGATCGGCATCGGCGGAGCCGGCATGTCCGGCATCGCGCGGATCCTGCTCGCCCGCGGGGCGGCCGTGTCCGGTTCGGACGCCAAGGAGTCGCGCGCGGTGCTGTCGCTGCGCGCCCAGGGCGCCGAGCTGTTCGTGGGCCAGCGCGCGGAGAACCTCGTCGCGCTCGCCGAAGCCCCGTCGGCCGTCGTGGTGTCCACGGCGATCAAGGAGTCCAACCCGGAGCTGGCCGCGGCCCGTGCGCGCAACATCCCTGTGCTGCACCGTGCGCAGGCGCTCGCGGGGTTGATGGAGGGCCACCGCGTGGCCTGCATCGCCGGTACGCACGGCAAGACGTCGACCACGTCGATGCTCACTGTGGCGCTGCAGCACTGCCGGCTCGACCCGTCGTTCGCGATCGGCGGCGACCTCAACGAGTCGGGTGCCAACGCGCACCACGGCGAGGGCGGGCTCTTCATCGCGGAGGCCGACGAGAGCGACGGCTCGTTCCTGACGTACTCGCCGTCGGTCGCGGTGGTCACCAACGTCGAGCCCGACCACCTCGACCACCACGGCACGGCCGAGGCTTACGTGAAGGTGTTCACCGAGTTCGTCGGCCGCCTGCAGCCGGGTGGGCTGCTCGTGGTGTGCGCCGACGACCCGGGCGCCGCGAAGCTGGGCGACGAGGCCGCGGCCGAGGGCGTGCGCGTGCGCCGCTACGGCCGCACCGCCATCGGCGCGGGCGACGCACGCGTGCTCGACTACAAGCCCGCCCCGGACGGCGGCCAGGTGCGGCTTTCGCTCGACGGCGAGGAACTCGACCTGCGCGTGGCGGTGCCGGGCGAGCACATGGCGCTCAACGCGGTCGCGGCCCTGCTGGCCGGGCTCGAGCTGGGCGCGCCCGCGGCCGGCCTGGCCGAGGGGCTCGCCGCGTTCGGCGGGGTGCGCCGGCGCTTCGAGTTCAAGGGCCGCTCCGGCGATGTCCGCGTGTACGACGACTACGCCCACCACCCGACCGAGGTGGCCGCGCAGCTCAAGGCCGTGCGCACGGCGGCCGGGCTCGGCCGGGTGCTCGTGGTGTTCCAGCCGCACCTGTACTCGCGCACGCAGACGTTCGCGGCGGAGTTCGCCGAGGCGCTGTCGCTGGCCGACGAGGTCGTGGTGCTCGATGTGTACGGCGCTCGCGAAGAGCCGGTGCCGGGCGTGACGGGTGCGCTGATCGCCGACCGCGTGACGAGCCCGGTGCACTACCAGCCCGCGTTCGACCTCGCGGCGAAGCTCGTGGCCGACCTCGTGAAGCCGGGTGACCTCGTGGTGACCATGGGCGCGGGTGACGTGACGCAGCTGGGCCCGGAGATCCTGGCCGAGCTCGATCGGAGGACCGCGGGCGCATGACGTCGACCAGGGAGCGCCGCAACCCGCCCTCGTCCGAAGAGGACGAGCGGGATCGCGCTGCCCTGGCCAGGGCCCGGCGGGGGCGGCGTTCCGAAGAGGAGCGCCGCCGTACCCGTTCGAGCCGCTCGGCGGCCCCGCGCTCGGGCCGGGCGACTCGGGCGGAGAGCCTGCGCGCGCGTCCGACGCGGAAGAAGGAGATCCGGCGCCGCTGGGTCGCGCTGCTTCTGGTCGTCACGCTCGTGGGTCTGGGATACCTGCTGTTCTTCAGCTCCATGCTCGGGGTGAAGGACGTGGCGGTTCAGGGCGCGAAAGCGGTGTCGGCGGAGCAGATCCGGGCCGTCGCCGCCGTGCCGGCCGACAAGCCGATGCTGCTCGTCGATGTCGACGGGATCCGCGACCGAGTGGCGGAGATGCCGGGTGTCGCGACCGTGGACGTGTCGCGCTCGTGGCCCAACACCGTGGAGATCACGGTGACCGAGCGCACGGCCATCGCGTTCTTCGACAGCGGCCCGGGTGGCGACGGGGTGCACCTCGTCGACGGCGGCGGGGTCGTGTTCAAGACCGTGAAGACGCGCCCGGCGGGGCTGCCGGAGCTGAAGCTGCCGAAGGTGTCGGCCGACGATCCGGTGACGCGTGCGGTGACCGCGGTGCTCGGCGTGATCCCGCAGGCCCTGCTCAAGCAGGTCACCACCGCGACGGCCCAGACGCCGGCCAGCGTCCAGTTCACCCTCACCGACGGCAAGACCGTCCGCTGGGGCGACGCCGGCAAGACCGACCGCAAGGCGAAGGTGCTGGCCGCCCTGCTCACGCAGAAGGGCAAGGTCTACGACGTCTCGGCCCCCGAGCTGCCGACCATCACGTCCTGACCTCGTCTTTCCGACTGGCACCATCTTCTCCGTATGCTGTACGCTGTTTAATTCCGTACGGCATACGAGAGGCTGTGGCAGATGAGAAGAGGCGGGGGCAGCATGCCGATCCTGGTGACGGGTGCGACCGGAAACGTCGGGCGGCTCGTGGTCGACGAACTCCTGGCCCGCGGCGTGGCGGTGCGCGCGCTGACGAAGGACCCAGTGCAGGCGGCGCTGCCGGCCGGGGTCGAGGTGGTCGTGGGGTCGCTCGCGCGGCCGTCGACGCTGCCGCAGGCGCTCGAAGACGTCGAGGATGTGTACCTCGCGCCGATGGCGCGCACGGTCACGCGGTTTTGCGAGCTCGCCGCCGAGGCGGGAGTGCGGCGGGTGGTCGCGCTGTCCGGCAGCAGTGTCGGGGACGTGCAAGCCGGATCGAGCGGGCCGGAGTTTGCGGCGGTGGAGGCCGCCGTGACGAAGGCCGGGTTCGCCCGGACGTTCCTGCGGCCGGGGGTGTTCATGGCGAACTCGCTCGGCTGGGCGCATTCCGTGCACACGCACGGGGAAATCCGCACCGCGTATGCGGAAGCGGCGCAGACGCCGATCGACCTGGCCGACATCGCGGCCGTCGCCGCGCACGTGCTCACCACCGAAGGCCATGACGGGCAGACTTATGTCCTCAATGGACCGGAGGCGCTCACGTTGCGGGAGATGGCCGGGAAAATCGCCGCGGCGCTGGGCCGCGAGGTGCCGTTCGTGGAGCTGACCCGGGAGCAGCAGCGCGCCGAGTGGGTCGAGCTGGGGATCCCGGGGGAGATCGCCGACTGGCTGCTCGACGGGTTCGCCGCCGCGGTGGCGCGGCCGGAGGCGCCGACCGGCGTGGTCGACGACCTGCTGGGCCACCGCGGCGTGACCTACGCCGAGTGGGCCGCGCGACACACCGGCGCGTTCTCCTGAGCGCGGGTCAGTTGACAGCGCTCAGTTGCGGGCGCTCGGTTGTCGGCGCTCAGTTATCAGCGCTCAGTTGTCAGCGCTCAGTTGTCAGCAGAGCGCCGTTCGGTTGTCCACCAGGCCAGCGCGATCAGCGGGATGACGGCGCCGAACACCGACACGGCCGTCCAGCCGCCCAGGTGGTAGAGGACCGAGCCGATCTCCGACCCGATCGCTCCGCCTACGAAGAACGTGGCCAGGTAGATGCTGTTCACGCGGGCGCGGGCGTTCGGGTCGAGCTGGTAGATCACGTGCTGGCCCGACACCATCGTGGTCTGCACGGCCATGTCGAGGGCGATCGCCCCCACGGCGAGCAGGATCACGCTGTGCGCGCCGAACCCGCCGACGGCGAACGCCACCGCGCACAGCAGGAAGGACGCGCCGGTGGCCACGCGGCCGTGGCCGTGGTCCGCCCAGCGCCCGGCCAGCGGCGCGATCGCCGCCCCGGCCGCGCCGACGAGCGCGAACAGCCCGACGCCCAGCTGCGAGTAGTGGAACGGCGCGGAGGTGAGCACGAACGCGATCGTGGTCCAGAAGGCGCTGAACACCGAGTAGAGCGCGGCCTGGTACAGCGCCCGGCGGCGCAGCGCCGGGTGGTCGCGGGCGAGCCGCAGCGTCGAGCGCAGCAACTCTCCATAGTGGACGGACGTCTTCGGCGCGCGCCGCGGCAGGCTGAAGCGCAGTGCCACGGCGAGGATCGCCATCAGTCCGGCCGAGATCAGGAACACGACCCGCCAGGTCGTGACCTCGGCCATCAGGCTCGCCGCGACGCGGGAGAGCAGGACGCCGAACAGCAGCCCGCTCATCACCCGCCCGACGATGCGCCCGCGCACGGCGTCGGGCGTGAGGTCGGCCGTGAGCGGGATCAGGATCTGCACCACCACCGACGTCGAGCCGGCGATGAGCGACGCGATCAGCAGCACGGAGAACTGCGGCGCGAGGCCGGTGGCCACGAGCCCGGCGCACGCGATGGCCAGCAGCAGTGACACCAGGCTGCGGTTCTCGACGCGGTCGCCGAGCGGGACGATCAGCAGCATGCCCGCCGCGTAGCCGATCTGGGTGGCGGTGACCACACCGCCGGCCGCGGCCTCACCGACGCCGAACGTGGTCCGCAGCTCGTTGAGCAACGGCTGCGCGTAGTAGAGGTTCGCGACTGTCAGTCCACAAGAGACGGCGAGCAACAGGACGAGCCACGAGGGTGGCGCCTGCTGGGGCGCCGCGGGGGACGTGGTCTCGGCTTCGGGCTGGGCCACGGGCACCTCGTTCTCGACAACCGGAACAACCGGTTCCCGATTCTAACAGCCGGTAACCGGCGGCCCGGGGTGATCTTCGCGACCCGGAACCGTTTGCGCGCCGCCGGTTTCCGCCCGGCGTGTCCGGGTTACCCGGAGTGCACTCCGGCCACTGTGGACAGTCGTGGGCTCGTCGCCGCGGCCGGAGCGGCCGCCCGCGGGCAGGCGCGGGGATGGCCGTGGGCCGGCAAGGGGAGCGAGTCGCCGGCGGTCCGCGTGAGGTTGCCGGGCCCTTCTGCCGCAGCCGATCGTGAAGCCCGGCTGCCCTGGCGGCAAACGGGTTGGTAAGCCGCGCGGGGACCGGACAGAGCGGTGAAAGCCCCTCCGGCCGGAGGGGCTTTCACCGCCTGGTGAATCAGACGAGCGCCGCGTCCATCGTGATCGTGGTGCCGGCGAGCGCCTTGGTGACCGGACAGGTCTTCTCGGCGGTCTCGGCCAGCTCCGCGAACTGCTCCGGCGTCACGCCGTCGAGCTTCGCGCGCAGGGTGATGGCGATGCCGCTGATCTCGAAGCCGCCGCCCTGGGCCGGGCCGAGCGTGACCTCGGCGGAGACGTCGATGGACTCCGCTTCGAGCTTCTGCGACTCCAGCACGCCCGACAGGTTCATCGCGAGGCACGAGGAGTGCGCGGCGGCGATGAGCTCTTCGGGACTGGTCTGGCCGTCGGGGTTGCCCGAGCGGGTGGGGAACGACACGTCGAACGTGCCGGCGTTGGACGAGTCGAGCGTGACCTCGCCCTTGCCCTTCTGAAGTCCGCCGGTCCAGTGGGTCGTCGCGTCGCGGCTGGGCACAACTGCCTCCTCGGTGCTGGATCCCCCGGGGTGGGGGATCGCTGTGGTTCGCCTTCCATGAAGATAGTGCGCAATCAGATTGCGCGCAATATATCTGACGAAAAAAGGTTGCCCGGTGCGGAAGGCTGCACCTCGTGACCACGCCACCGGAACGCCCCGACCCGCCCATGGACGCCGACGAGCGCACCCAGCTCACCGGTTTCCTCGACTTCCTCCGCGCGAGCGTCGTGTGGAAGTGCGGCGGGCTCACCGACGAGCAGGCCCGCCGCCGCCACCTGCCCAGCGAGCTGACCACCATTGCCGGCCTGCTCGGGCACCTCACGCTCGTGGAGAACTACTGGTTCCGCGTGGTGCTCGACGGTCAAACCGACGAGTGGGAAGAGGCTCTGGAGCTCGACCGCGACGCCGAGTTCCGCGTGGCGCTGACGACCCCGATCGAGCAGCTCGTGGCCGGCTACGAAGCCGAGGTCGCGCGCTGCCGCGAGGTCGTGGCGGCGCGCGAGTTCACCGACACCGTGCTCTTCAAAGGCGACCGGCAGCTCAACGTGCGCTGGGTCGTGACGCACATGATCGAGGAGACCTCCCGCCACCTCGGCCACCTCGACCTGCTGCGCGAGCTGACCGACGGTCTCACCGGCGAGTGAGCTTCTTCGGCGGCAACGGGAAGAACCCGCTGGTGCGCTCCACGTACGTCGCGTAGCCCGGCCGCGTGCGCGCCATGCCCTTCTCCAGTATCGGTTTCCCGGTGCCGCGGGCGAGGGTGAACGTCATGGCGATCGGCGAGAGGACCGTCGCCGCGCCGGGCCACGTCGAGCACGCCAGCAGGTAAAGGCCCCACCACACGCAGGCGTCGCCGAAGTAGTTCGGGTGCCGCGTGTAGCGCCACAGCCCGGTGTCGAGCACCTCACCGCGGTTGCCCGGGTCCGCGCGGAAGCGGCTCAGCTGGGCGTCGCCGACGGACTCGAACGTGAAGCCGAGCACCCACACCGCGACGCCGATCCAGCCGAGCACGCCGAGGCCGGTGCCGTACATCGCGAACTGCACCGGCAGCGAGACGAACCAGAGGATCACGGCCTGCAGGAGGTAGACGCGGACGAAGATCCGCACCCCGGGGTTGTCGCCGGCGCGCTCGACCATCCGCTGGTAGCGCGGGTCCTCGCCACCGCCGCGGTTGCGCACGTGCAGGTGGACGGCGAGCCGCACGCCCCACACGACCGTGAGCGCGGCCGTGACCAGCCGCAGCACGAGTGGTCCGCTGCCCAGCGGGAACGCGACCACGGCGACCAGGGCGAACCCGAGCCCCCAGAACGTGTCGATGGTGTCGTAGCGGCCGCGCAGGCGGGCGATCCCGAACGTCACCGTCACCGCCACCAGCACCACGCCGGCGGTGATCGCGACGAGCGGGCCGAGGCCGATCACGCCCACTCCCGCGTGGACGGCAGCTCGCTGCCGCCGGTTTCGGTGGGCCGCACGGCCAGGATCTGGTCCACGCCCATGCGGTTCTCCTCGAACGCCAGCGCGCCGCCGACGAGGTAGAGCCGCCACACGCGCGCCTCCACCTCGCCGACCAGCGCGACGGCCTCGGCCCAGTGGAACTCCAGGGTCTCGGCCCACTCGCGCACGGTCGTCACGTAGTGCTCGCGCAGCGCGTGCACGTCGCGGATCTCGAACCCGGCCGTCTCGAGGTGCCCGAGCGTGCGGCTCAGCGGCCGCATCGTCATGTCCGGGGCGATGTAGCGCTCGATGAACGCGCCGCCGCCGGGCGCTGTGTCCCCGGCGCGCCCGCGCGACATCTGCTGCAGCACGAGCCGCCCGGCCGGGTTGAGCATGCGGAACAGCGTATTCGCGTACGTCGGATAGTTCTCTTCGCCGACATGCTCGCCCATCTCGACCGACGCGACGGCGTCGAACGGCCCGTCGGTCAGCTCCCGGTAGTCCTGCTGCCGCACCTCGACACGGTCTTCGAGGTCGTGCTGGGCCAGGCGCCCTCGCACGTACTGCACTTGCTCCGCCGACAGCGTCACGCCCACCGCGTGCACGCCGTGGTGCTTGGCCGCGTGCACCAGCAGCGAACCCCAGCCACAGCCGACGTCGAGCAGCCGCATGCCGGGGCGCAGGCCGAGCTTGCGGCAGATCAGCTCCAGCTTGTCGTGCTGCGCCTGCGCGAGGCCGTAGCCGGGTGCAGGTGGGTTTCCGGACGTCCAGTAGCCCGACGAGTAGGCCATCGAGTCGTCGAGCAGCAGCTGGTAGAAGGCGTTGGACAGGTCGTAGTGGTGGGCGATGGCCGACCGGTCGCGCCGCAGGCTGTGCAGCACGCCGGTCAGCCTCGCCTCCTCCACCGGCGGTTTCGGCGGCGGGCCCAGCACGCCCAGGAGCGCGGCGAGCCCGGCCGCACCGGCCCAGTCCCGCGGGGCGAGCTGCACCCTCCTCAGCTCGCCCGAGCGGGTCAGCGCCCAGATCCGCCGGAACCCCTCGGTGAGGTCTCCTTCCACGTCGAGGTCGCCCGACACGTACGCGCGCGCCAGGCCCAGCTCGCCCGGTGCGTAGAGCAGCCGGCGCAGCGCGCGGCGGTTCTTCAGGACGACGGTCGGGCCCTCGGGACCCACGCGCTCGCCGTCCCACGTGCGGACGGCGATCGGCAGCGGCGCGCCGAGGAGGCGTTCGACGAAGGTGGCCAAGCGGTTCGCGGTGCTGTTCG
Source organism: Amycolatopsis sp. DSM 110486 (assembly GCF_019468465.1). Classification (NCBI taxonomy): domain Bacteria; kingdom Bacillati; phylum Actinomycetota; class Actinomycetes; order Pseudonocardiales; family Pseudonocardiaceae; genus Amycolatopsis; species Amycolatopsis sp. DSM 110486. The sequence goes on along the minus strand of NZ_CP080519.1, from coordinate 10,920,017 downwards.
GCATACCCGGGGTTCGGAGCCCTCCGCCGCGCGGATGGGTCCCGATTCCCACCAATCCACATCGGCACCGGTCCCGAATCCCTGCCGTGCACCAGACCACGGGACACCCCACAGGACACCGCATCGCTGTCATCGGCAGCGGGGTCGCCGGCCTCACCGCCGCCTACTTGCTGCAGCGCCGCTACGAGGTGCTGCTGTTCGAAGCCGACCCGCGGCTCGGCGGGCACGCCCACACCCACGACGTGCCCAGCGCCCACGGCGGCACGATCGGCGTGGACTCCGGCTTCATCGTCCACAACGAACGCACGTACCCGACGCTGCTGCGCCTGTTCGGCGAGCTCGGTGTGCGCACCCGCGAGACCGAGATGTCGATGAGCATCCGCTGCGACGGCTGCGGCCTCGAGTACGCCGGCGCGAAGGGCGTGCGCGGCCTGTTCGCGCAGCGGCGCAACGCCACCGACCATCGCTACCTGCGCATGCTCACGGAGGTCAAGCGCTTCCACTGGCACGCGGCGCGGCTGCTGCAGCGCGAGGACGCCGGCGACGTGGGCCTCGGCGCGTTCCTCGCGATCGGCGGGTACTCGCGCTACTTCGTGGACCACTTCGTGCTGCCGCTCGTGTCCACCGTCTGGTCCGCCGACCGCACCGACACGCTGAAGTACCCGGCGCGCTACCTGTTCGAGTTCCTGCGCAACCACGGGATGCTCACGGTGAAGAACTCGCCGGCGTGGCGGACGGTCGAGGGCGGCTCGCGCGAGTACGTGGAGCTGGCCGCGAAGCAGCTCACCGCCGTGCACCTGTCCACGCCGGTGCGCTCGGTGCGGCGGACCGCGCGTGGCATCGAGATCCGCGACGACGCCGACACCCGCCACCGCGTCGACCGCGTCGTGGTCGCCACCCACGCCGACCAGGCGCTGCGGCTGCTGGCCGACCCGACGCCCGCCGAGCGCGAGGTGCTCGGCGCGTTCCGCTATTCCCGCAACGACGCCTGGCTGCACACCGACACGAGTGTGCTGCCGCACGCCGAGGCCGCGCGGTCCGGCTGGAACTACCGCACGCCCGTGTGCGGCGCGGGCAGCGACGCCGTGCAGGTGAGCTACGACATGAACCGCCTGATGCGCCTCGACGAACCCACCGGCTACGTCGTCACGCTCAATCCGCGGGCCGAGCCCGACGCGTCGTCCGTCGTCGCGAAGATGACGTACGAGCATCCTGTGTACACGCCGGAATCGGTTGCGGCGCAACGGAAGCTCGCCGCGTTGAACGACAGGGTGATCGCCTACGCCGGCGCCTACCACGGCTGGGGGTTCCACGAGGACGGCTGCTCGTCGGGCGTCCGCGCGGCCGGGAGCTTCGGGGTGGGCTGGTGACCGCCGCGCTGTACGACGCCACGGTCGGCCACGTGCGCCGCGCCGACCCGCCGCACGCGTTCGTGCACAAGCTGTACCTGTGGCTGACCGACCTCGACTCGCCGCCGCGGCTGCCGTGGTGGCTGCGCCCCTTCGCGACCTTCGACGGCCGCGACCACTTCGACCCCGGCGACGCGGGCGGCATCCGGTCCAAACTGGACCGCTGGCTCGCCGACCGCAGGGTGGACCTGCGCGGCGGGCCGGTGACGATGCTCGCGTCGGCGCGCGTGCTGGGGTACGTGTTCAACCCGATCACCGTCTACTGGTGCCACACACCGGACGGGGCGCTCGAGTGCGTCGTCACCGAGGTCCACAACACCTACGGCGGCCGGCACGCGTACCTGCTTCGCCCCGACGCGGCGGGCGAGTCCCGCGCCGAGAAGGAGTTCTACGTGTCACCGTTCCAGGAGATGGCGGGGGAGTACCGCATGCGCCTGCCGCGGCCTGACGCGCTGCTTGACCTCACCGTCGCCTTGCATCACCGTGCCCAAAACAGTGACACCGCGCCGTTGCTCGCTACGCTGCGAGGAGTCCGGAGGCCGGCCGGCCCGCGTTCGCTCGCGCGGCTCGTGCTCGGCCGGCCCCTGCAGCCGCAGCGCGTGGCGGCCCTGATCCGCCGCCACGGCGTCACGTTGTGGCTGCGCAAGGCCCCGGTGGCCACCCGGACCCCGCAGAACTCGTCAGGAGCGCTCCATGGATGAGACCGCCCGCCCGCGCCCGGTCGCGGCCGTGCCGGTGGGCGCCGAGCAGGCGGCGCCCACCGCCGAAGACCTCATGGCCCAGGTCGCCAAGGGCGACGAGCGCGCGTTCGAGCTGCTCTACGACCAGCTCGCGGGACCGGTCTACGGCCTCGTGCGGCGGATCGTGCGCGACTCGGCGCAGTCGGAGGAGGTGACGCAGGAGGTGCTCGTCGAGCTCTGGAAGACCGCCACGCGCTACTCGCCCGAGAAGGGCAGCGCGCTCAACTGGGCGATGACACTGGCACACCGCCGCGCCGTGGACCGCGTGCGGTCCGCGCGGGCCGGCACCGAACGCGAGCAGAAGGCGACGTTCGAGGCCGCGCGCGGCCGGCCGTTCGACGAGGTGGCCGAGTCGGTCACCGCCCGGCTGGAGCGCTCGCAGGTGCGCCGCTGCCTCAAGTCGCTCACGGAGCTGCAGCGCGAGTCGGTGCTCCTGGCGTACTACCAGGGCTACACCTACCGCGAGGTCGCCGACGTGCTGGCGACTCCGCAGGGGACGATCAAGACGAGGGTGCGCGACGGGCTGATCCGGCTGCGCGACTGCCTGGGGGTGACCGCGTGAACTCGCCGGAGATGCACACGTTGACCGGTGCGTACGCGCTCAACGCCCTGTCGGACACCGAGCGCGCCCTGTTCCGCCGGCACCTCGAGCAGTGTGTGGCCTGCGCACAGGAGGTCCGCGAGCTGCGGGCCACCGCGGCCCGGCTCGGCGCGGCGATGGCCGAGGAGCCGCCCGCGTCGTTGAAGCAGCGCGTGCTCGCCGAGATGCGCTCGACACCGCAGCTGCCGCCGTTGTCCGGGCCGGAGCCCGGGGAGCGTTCGCGCGGCCGGCGCCGCTGGCCGCTGATCCTGGCCACGGCGGCCGCGGTCGTGGGCCTCGCGCTCGCCGGTGTGTTCGGCGGGCTCGCGGTGACCACGCAGGGGCGCCTCGACGCGGCGCAGTCGCAGCTGGACCAGGCGCGCGTGCGCTACCAGCCCGTCGCGGACATCCTGGCCGCGCCGGACGCGCAGGCGATCCACGGCACCGCGCCCGGCGGGGGCGGGGGCACGGTGGTCGTGTCGAAGCAGCTCGACCGCATGATGTTCATGGAATCGGACCTGCCGCCGTATCCCGCGGGGCACGTCTACCAGGCGTGGCTGATGGGCCCGAACCTCGCGCCGCGCCCGGCCGGGCTGCTGCCGGGCGGACCCGCGGGTTCGCTGGTGGTGGCCGACGGGCTGGCCAGCGCGAATCAGTTCGCGATCAGCGTGGAGCAGGCCGGCGGCTCGCCGACCGGAAAGCCTTCGGATGACGTGGTTCTCGTGATGTCGATGCCCGCCTGATCTCGTGCTGACCTGCCGGGAGTGGCGGTACCGGTTTCCCGCCGGTGCCGCCGCTCTGGTGTTTTCCGGGTGCCATAGCAGACGAGTGGATCACGGGGTGATCGGGTTCCCGGCCTTGCGCACTCGTTCGCGTTGTGGCAAAACACCTTTGCGGCACACGGCGTGGCTACTGGATTAGAGCCTGCCTGGTGCCTACCGTCCTGCTCTAACGCCGGTGGTTGACATAACTCTCATTCTCGGGTTGAGGGTCAGGGTTGCGGCCCCGGCGGGCAGCACGAGCACATCACGATCAGGAAGGCGGCCACGATGACGCCCCCGCACAACTACCTTGCGGTGATCAAGGTCGTCGGCATCGGCGGCGGCGGCGTGAACGCCGTGAACCGGATGATCGAGGTCGGCCTCAAGGGCGTCGAGTTCATTGCGGTGAACACCGACGCGCAAGCACTGCTCATGTCCGACGCCGACGTCAAGCTCGACATCGGCCGCGAGCTGACGCGCGGTCTTGGTGCCGGCGCCGCCCCCGAAGTGGGGCAGAAGGCCGCCGAGGACCACCGCGAGGAGATCGAAGAGGTCATCAAGGGCGCCGACATGGTGTTCGTGACCGCCGGCGAGGGCGGTGGCACCGGCACCGGTGGCGCCCCCGTTGTCGCGCAGATCGCCCGCAAGCTGGGCGCGCTGACCATCGGCGTGGTGACCCGCCCGTTCACCTTCGAGGGCAAGCGCCGCGGCAAGCAGGCCGAGGACGGCATCCAGTCGCTGCGCAACGAGTGCGACACGCTGATCGTGATCCCGAACGACCGGCTGCTGCAGCTCGGCGACATCGGCGTGTCCCTCATGGACGCGTTCCGGTCGGCCGACGAGGTGCTGCTGTCCGGTGTCCAGGGCATCACCGATCTGATCACCACGCCCGGTCTGATCAACCTCGACTTCGCCGACGTGAAGAGCGTGATGTCCGGCGCGGGGTCCGCGCTCATGGGGATAGGGTCCGCACGCGGTGAGGGCCGCGCCATCCAGGCGGCGGAGAAGGCGATCAACTCGCCGCTGCTCGAAGCGTCGATGGACGGCGCCCACGGCGCGCTGCTGTCGATCGCGGGCGGCTCCGACCTGGGCCTGTTCGAGATCAACGAGGCCGCGTCGCTGGTGCAGGAGTCGGCGCACCCCGACGCCAACATCATCTTCGGCACGATCATCGACGACTCCCTCGGCGACGAGGTCCGCGTCACGGTGATCGCGGCCGGCTTCGACGCCGGCGCGCCCACGCACAAGAAGCTCGACCCGCCGGCGTTCGGCTCGCGCTCGGGCGGCACCACGGCGTCGGCCTCGGCCGGGCACGTGGGCGGCTCACAGTCGCCCGCTCCGTCGGGTGGCGCCACGCCGGTGCCGCCGGCGAGCAGCTCCGGGTACCCGGTGGCGCCGCCGCGCACCCAGCCGCCGCTGCCACAGCCCGGCACCCCGCCGGGCGGCCTGCCCCAGCCGGGCGGCGGCTCGCGCGGTTACTCGCCGATCGGCTCCGGGCCCACGTCCGGCAGCCTGCCGAGCCGTCCGGCCACGGTGCACGACGACCCGTCGGACGACGAGGTCGACGTGCCGCCGTTCATGCGCCGGTAGGAAATCCAGGATCGCGGCCGAAGGCCACCTCGACCGACGTCGAGGTGGCCTTCGGCGTGTTCTGGCGTGCTTTGGAAGGATGGCCGGGTGCGAGTACGACGAGTCGTGACGACCAGGGCGGGCGGGGCTTCCCGGCCGCCGTACGACAGCTTCAACCTCGGCGACCACGTCGGGGACGAAGAGGGCAACGTCTTCGCGAACCGCAAGCGGCTGGCTTCCGAGCTCGGCCTGGCGGAGGAGCGGCTGGCGTGGATGGAGCAGGTGCACGGCCGCACGGCCACCGTGGTGGACGGCACAGAGACCCGGGCGGCGGAGGCCACCGACGCGCTGGTGACGGACAAGCCGGGCGTCGCGCTCGTGGTCCTCGTCGCCGACTGCGTGCCGCTGCTGCTGGCCGACCCCGAGGCGGGCGTGGTCGCGGCGGTGCACGCCGGACGCGCGGGCGCGCGCATCGGCGTGGTCCCGGCGGCGGTGGAGGCCATGCGCGGCCTCGGCGCCGAACCGGCCCGCATCGAGGCACTGCTCGGCCCGGCGATCTGCGGTGCGTGTTACGAGGTGCCCGCCGACATGGCGGCCGACGTCGAGAAGCACGTGCCCGGAAGCGCCTGCAAGACCCGCCAGGGCACGGCGGGGCTCGACCTGCGCGCCGGGCTGTGGCGTCAGCTGGCCGGGCTCGGTGTCGGGCGCATCGGCGTGGATCCGCGGTGCACGGCGGAGGACAAGACGCTCTTCAGCTACCGCCGCGACGGGACCACCGGCCGGATCGCCGGGATCACGTGGCTGGAGGCGGCGTGAGTACCGGATCGTGCCGGCCTGCTCGTGCCACCGACCGGGTGCGGGTGTCCCGCGAAACACCGGAGGCGGCATGAACGAGGCCGCCCGGCGGGACGAGCTGGCGGCCTCGCTGGCCGCGATCGTGGACCGGATCGCCGCGGCGTGCGCGGCCGCGGGACGCGCGCGTGACGAGGTGCGGTTGCTCGGGGTGACCAAGACCTTCCCGGCGTCCGACGCGGCGCTCCTCGTGGATCTGGGGCTGCGTTACCTGGCCGAGAACCGCGACCAGGAGGCCGGTCCCAAAGCCGTGGAGGTCGGGCAGCTGCGCCCCGACGCCGCGCCGCGCTGGCACATGGTCGGCAGCCTGCAGCGCAACAAGGCGCGCTCCGTCGTGCGCTGGGCGGCGGAAGTCCAGTCGGTCGACTCGGCGCGACTGGCCGACGCGCTGGGCCGCGCGGCGGGCACCGCGCGGGAGGCGGGGGAGCGGGCCGATCCGCTCGACGTCCTGATCCAGGTGAGCCTCGACGGCGACCCGGCGCGGGGCGGCACACCCCTGTCCGACGTCGCCGCGCTCGCCGACCACATCACTCACGTGGGTGAGCTCAGGTTGCGTGGCGTGATGGCCGTCGCACCCCGGGAAGAGGATCCGGGCAGGGCCTTTGCCCTGCTTGCCCACGTGTCGGAGCGACTTCGCAAAGATCACCCGATTGCCGCAGAAGTCTCCGCCGGGATGAGCCATGATCTCGAACAGGCGATCACGCACGGCTCGACGTGTGTGCGTGTCGGAACCGCACTGCTCGGTGGGCGCGGTTTAGCCTCGCCGTAGGGAGTCCGCGTGGCCGTCACGTTTCGTGATCGGTCGGGTGGGGTAGCACGGTGCGGGAGCGGTTAGGGCTAGGGAGAGGCATGAGCGCGCTGCAGAAGCTGAAGGCCTACTTCGGGATGGTGCCCGCGGACGAGGACGGCTACGACGTCGAGGACGAGGACTACCGGCGTGACTACGACGACGAGTACGACTCCTACGACGAGCCGCCGGCGCGATCGCGCTCACGGTACCGTGAGACCGATGACACGTACGACGAGCCCGCTCCGCGGGCCCGATCACGGTCGGTCACCGCTGCGGAACCGACTACGCACGGCGCTCTCGCCGTGGACCGCCAGCCCGAGCCCGTCGCCCGGCTGCGGCCGGTCACCGAGCCCGTGCGCGCACCCGTCCGCGATCCGTTGAGCCGCATCACCACGCTGCACCCGACGAGCTATGTCGAGGCGCGAGCGATCGGCGAGCACTACCGCGAGGGCATCCCCGTGATCATCAACCTCACGGAGATGGAGAACGCGGACGCCAAGCGGCTCGTCGACTTCGCCGCGGGGCTCGCGTTCGCGCTCCGGGGGTCGATGGACAAGGTCACCAACAAGGTGTTCCTTCTCTCACCGCCGGATGTCGACGTGACCGCGGAGGACCGCCGGCGGATCGCCGAGGGCGGACTTTTCCTGCGCAGCTGAAGTGCGGCTGAAGTCCGGCGGACCGCTGGGCGCAGCCAGACGTGATTTTGTCGACTCGGCGCCACGCCGGGGCCGCTTGCTGCGACTTCCCCCGGCGTCCCCCGCTAGAGTGGTCGAGTGAATGCTGTGTGGCTGGTGGTCTGGTACGTGCTGTTCGCCTTCTGGCTTCTGTTGACGGCGCGTATCGTGATCGAGCTCGTGCGGACCTTCGCACGAGAGTGGCGTCCCGCCGGAGGGGTTGCGGTCACGCTCGAGACCATCTACACAGTGACCGACCCGCCGGTTCGTCTGTTCAGACGAATGATCCCGATGGTTCGGATCGGCGGGATGGGACTGGACTTATCGATTATGGTTCTGCTGTTGGTTGTGTTCTTCGCGATGCAACTGGCAACTCCCAGGTGATCGGGGAAACTTGGGTGGACCCTGCAGGCCATGGAGTGCGTGAGGTGATCTGATGTCGTTGACCCCCGCTGACGTGCATAACGTCGCGTTCAGCAAGCCGCCCATCGGCAAGAGGGGCTACAACGAGGACGAGGTGGACGCGTTCCTCGACTTGGTGGAGACCGAGCTTGCCCGGTTGATCGAGGACAACAACGAGCTGCGTCAGCAGGTCGAACAGCTCGACAACGAGCTGGAATCGACCCGGGGCGAGCTCGAGAACGCGAAGGCGAGCGGTCCTCCGCCGGTGCGGGACGAGCCGTCCCGCCGCCTGGCGCCCGTGCCGCCGCCGGCTTCGGCGATGGAGCAGACGCAGGCGCACTCGATGGTCGGCGACAGTGGTGAGCCGAACGTGCAGGCCGCCAAGGTCCTCGGCCTCGCCCAGGAGATGGCCGACCGGCTGACCGCCGAGGCGAAGACCGAGTCCGACGGCATGCTGGCGGAGGCGCGGACCAAGTCCGAGCAGCTGCTTTCCGACGCCAGGGCGAAGTCCGACTCGATGGTCAACGAGGCGCGCACCCGCGCCGAGACCATGCTGAACGACGCGCGTACGCGCGCCGAGACGCTCGAGCGCCAGGCGCGCGACAAGGCGACCACCATGGAACGCGAGTCGCAGCGCAAGTACACCGAGACGATGAACAACCTGAACGCCGAGAAGGGTTCGCTGGGCAAGAAGATCGAAGAGCTGCGCACCATCGAGCGCGAGTACCGCACTCGCCTGCGCGGCTTCCTCGAGTCCCAGCTGCGCGAACTCGACGATCGCGGCTCCGCGGCCCCGGCCTCGGCGTCGTCGAACTCGGGCCAGTCCTCCGGCTCCAACAGCGGCCAGGGCTACTCCTTCGGCCCCCGCGCCGAAGCCGGCTGAGGTTCTTCGCTCGTCTGAGTCTCTGACTTGGCTGACGCCCCGCCTGATCCTGGTTGCCCGGGATCCGGCGGGGCTTCGTCATGCGCGTCGACAGGGCGGGCGTCCTGCGGTTTCCGCATTTTCGGTAGTCAGTCAGTGGCAATTCGTGATCGGCGTTTTCGACGGCCCCGGAATGCCCCTGCGCATTCGGTGATGGAATGCGCACGGAATGTCGCGAGCGTGAATTTCGGGGTGGGCTTTTGGGTCGGGAAACTGCCCGTTCGGGCCGACCTTGATCGCGAGTTTTTCCGGTGTGGCCTGGCGATTTTCCGGTATTGGTTCGGAGTGGTGCGCACGGAGTGCGCCGGACCGCTCGCGCTCTGCGAGACCGGGGTGCGCTCGGTCCGCTTTGGCGGCGCCCGACGCGCCCGGGGTCCGGACCGACTTTCCGTGACCTGAGCCTCGCTCGACTCGCGAGCGCCGGTTGCTGGGAGCCGGCCGGTTCGGCGAGCGCGGGGACCCACGGCCGGCAGGTGCCCTCGACGCACCCGACTCGTGAGAGCTTCGGCTCGTCGGGTGCGGCCGGGTGGAGTGTTCGGGTTGGCCGGTTCGGGCGTTGCGCCCGACCCAGGTGCCGTCGCGGGCCCGTGCAGGGGTCGCCGAAGCAGGTCGCGGCTGGCAGCCTCACGCGCCCGACCCGGTGGAGCTGCGCGGGTGGAGTGATCGGGTTAGCCGGTTCGCGCGGCGTGCCCGCCCCAGGTGCCGTCGCGGTCGTGCAGGACTCGCCCAAGCGGGGCTTGACGGGTGCGGTGCCACCGCCGCCGGTGATCGACCGCCGGGCGAGTCTTGCGGCTGGGTGAAAGTGGTCTTCCTTGGCGGGTGGTCGTGGCACCCGTGGTCGGTGGCGGCGCCGGACCGGCACAGGTCGGCTTGCCTCGCGCGCCCGGTGGCCGGCCGGGGCGGTGTCCTGGCTGATTCGGGTTGTGCCCGGCCCGGGCGCTGTGGCTCGGCGCGAGTACTCGACCGCCGGGCGAGTTCGGGGTGCTGCCGGTTGGTGCGGCGAAGCTGGTGGCGCCCGCGGTCCGCGGTGGCGCCGAACACCGGCGGGAGCGGCGCGCCCGGTCGGTCCGGTGTTGTGGTGGATCGCCGGTTTGTGCGGTTCGGCGCAAATGATCAACCGCTTGGCGACTGGGGGACGGCGGGTGAGTGGTGGGTGGTCGTCGCTGAGGGTGGTGTGGATCTTGGGGGCGGGTGCGGCGGTGGAGTGGCCACGGAATGCAGCCGGTGCAGTACCCGGCGTGGGCGGGTCGTGTCCCGGGATCCGGGTTTCGCGTGCTGTAATTCAGCGTGCTCTACATCGTCCTCGTTCTGGTGCTGGCGGCGCTCGCGCTGCTCGTCACGGCGCTCATCACGGCAAGCTCGCTGTGGGCGTGGGTCTCGATCGGCCTGTCGGTGCTCGCCGGGCTGATCCTGCTCGTGGACTGGCTGCGGCGGCGCAACCGCCCCGAGCCGGGCGAGGCCAAGGCGGCCGTCGAGGACGCCGGAGTGGGTGAGAAGGCCGCCAAGGTCGAGAACTTCGACGCCGAGCAGACCGCGCTGCTGCCTTCGAGGGGCGAGCTCGGCAACCCGGCCGACGTGCCCGAGCCCGAGATCGAGCCGGCACCGGAGGCGGAGTCCGAAACCGCGCCCGCGCCTCAGCCGGCCGGAGCCGCTGCAGACAGCGATGCCACTGCGGACACCTCCGCAGCCAAGGAGACCGCGACCGCCGAGTCGGCGACCGCCGCGACCACCGAAACCGCGACCGCCGTGACGGCTGCGACGGCCGCTACCGCTACCGCCGGGACGGCCGAGACAGCGACCGCGTCCGCCACCGAAAAGGCGCCCGTCCGCGAAACCCCGCCCGCCGAGGAAAACACGAGCGCCGAGGACCTGGCGGTCGTCAAGGAGCTCGAGGACTTGGTCGTGGTGGTCGACGAGTACCCCCGCTACCACCTCGTCGACTGCCCCTGGCTCTCCGGCCGCGACACCATCCCCATCGGCGTCGGCGAAGCGCGCCAGCTCGGCTTCACCCCGTGCGCGCGCTGCGGTCCCGACGCCGTCCTCGCCGCCGCGCACCGCTGACCGGCCGCGCCGCTAAATCCCCAGAATCTCGCCCAGCGCGGCGCTTCCCGCGGGCGTCAGCCGGACCGCGCGGTGGGCCTGAGTGCGGCGGCGCAGCCAGCCGGCGTCCAACAACCGCTCCGCAACGGCCGCACCGAGCGCACCCGCCAAGTGGTGCCGCTGTTCGCTCCAATCCAGACAGAAGCGCAACAACGGCCGCCGCGCCGCGGATGCCGCCGCAAGATCGACGCCCAAAGAAGTGAACACCGTCGGAGCCGCAGGCCCCAACGCATACGGATGATCCCGTAGCTGCGCGGAAATCCGGTCACCCGGCCGACGCGCAGTGCTCGGGTCACCGTCCACAGTGATCAGTGCGCCGTGCGAAACCAGGGCCGCCGTGATGGCGACGCCAAGCTGACCGGCGACGTGGTCGTAGCAAGTCCGCGCCGTGCGCAACGCGGCCGCCCGCGTGCCTTCGCGCAGCGAACGGACCGGTCGCGGCGGGGAGAACCGCGCCAGCGTCTCCAACAGCTCCGGGGCCGGGCCGGCGAGACGGTAGAAGCGGTGCCGGCCGGAGCGTTCGGCCGTGACGAGCCCCGCGTCCAGCAGCTTGGCCAGGTGGGAGCTCGCGCCCTGGGCCGACAGGCCCGCCTCGGCGGCCAGCACCGACGCGGCCAGCGCGCGGCCGTCGCCGAGGGCAAGCAGCACGCGGACCCTCGCCGGGTCGGCGAAGAGGGCCGCGGTCGCGGCGATGTCTGCGTCTCCGTCCACGACGTCCAGGGTGCACCCGCGACACTTCCACCGCGACGGAAGCGTCCACGGGGTCCACTGGACACCATGAGACCGGCGCTCCTGATCACCCTGTGCACCGGGATGTTCCTGGTGCAGCTCGACGTCACCGTCGTCAACGTCGCCCTCCCCACCCTCGGCGAGCAGCTCCACGCAGGACTGACCGCGCTGCAATGGGTCGTGGACGGCTACTCCGTCGTCCTCGCGGCGTTGCTGCTCGCGGGTGGCGCGCTGGGCGACGTCCTCGGCCACCGCGGCGTGGTGCTCACGGGGCTGGCGGTGTTCGGCGTCGCGTCCGCCGCGTGCGGGTTCGCCCAGTCCGCGTCCTGGCTGATCGCCGCCCGGGCCGTCCAGGGGATCGGTGCCGCGCTGCTGCTGCCGGGCACGCTCGCCGTGATCAACCAGCAGTGCCCGGATCCCAGCACCCGAGCCCGCGCCCTCGGCATCTGGGCCGGCGTGTCAGCGCTCGCCTTGCCCGCCGGCCCGCTGCTCGGCGGGGTGCTCGTCTCCCTTGCCGGCTGGCGGCCCGTCTTCCTGCTCAACGTGCCGATCGTCTTGGCGGCGGCGCTCGCCGTCCGGAAGCTGGTCCAACCCGGCGCCCGCACACCCGGCCGCATCGACCTGCCCGGCGCCACCACGGCCGCCCTCGCCCTCGGCGCCGGCGTCTACGCCGTCATCGGACGCCAGCCCGTCGCCGCCGTCATCGCTGTGACGGCAGCAGCGACATTCGTCGTGGTCGAGCATCGCTCCGCCGACCCGATGCTGCCCCTGGGCCTGCTCAAATCCCGCCGCACGGCGGGCGCCACGACCATCTCCGCCGCCATGAACTTCGTCGGCCTCGGCGCGGTCCTCGTCTTCACCCTTTACCTGCAGAGCGTGCTGCACCTGAAACCGCTCGACGCAGGACTCGCCCTGCTCCCGCTCTTCCTGCCACTGGTCCTGCTCGGCCCGTTCAGCGGCCGCCTCACCGCGAAACTCGGCCCCCGCCCGCCGATCATCGCCGGACTCCTCCTCGGCGCAGCCGGCCTCAGCGCACTCCTGCGCGTGGACACGGCGACGACCTACCCCACCCTCCTGCCCGCCCTCCTCGGCCTCGGCGCCGGCATGGGCCTGCTCACCGCCGCCGTCGTGACGGCCGCCGTCACCGACGCGCCTCCCGAACGCGCGGGCATCGCCGGCGGCGTCAACAACGCCGCCCGCCAAGCCGCCGGAGCCCTGGGCGTCGCCGTTTTCGGCGCCGTCGCGGGAGATCCGGCGAACCACCCGGCCTTCGTCCACGGCCTCCACACCCTCGGCGTCATCGCCGCCGCGCTGTGGCTCGCCGCCGCGGCCCTCGCCGCCGTCACGACCGGACCCCGGGCCACCGCAAACGCGGTTGCGCGCCCGGGCTAACCTGGTACCAGTAAGGCGTCGATCCGGCCATCACCGGGGAGCCTCCGGAAGAACGGGGCGCGTGCGTCCCCAGTAGACCCGGACGGGGCGGCCCGTCACAGCCGATGAACGAGTGGCCCGGCAGTACGAACGCCGGGCAAGCGGGGTGGTACCGCGTGACGCGCGAGCGTCTCGTCCCCGTGTGGGTGACCGGTAGGCACCGGTCGTCCGTACGCGAGCGACGAACGCAAGGAGCGCACCCCGATGTACCCGAAGGCCCAGGTGGACGGCGAGACGTCGGTCCCGGCCCAGCCGTCGTTCCCCGCACTGGAGCAGCGCGTGCTCGAGTACTGGGAGACCGACCGGACGTTCCAGGCCTCGATCGACGCGCGCCCGGCCGGGGCGAACGGCGACAACGAGTACGTGTTCTACGACGGCCCGCCCTTCGCCAACGGCCTGCCGCACTACGGGCACCTGCTCACCGGGTACGTGAAGGACATCGTCCCGCGCTACCAGACGATGAAGGGCAAGCACGTCGACCGCCGGTTCGGCTGGGACACCCACGGCCTGCCCGCCGAGCTCGAGGCGATGCGCCAGCTCGGCATCACGGAGAAGGAAGAGATCGAGGCGATGGGGGTCGCCAAGTTCAACGACGCCTCCCGCGAGTCCGTGCTGCGCTACACCAAGGAGTGGGAGGAGTACGTCACCCGCCAGGCGCGCTGGGTCGACTTCGACAACGACTACAAGACGCTCGACCTGCCCTACATGGAGTCGGTCATCTGGGCGTTCAAGCAGCTGTGGGACAAGGGGCTGGTGTACGAGGGCTACCGCGTGCTGCCCTACTGCTGGCGCGACGAGACGCCGCTGTCCAACCACGAGCTGCGCATGGACGACGACGTCTACCGCACCCGCCAGGACCCGGCCGTCACGGTCGGGTTCCGCTTGGAGGGCAACGGGAACGAGCTCGACGGCACGTACCTGCTCATCTGGACGACCACGCCGTGGACGCTGCCCTCGAACCTCGCCACCGCCGTGCACCCCGAGGTTCGCTACGTCGTGGTGGAGAGCGAGAACTTCCCCGGCAAGCGGTTCCTCCTCGCCGAAGCCCGCGTCGGCGCGTACGCGCGCGAGCTCGGCGAAGAGCTCGCGGTCGTGGCGCACTACACCGGTGCGGAGCTGCTCGGAAACCGTTACGCCCCACCGTTCCCGTACTTCCTCGGCCGGGAGAACGCGCACCGGGTCCTGTCGGCGGGCTACGTCACGACCGAAGACGGCACCGGCGTCGTGCACATCGCGCCCGCCTACGGTGAAGAGGACAAGGTCGTCACCGACGCCGCGGGCATCACGCCGGCAACCCCGGTCGACGCGCGCGGCCGCTTCGACGCGACCGTGCCCGACTACGAGGGCCAGCAGGTGTTCGAGGCCAATCCGAACATCATCCGCGACCTCAAGAACGGCACGGGTTCCGCCGCGCAGCAGAGCCCGATCCTGTTGCGCCACGAGACTTACGAGCACCCGTATCCGCACTGCTGGCGCTGCCGCAACCCGCTGATCTACCGCGCGGTGTCGTCGTGGTTCGTCGCGGTGACGCAGTTCAAGGACCGCATGGTCGAGCTCAACCAGCAGATCACGTGGTACCCGGACAACGTCAAGGACGGCCAGTTCGGCAAGTGGCTGGAGAACGCCCGCGACTGGTCGATCTCCCGCAACCGCTACTGGGGTTCGCCGATCCCGGTGTGGCAGTCGGACGACCCGACCTACCCGCGCACCGACGTCTACGGCTCCCTTGACGACCTCGAGCGCGATTTCGGGGTGCGGCTGGACAACCTGCACCGCCCGTACATCGACGAGCTGACCCGGCCGAACCCGGACGACCCGACCGGGAACTCGACCATGCGCCGCGTGCCCGAGGTGCTCGACGTGTGGTTCGACTCGGGCTCGATGCCGTATGCCCAGGTGCACTACCCGTTCGAGAACGCCGAGTGGTTCGAGCACCACTACCCGAGCGACTTCATCGTGGAGTACATCGGGCAGACGCGCGGCTGGTTCTACCTGCTGCACGTGCTCGCGACGGCGTTGTTCGACCGGCCCGCGTTCCGCACCTGCATCAGCCACGGCATCGTGCTCGGCTCCGACGGGCAGAAGATGTCGAAGTCGCTGCGGAACTACCCGGACGTGACCGAGGTGTTCGACCGCGACGGGTCCGACGCCATGCGGTGGTACCTCATGGCGAGCCCGATCCTGCGCGGCGGCAACCTCGTCGTCACCGACCGGGGCATCCGCGACGCGGTGCGCCAGGCCGTGCTGCCGCTGTGGAACTCGTACTACTTCCTCGCCCTCTACGCCAATGCCGAGGGCGTGGAAGGCCGGTGGCGTACGGATTCGGCGCACCTGCTCGACCGCTACGTGCTCGCGAAGACCCACGAGCTGGTGACGGACGTCGAGTACGCGCTGGACAACTACGACATCGCCGGCGCGTGCCAGACCGTGCGCGACTTCCTGGAGGTGCTCACGAACTGGTACGTGCGCCGTTCGCGCGACCGGTTCTGGGCGGGTGACCAGGACGCGATCGACACGCTGCACACGGTGCTCGAGGTGACCTCCCGTGTCGTCGCGCCGCTGCTGCCGCTCACGACCGAGACGGTGTGGCGCGGCCTCACCGGCGGCCGTTCGGTGCACCTGACCGACTGGCCGAGCTCGCTCGACCTGCCGGCCGACGCGGCGCTGGTCACGGCCATGGACCGCGTGCGGCAGGTGGCGTCGACGGCGCTCTCGCTGCGCAAGGCCAACAAGCTGCGCGTGCGGCTGCCGCTGGCGA
Organism: Amycolatopsis sp. DSM 110486; assembly: GCF_019468465.1. Classification (NCBI taxonomy): domain Bacteria; kingdom Bacillati; phylum Actinomycetota; class Actinomycetes; order Pseudonocardiales; family Pseudonocardiaceae; genus Amycolatopsis; species Amycolatopsis sp. DSM 110486. The sequence goes on along the minus strand of NZ_CP080519.1, from coordinate 10,904,300 downwards.
AGCTGCTGGTCGCGGCCGAGGACGTGGAGGCGCTGCGCGAGTTCACCGACATCCTGCGCGACGAGGTGAACGTGAAGTCGGTCGAGCTGACCACCGACGTCGCGGCGCACGGCTCGTTCGAGGTCGCCGTGAACGCGCGGGCGGCCGGGCCGCGGCTGGGCAAGGACGTGCAGAAGGTCATCAAGGCCGTGAAGGCCGGCGACTGGACGACGAACCCGGGCGGCGCCGTGGTGGCGGCAGGCGTCGAGCTGCTCGAAGGCGAGTACGAGCGGCGCCTGGTGGCCAAGGATGGCGGCGCGGCGGCCGAGCTGCCGGGCGGCAGCGGGCTGGTGCAGCTCGACACCGAGGTCACGGCCGACCTGGCCGACGAGGGCATCGCCCGTGACCTGGTGCGCGTGGTGCAGCAGGCCCGCCGCGAGGCCGGCCTCGACGTGTCCGACCGCATCGCGCTCACGATCGACGCGCCGGACGAGGTCGTGGCCGCGGTGAAGAAGTTCGAGGAGTTCGTGGCCTCGGAAACGCTGGCCACGTCGGTGACCTACGGCGACGCGCCGGAGGGCTTCGAGGGCACCGTCGGCGACGGCGTGAAGGTCCGCGTCGCAGTGGAGAAGGCGTAGTGAACCGGCCGTCCCGGCGTTGATCACGAATCAGCGTCGGGACGGCCGCTTTCTCACCTGTAACGCCTCTTGTCCGTCAGCGATGGGCAAGCTGGGCCGGGTGCGCGCACGTCGCACGGGCCTGGGGGAGAGTCGCAAGTGAGTCCTGCCGGAAAGAGAGCCGTCCTCATCGGGGGCGCGGTCGCCATGGTCGCGATCGTCGTCGCGGCGGTGGTATTGCTGACCGGTGGTTCGCCGGCACCCGAGGCGGCCGCCGAGCCGACCGAGAGCTCGGTCGCGGCGGGACCGGTCGCCCCGGATCCGACGTCGGCGGCGCAGCTGTACCTGAAGGACTTCGCGGGCAACCAGACCGACGAGGCCAGCCTGCTCACCGACAACCCGCACGACGCGGCCGCCGCGCTGCGCGACGCCTGGTACACGCTCAAGCCGCAGGACGTGCAGGCCAAGGTCGACAAGGTCGAGCCCGCCGCCGCGGCCGCGACGAAGACGGCCGCGAGCTACACGCTCACCTGGAACCTCGGCCCCGGCCACGTCTGGTCCTACAGCGGCAGCTTCGATGTGGTGAAGTCCGGCGACAGCTGGCGGGTGCACTGGACGCCCGCCTCGCTGCACCCGAAGCTGCAGGCCGGCCAGCGGCTCGTGATCGCGACCGCGGCGGCCGACGAGGCCGCCGTGGTGGATCGCGACGGCAAGCCGGTGGTCATCAGCGGGCCGGGTGGCACGCACCTCGATCCTGCCGCGAAGTTTCCGTTGCTGACGCAGGCGCTGACCGGGCAGGGCACGTCGGCGCCGTCCGACACCTTCGCGGTCCAGCGGGTCGACACCGCGGGCAAGGCGCTGGAAACGCTCTACGGCAAGACCGAGAGCGGGCAGCAGGCGGTGAAGTCCACGGTGAGCGTCTCCGTGCAGAACGCGGCCCAGTCGGCCGTCGACTCCTACCGCGGCAAGGCCGTGATCGTGGCGATCCAGCCCTCCAACGGCGGGGTGCTGGCGGTGGCGCAGAACGCCGCTGCGGGCACGAGTCCCTCGGCGCTGAACGGCCTGTACGCGCCGGGTTCGACGTTCAAGATCGCGACCGCGACGGCGGCCCTGGAGGCCGGCATCGTCACCAAAGACTCGCAGGTGGCGTGCCCGCTCACCGCGCGGATCGGCACCCGCACGATCTCCAACGAGGGCTTCGACCTCGGCACCACCACCGTGCACCGCGCGTTCGCGCATTCGTGCAACACCTCGTTCGGCCAGCTCGCCTCGCAGCTGCCGCCGGACGCGTTGGCCAAAGCCGCGAGCCAGTACGGCCTCAACGCCGACTTCGACATCCCCGGCCTCACCACCGAGATGGGCAAGGTCGGCGCCGCCGGCAGCGCCGATGAGCAGGTGGAGGACGGCATCGGCCAGGGCACCGTGCAGGTGAGCCCGTTCGGCGAGGCGGTGATGGCCGCGACGGTGGCCGCGGGCAAGGCGGTGACGCCGAAGCTGTGGCTGGACGCCTCGTCGGCCACGACCGTCAACGACGGCTACCACGCGCCGTCGGCGAGCGTGCTGGCCTCGGTGCGCGCGATGATGCGCGAGGTCGTCACGGGCGGCACCGCGACCGGACTGGCGCGCTCGGGCACGGTCTACGGCAAGACCGGCACCGCGCAGTTCGGTGACGGCGCCGAAGCGCACGGCTGGTTCGTGGGCTATCGCGGAGACGTCGCGTTCTGTGTGTTCCTGGAGGGCGGAAACGACTCCGGCCCCGCCGTCACACTCGGCGCGAAGTTCCTGACCGGCGTGAAGTAGCGCTTCGGCGGCGGCCGAAGCGTCGGGCTCCTACGGTGGGGGCATGGAGACCGTCGCGCTGGCCGAGGTGGCCGCGGTGCTCGCCGACCCGAGCCGGGCGACGATGTGCCTCGCCCTGCTGGACGGGCGCGCCTGGACGATCGGCGAGCTGGCCGCGGCGGCGCGGATCGCGGTGTCGACCGCGAGCGAGCACGTGACGCGGCTGCACGACGCCGGGTTCGTCGCGCGGGTGAAGCAGGGCCGGCACGCGTACGTCCGCATCGCCGACCCGCGGGTGGCCGAGCTGATCGAGCACTTGGCGCAGCACGCCGAGCACCGCGAACCGGTGGGGCTGAAGGCGTCCCTGCGTACGCAGCGGCTGAGTTTCGCGCGCAGCTGCTACGACCACCTCGCGGGCACCGTCGGTGTGGCGCTGCGCGAGGGCTTGATCGCGAAGGGGATCGTCGACACCGGCGACGGGCTGACGCTGACCGCGGCCGGGCGCGAGGTGCTCGGCGGGCTCGGTGTCGCCGTGCCGGAGCGCGGCCGGCGCCCGCTGCTGCGTGACTGTCTGGATTGGACGGAGCGGCGCGACCACCTCGCCGGTGCCGTGCCCGCGGCGATCCTGGCGCGGGCCGTCGACGCGGGGTGGGTGACCCGCGACCGGCAACGCGCGGTGCGGTTGAGGCCGGCCGGGGAGAAGCCGTTCGCGGCGCTCGGTGTCGATCTGGCGACACTCAGTGGGGGCTGAGTGTCCTAACACAGCAGTTTGCCCGAGTTGTCCAGTGGTGCACGAACGAGTGAACGGCTCCGTCTCTCTATTCTGGAAGCCCACGGCGACCGGGAGGGGGCGGACATGGACCAGCTTCCCGTCGTGCTCGGCGTCGGCGGTGTCGTCCTGCTCGCGTCGGTGCTCGCCGTGCGCGTGTCGATCCGCCTCGGTCTCCCGTCGCTGCTGCTGTACCTCGGCATCGGTGTGGCGCTGGGCGAATCGGGCATCGGGATCCACTTCGACAACTCGAGCCTGACGCAGTCGCTGGGGCTGGCCGCGCTCGTCATGATCCTCACCGAAGGTGGCCTCACCACGCGCTGGAGCGCGGTGAAATCCTCGCTGGGCCCGGGAATCCTGCTGTCCACAGTGGCCGTGATCGTGAGCATCGTGGTCACCGGCACGGCCCTGCACTGGCTGCTCGGCCTCGACTGGCGGTTCGGGCTGCTGTGGGGCGCGGTACTCGCGTCGACCGACGCGGCGGCGGTGTTTTCGGTGCTGCGCACGTTCTCCGTGGGGCCGAAGCTCGTGGGTACGCTGGAGCTGGAATCCGGGCTCAACGACGCACCCGCGTACATCGCGGTCGTGGCGCTCTCCTCGGCGGCCGCGTTGGACTGGACCCTGCCGCTGTTGGTCGTTTACGAACTCGCCGCCGGGCTCGTGCTGGGTTTGCTGTTCGGGTGGCTGGGTGCGATGGCGCTGCGCCGGGCCGCGTTGCCGGCCACGGGCCTCTACCCGCTCGCGACGGTGGCCGTGTGCATCCTCGCGTACTCCAGTGGGCAGCTGGCGCACGCGTCGGGCCTGATGGCCACCTACGTCGCCGGTCTCGTGCTGGGCAACTCGCGGCTGCCGCACCGCTCCGACACGCTCTCGTTCGCCGAGGGGCTCGGCTGGCTCGCGCAGATCGGGCTGTTCGTGCTGCTCGGTCTCTACGCCTCGCCCAGCCGGATCCTCGAGGCGCTCATCCCGGGTCTCGTCGCGGGCGCGGTGGTGCTGCTGCTCGCGCGCCCGTTGTCGGTGGTCTTGTCGTTGCTGCCGTTCCGGCTGCCGTGGCGGGAGCAGACGTTCCTGTCGTGGGCCGGGTTGCGCGGGGCCGTGCCGATCGTGCTGGCGCTGATCCCGCTGTCCCAGGGTGTGCCGGGCGCGGAGCGACTCGTCGACGCCGTGTTCGTGCTGGTCGTCGTGCTGACGCTGCTGCAGGGGGCCACACTCGGCCCGGTCGCGCGGCTGCTGGGCCTCGCAAAACCCTCCGAGGCGCACGAGATCGAGGTCGACGCCGCGCCGCTGGACGAGCTCGGCGCCGAGCTGCTGCAGGTGCGCATCCAGAAGGGCTCGAAGCTGCACGGCGTGTACATCTCCGAGCTCGGCCTGCCCGCCGGCGCCACCGTGAGCCTCGTGGTCCGCCGCGGCTCCGGGTTCACGCCGCAGAAGACCAGCCGCCTGCAGGAGGACGACCAGCTGCTGGTGGTCACCACGGCCGGGGTCCGCGACGCGACCGAGCGCCGGATCCGCGCCGTCGACCGGGCCGGGCGGCTCGCGCGCTGGCGCGGTGAGCTGGGCCGTTGACGCGTTTTCGGTGAGGTTCGCGGGTTCGCCGGCGTGTGAGCGCCATCTCAGATCACGGGACGGGGCTTTCTCCGCACGCCCGGAATCGGTTACCTTCATCAACAGGTCATGAGTGCCAGCGTTCAGCCCCGGCTTGCTGGCCGGCAACCCTCCTACCGCGGTGGGGTGCCCCGGGTGAAGACCGGGCCGGTCGTGTTGTGCGACGGGCAAGCGCGGGCCCCTCGCCGGGGGTCCCCCGGACTGCCGAGGAGGCACCGCCATGACTCTCGCTCTGGACCGTACCGCTGAAAACACCGAAACCGTTGCCGCACAGGGGATCCCCGGCGTCGCGGGGGCGGCACTGCGGGTGCCCCTGGTGACCGGCGGCGAGATCGGTTACGCCAACCTCGACCACGCCGCGAGTGCGCCGTGTCTCGACGCGGTCCGCTCCGCCGTCGACGAGTTCCTGCCCTGGTACGCGAGCGTGCACCGCGGCGCGGGCTTCGCTTCGCAGGTGTCCACGCGCCTTTACGAGCGCACGCGCGACATCCTGCGCCGGTTCGTCGACGCGCGCGCCACCGACACCGTCGTGTTCACCCGCAACACCACGGATTCCTTCAACCTGCTGGCGCGTTCGCTGCCGCGGCGCACGTCCGTGGTCGTGTTCGACACCGAGCACCACGCGGCCCTGCTGCCTTGGCGGGGCCCGAATGTGCGCCGCGTGCAGCTGCCGCGCACGCGGTTGGCCGCGGTGTCCGTTGTGGACGAAGCGCTCGACGCCTGCCCGGAGGGGCCGCGGCTCGTGGTGGTGACCGGAGCGTCCAACGTGACCGGTGAGCTGCTGCCGGTGGCCGAGATCGCCGCCGTGGCACGGAAGCACGGCGCCCGCGTGGCGCTGGACGCCGCGCAGCTCGCGCCGCACCGCCGGATTTCCCTGCGGGAGCTGGACGTCGACTACGTCGCGCTTTCGGGGCACAAGCTCTACGCGCCCTTCGGCGCCGGCGCTCTCATCGGCCGGTCCGACTGGCTGCGCGCCGCCGAGCCATACCTCGCCGGCGGGGGAGCGACCAAGCTCGTGACCGAGGACGCCGTGGTGTGGAACACCGGTGCCGAGCGGCACGAGGCCGGCTCGCCGAACACTGTCGGTGTCTACGCGCTCGGCGTCGCGTGCGAGCAGCTGTCCGCGCACTGGGCCGCCGTGGGCGAGCACGAGGCCACGCTGCTGGAGCGGCTGCGCAAGGGCCTGGCCGGCGTGCCCGGCTGCGCCGAGCTGCGCCTGTTCGACGCGCCGGTGGACCGCGTGGGCACGGTGAGCTTCATCGTCGACGGCTTCGAACCCGGCTGGCTCGCCGCGGTCCTCTCGGCCGAGTACGGCATCGGCGTGCGCGACGGCGCGTTCTGCGCCCACGTCGCCACCAAGCGCCTCATCGGCGAATGCGGCCGCGACGGGCAGCAGGCCGTGCGCGTGAGCCTCGGCCTGGGCAGCACCGAGGAGCACGTGGACCGCCTCGTGCTCGCGCTGCGCCAGATCGTCGCCCGCGGCGCCCGCTGGGAGTACACGAAGGTCGACGGCCGCTGGGCCCCGGTGGGGGACCCGCGGGAGCTGCCGCCGTTTTGCGCCTGAGCCCGCTCGCTACCCTCGGCGCGTGGGGAGATCTTGGGGTTTCTGGGTTCCGCTCGCGCTGCTGGGCTTCGCCGAGCTGATCCTGGCCGCGGTGCGGCTCGCGGCCGGCGCCGGTTCTGCCGCGGGCGAGTTCGTGAACCTGTCCGCGGTGCCGATGGACCGCGTGCACGTGGACTACTTCGACACGGCCATCGGCGGTGAGCAGTTCCTGAGCCAGGACCCGCTGCCCGCGCCGACCTCGACGTCAGCGCTGGGCTGGCCGATCGCACTCGCGCTGGTCGTGGCGATCGTGCTCGTCGGCTACGCGCGAGCCGGGACCAGGCCGAAAACCGGCCGGTTCGCCCTGGCCCTCGCCGGCGGTGTGCTGGCGGTGCCCGTGCTGGACCTCGCCGCCTACGCCCAATTCGACCTCGACGCCGATGCCCGCGGCCCGGCGCTCGCAGCCGTGGGGCTGGTGGTGCTGGGGGGGGTACGAGCGCAGTCTCCTGGTCCTCGCGGTCACCGTGGGCTTCGTGGCGGTGGCGATGCTGCTACCGGGCGTCGCGGGGGTGGTTTCGTCGGCAGTGGTGCTGCTCGCGGTGGCGTTTCTGGTGGTCGCCGGACCCGTGAAGGGCCGTTCGCGGCCTGCCGCCGCGAACGGGTGAGGCCGGGGCGTGGACAATGGGGGCGTGAGCACCGAGTCCTCCTCGTCCGAACACGATCTGTCCGAGCCCGGTTCGCCCGAACCCGGCCGGCCCGAAGGCGCGCCCGCCGTCGAACCGGCGGTGAGCGGTGACGCGGCCTCAGCGGTCTCGGAGGAGCCCGAAGCGCCCGTGGTGCTGCCCAAGCGCCGGGTCGGGTTGGTGTTCGCGGTCGCGGCTCTGATCTGGGTGATCGACCTGGTGTCGAAGAACCTCGTGGCGGCCAACCTCGAGGGCAAGGAGCCGGTGCGCATCCTCGGCGGCCTCATCTACCTGCAAGTGATCCGCAACCCCGGTGCCGCGTTCTCGATGGCCACGGGCATGACGTGGGTGCTCGCGCTGGTCGCGGCGGCCGTGGCCGTCGCCATCATCTGGCTCTCGCGGCGGCTGCGCAGCGTCGGCTGGGCCATCGGCCTCGGCCTGGTGCTCGCGGGCGCGCTCGGCAACCTCACCGACCGCATCTTCCGGGCCCCCGGCCCGCTGCGCGGCCACGTCATCGACTTCATCTCGGCCTTCGCCCCCAACGGCGAGGGCTTCGCGATCTTCAACATCGCCGACTCCGCGATCTGCTGCGGCGGCGTGCTCATCGTGCTGCTGTCGCTGCTGGGCAAGGACTACGACGGCACCTCGACCCGCGACAAGAACAGCAAGAAGGAGACCGCGTGACCGCGCGCCTGCTGCCCGTCCCCGACGGGCTCGACGGCATGCGCGTCGACGCCGGCCTCGCCAAGCTGCTGGGCCTGTCCCGCACGGTCGTGGCGGAGCTCGCCGAAGCCGGGGACGTGCTGGTGGACGGCCGGCCCGCCGGCAAGTCCGACCGCCTGACCGCCGGCGGCCTGCTCGAAGTGACGCTGCCGGAGCCGGAGTCCCCGATCCAGGTCATCGCCGAGCCAGTGGAGGGCATGAAGATCCTCCACGACGACGACGACATCATCGTGATCTCCAAGCCCGTGGGCGTCGCCGTGCACCCGAGCCCCGGCTGGACCGGGCCGACGGTCGTCGGCGGCCTGGCCGCCGCGGGCCTGCGCATCTCGACGTCGGGCGCCGCCGAGCGCCAGGGCGTGGTGCACCGGCTCGACGCGGGCACCACCGGCGTGATGGTGGTGGCCAAGAGCGAGCACGCGTACACGGTGCTCAAGCGCGCGTTCAAGGAACGCACCGTCGACAAGGGCTACCACGCCGTGGTCCAGGGCCACCCGGACCCGACGCGCGGCACCATCGACGCGCCGATCGACCGCCACCCGCGCCACGACTACAAGTTCGCCGTGGTCGCGGGCGGGCGCCCGAGCGTGACGCACTACGAGGTGGTGGAGGCGTTCCGCGCCGCGTCGCTGGCCCACGTGAAGCTCGAGACGGGCCGCACGCACCAGATTCGCGTGCACTTCTCCGCGCTGCGCCACCCGTGCGTGGGCGACCTGACCTACGGCGCCGACCCGGTGCTGGCGCGCCACCTCGGCCTCACGCGGCAGTGGCTGCACGCCCGCACCCTCGGCTTCGCGCACCCGGCCGACGGCCGCTGGGTCGAGTTCGAGGCCGAGTACCCCGACGACCTCGCCCGCGCGCTGGAGATCCTGCGCGAGGAGAGCTACTAGCCCTCGACGGCCCAGGTCAGCGTGCGGTCGTCCGGCTCCGGGCGGGGGCTCCAGCGGACCGAGACCACGCGCGTCGCGTCCGGGAGGACGTAGACGGTGTGGCCGCCGAGCGTCTCGCCGGGCCGCACGCCGATCTTGTGCGGCGGCCGGGAGGTCAGCGACACGGGCGCCTTGGCGACGGTCGTGCCGTCGGCCGTGACGAGCTCGAGGTAGTTGTCCGGCAGCGACGCGAAGGGCACGCTGCCGCGGTTGGTGATCTCGGTGTGCACCACCACCGCGCGCTCGCCCGCGTCGAGCCGGTAGCCGGCGGCGCCGAACAGGTAGTCGGCCGGGTCCTGCACCTCGAGCAGCTGCACGGTGAGCTGCTCGCCTTCGAGTCCCTGCGTCGCGAGCGTCTCGCCGATCCGGCCGTGTCTGCCCTCGGCCGGGCCCGCGCGGCGCGGTTCGTCGCCGCGTGCCCAGGACGCCGTCTGCGGCACACCCCACGTGCTCAGTGCGGGGTCGAGCGGCGTTGGTGCAGCTGCGTACGCGCCAGACGGCACGCCGTAGGGACCCGAAGGGACTCCGTACGGGCCGGACGGCACGCCGTGCACGGGTCCCGACGGTCCACCGTGGACGGACGGCGCTCCTGGCGTTCCGGGTCCGTTCCCGGGACGCGGAACGGGGGCGCTCGGCGGGGCCGCGGCCGGAAATCCTTGTCCCGTCGGCATCCCGGGACCCGCTCCGGCCGGCATGCCCGGGCCGGGCCGTCCGCCGGGCGCGGCGACGGGCATCGCCCCCGAGGGCGGCGGGGCCTGCTGCCACGACGGCGGCGCTCCCGCGATCGCCGCGCGCAGCCCGGCCGGGTCGCTCTCCACGCCCACGAGCAGCGGCAATCCGCTGCCGGACAAGGCAACCAGGCGGTAGGCGACCTCACGCGGGTCCATGCCCACCTTCGCGGCGAGGTCGTGCACGGCCGTTTTGCCCAGCTCGGCGAGGGCGGCGAGCAGGCGGACATCGGCGGGATCGGTCACGGCCACTCGGGGAACGCTACCTTCCGGGCCGCTCCGGGCGCGGCGAGGCCGGGCCGCGTCGCCCGGTCCGGTGGCCCCAGCCGGGTTTCGGTGGCCCCGGGTATCAGGAACGGCACGGATCCGCCGTTCACCATGAGTGAACGGGACGCTCGTGCCGGAACGCCACCCCCGGGCCTGGGTCTCCATTAGGGTCGGAATCGCACGGCACCACCGAACCCCGGGAGTCCGCACCCATGACCGTCGTCACCGATCTCGCCGACGAGCTCGTCGACGAGATGTTCGGCTTCGAACCGCTCTCCGCCGCGATCCTGGGCATCAAGCCCGACGCGCCGGGGCTCGGCGACCCGAGCGCCGCCGCCGAAGCCGCGTACCGCGAGCGGCTCGCCGGCCTGCTGGAGCGCGCGCGGGCGATCGAGGCCGCCGAGCTCGACGCGACGGACCGCGTCACGCGCGAGGTGGTGATCAACTCGATCGAGGGCAAGCTCGACCTCATCGACAGCCGCTTCGGCGAGTTCACCGTGACCGACCTGTTCGTGGGGCCAGCGGCGGGCCTGCTCTCGGCGCTGCCGATGGTGCCGGTGCTGCCGGGGGACAAGGCCTCGGTGCACCTCGACCGGCTGGCCGGGATCCCGGCCTTCCTGCGCGCGGTCGCGCTGCGGCACCGCGAGGGCATCGAGGCCGGGCTGGTGCCCGTCGAACGGCTGGTGAAGGGCGCGATCGCCCACGTCGACCGCTACCTCGCCGAGCCGGCGGGCGACCCGCTGCTGCGCCAGCCGGCGCCGGACGAGGGGTTCGCGAGCCGGCGTGAGGAGCTGCTGCGCGACGTCGTGCGCCCGGCGTTCAAGGAGTACCGCGACTTCCTCGAAGCCGAGGTGCTCGCCCACGGCCGGCCCGACGACCGCGTGGGCGTGTCGTGGCTGCCCGCCGGGGACGAGATCTACGCGCGCCTCGCGCGCATGCACACCACCACCGACCGTTCGCCGCAGGAGCTGCACGACACCGGCCTCGAGGTGATCGCGGGCCAGGTCGAGCAGTACCAGGCGCTGGGCGAGCGCGTGTTCGGCACGCGCGACCTGCAGGAGATCTTCGAGCGGCTGCGCACCGACCCGAAGCTGCGCTGGACGAGCGCCGAGGAGCTGCTCGACACCGCGCGCTCGGCCATCACGCGCGCGGCGGCCGAGTCGCCGAAGTGGTTCGGCACGATTCCCGAGCAACCGTGGACCGTCGAGGCCGTGCCGGAGGACTCCGCGCCCGGCGCGCCGCCCGCGTACTTCATGCCGCCGGCCGTCGACGGCTCGCGTCCGGGCACCTACTTCGCCAACACCTACGAGGCCACCGAACGGTTCCGGCACACCGCCGAGGCCACGGCTTTCCACGAGGCGATCCCGGGTCACCACTTCCAGCTCAGCACCGCGCTCGGGCTCACCGATCTGCCGCTGCTGCGCCGCCTCGGCGACTTCAACGCCTACGTCGAGGGCTGGGGCCTCTACACCGAGCGCCTCGCCGACGAGATGGGCCTGTACTCCGACGACGTCTCGCTGCTCGGCATGCTCACGCTGGAGTCGATGCGCGCCGGGCGGCTCGTGGTCGACACCGGGTTGCACGCGCTGGGCTGGAGCCGGCAGCAGGCCATCGACTACCTCGTCGGGAACACGCCGATGGGCAAGCTGGAGATCGAGGCGGAGATCGACCGCTACATCGGCTACCCGGGCCAGGCGCTCGCGTACCTGGTGGGGCGCCTGGAGATCCAGCGGATCCGTGCCGCCGCCGAGACCCGGCTGGGCAGCGAGTTCGACGTCCGCGCGTTCCACGACGTGGTGCTCTCCGGCGGCGCGCTGCCGCTGTCGGTGCTCGACACCGTGGTCGCGCAGTGGGTCGCCGGCCACGGGGACACCGTCAACGGCCTCGCCGAGGACCTGCTGGAGCTCGAGTTCGAACGCGCGCCGGTCGAGCGCACGATGTACGGCCTGCCCGGCGACCACGGCGCGCTGCCCGACCCGAGCCTCGCCGCGACCGCGAGCTTCCGCGCCCGCTTCGCCGACCTCGCCGACCGCGCGGAGACCATCGACCGGGCCGGTCTTTCGGCGACGGACGCCGTGACGCGCGACGTGGTGATCGCCCGGGCTCGCGGCGTCGTCGACACGCTGGACTCGCGGTTGTCCGGGTTCGCCGTGAGCGACGGGTTCAGCTCGCCCGCGCTGTACCTGATCACCAACCTCTCGGCGCTGGTGCCGGAGGACGAGGAGAAGGCCCGGGGTTACCTCCGCCGGCTCGCGGGCGTCGGCGACTACCTCGACGCCGTGATCGAAGCCCAGCGCGCCACCGTGGCCGACGGCTTCGCGCCGCCGGACTTCCTGGTGCGTGTGGGCATCGGGTACGTCGAGCGCTACCTCGCGGCCGAGGACGCCGACCCGCTGCGGGTCACGCCCGCGATCGAGGTCGCCGGGTTCGCCGAGGAGCGCGACCGGCTGCTGGCCGAGGTCGTGCGTCCGGCGTTCGCGCGCTACCGTGCGTTCCTGGCCGACGAGGTGGCGCCGGTCGCCAAGTCCGAGTCGGAGCCGGGCATCGGGCACCTGCCGGGCGGGCAGGAGAAGTACCAGGGCCTGATCCGCGCCGAGACCACCACCGACCGCACGGCGCAGGACCTGCACGACACGGGCCTGCGGATCGCCGACAAGCTGGCGGGGGAGTACCGCGAGCTGGGCGGGCGGGTGTTCGGCACCGAGGACCTCGCCGAGATCTTCGAGCACCTGCGCAGCGACCCCGAGCTGCGCTGGCGCGACGGCGAGGAGCTGCTGGCCGGCGCCCGCGCCGCCATCACGCGGGCGGAAGCCGTTGCGCCGCAGTGGTTCTCACGCGTGCCCGCCGCGAAATGCGTGGTGGCGCCGGTGCCCGAGGCCGACGCGGCCAGCGGCACGATCGCCTACTACCTGCCCGCGTCGCTCGACGGCTCGCGGCCGGGCACGTACTACGCCAACACCCACGAGGCGAGCTCGCGGCCGCGGTTCACCAGTGAGGGGATCGCGTTCCACGAAGCCGTGCCGGGGCACCACTTCCAGCTCTCGTTCGCGCAGGAGCTCACGGACCTGCCGCTGCTGCGGCGGCTGGTGCCGTTCAACGCCTACATCGAGGGCTGGGGCCTCTACTCCGAGCGGCTGGCCGAGGAGATGGGCCTGTACTCCGACGACGTCACGCGCCTGGGCATGCTCACACAGGACTCGATGCGCGCCGCCCGTCTCGTGGTCGACACGGGCCTGCACGCGCTGGGCTGGACCAGGCAGCAGGCCGTGGACTACGCCGTGGCCAACACGCCGATGGCGCGGATCGAGATCGAAGCGGAGATCGACCGCTACGTCGCGAATCCGGGCCAGGCGCTCGGCTACATGGTGGGGCGCTTGGAGATCGAGCGCGTGCGCGCCGCGGCCGAGGAGGCGCTGGGCGCGGACTTCGACATCCGCGAGTTCCACGACGTGGTGCTGGGCAACGGGAACCTGCCACTGTCCACACTGGACACGCTCGTGACCGGGTGGATCGCCGCCCGGCGGGCGGAGGGCGCGCGGTGACCTGGCTCGACCTGCCCGAGGACACGGACTTCGGGCTCGACAACCTGCCCTACGGCGTGTTCTCCCGCGGCGGCGAGCCCGAACGCCGCGTCGGCGTGGCGGTGGGCGAGCACGTGCTCGACCTGTCGGCGGCGGCCGAGGAAGCGGCGGCGTCGTTCGCGCAGCTGCTCACGAGCGGTGTGCTCAACCCGCTGCTGGCGGCCGGGCCGGCGACGTGGCGCGACGTTCGCGAGCAGGTGCGGGAATGGCTCACGGCCGAGCGCTACGCCGACCAGGTGCGCCCGCACCTCGTGCCGCGCGCGGAGATCACGAACCACCTGCCGTTCGAGGTCGCGGACTACGTCGACTTCTACTCGAGCGAGCAGCACGCGATCAACGCCGGGCGGATCTTCCGCGGCGCCGACGACGAGCTGATGCCGAACTGGAAGCACCTCCCGATCGGCTACCACGGGCGTGCCGGCACCGTCGTGGTGTCGGGAACGCCGGTCGTGCGGCCTTCGGGGCAGCGCAAGCCGGGCACGGCCACGGAGCCGTCGTTCGGGCCGTCGCAGCTGCTCGACATCGAGGCCGAGGTCGGCTTCGTGGTGGGCACCCCGTCGACGCCGGGCACGCCGGTGCCGGTCGAGGACTTCGCGAAGCACGTGTTCGGCGTGTGCCTGGTCAACGACTGGTCGGCGCGCGACATCCAGGGCTGGGAGTCGCAGCCGCTGGGGCCGTTCCTCGGGAAGTCGTTCGCCACGTCGGTGGCGCCGTGGATCGTGCCGCTGGCCGCGCTGGAGCACGCGCGCGTGCCGCAGCCGGCGCAGGATCCGGAGCCGCTGGAGTACCTGCGGGTCACCGAGCCGTGGGGGCTGGACCTGGCGCTGGAGATCCGGATCAACGGCCACCTCGTGTCGAGCCCGCCGTTCGCCACGCAGTACTGGACGGCGCCGCAGCAGCTCGCGCACCTCACCGTGAACGGCGCGAGCCTGCGGACCGGCGACCTGTACGCGTCGGGCACCGTCACCGGCCCGGCCAAGGAGCAGCGCGGGTCGCTGCTGGAGCTGAGCTGGGGCGGGCGCGAACCGTTCGCGCTGGGCGACGGCGAGACACGGACGTTCCTCGAAGACGGCGACGAGGTCTCGATCAGCGCCACCGCACCCGGGCCGGCCGGCAGCCGGATCGGCTTCGGGGAGGTGGCCGGGCGGGTCGTGCCCCGCTAGGGGCAGCACCCGAACACCCCAAGGGGCCGTACCCGCGTGGGCACGGCCCCCGAGGCGCGCAGGCGGATCCGCGCAGCCGAAAACTCCGAGGTGATCGGGGATGGAAGTGATCACACGGAGTCGAGGTCGGCGCTCCCACGGGCCAGTGCCGCCCGGCTGACGCCCAGCACACAGCCCAGCGACACCAACGACACCAGACAGACGTAGACAGCCACCGAGACGACCGAGCCGGTGGCCCGCACCAGTGAAGCCGCGATGATCGGCGCGAGCGCGCCGCCCAGCAGGACGCCGATCTGGAAACTGGTCGACGCGGCGCTGAACCGGACCCGGGCGTCGAACATCTCCACGATGAACGTGGCCTGCGGCCCGTAACTGATGCTGAAGAAGATCGCGCCCACGAGGTAAGCCGCCATCACGGCGGCGAAGTTGCCGCTCGCGACCGCGAGGATCGTCGGGTAGATCCACACCGCCATCGCGGCGAGGCCGATCAGGATCATGCGGCGCCTGCCGAACCGTTCGCTCATCGAGCCGAAGTACGGCAGCGCCGCGCACGCGACCACGCCGGAGACCATGATGGCGGTGAGCATGGAGGCCCGGTCGATGGTTTTCGCCGAGGCGGCATAGCTCAGGGCGTAGGCGTTGACGATGTAGTAGTAAGCACCGGTGCTGACCATCGATCCGATGGCGAGCAGAATCTGCTTGGGGTACGCGCGGATCGCGGTGATCAGCGGCGCGCGCTGCGCCTCGTTGCGTTCACGGACCTTCTCGAACACCGGCGTCTCGCGCAGCTGCAACCGCACTACGAGCCCCACCACCACCAGCACGATGCTGATGAGGAACGGAATCCGCCAGCCCCACGCCATGAACTGCTGCTCGGGCAGCTGCGAAACCAGCAGGAACACCAGGGTGGACAGCACCAGCCCGGCCGGGACGCCGATCTGGGGGAGGCTGCCGTAGAGGCCGCGCTTGCGGGGCGAGGCGTATTCCACGGCCGTGAGCACGGCGCCGCCCCATTCGCCACCGACTCCGAAGCCCTGCACCAGGCGCAACAGCACCATGAGGATCGGCGCCCACACGCCCACTTGCGCATACGTCGGCAGCACGCCCATGAGGAAGGTCGCGAACCCCATCATGGTCAGCGACAGGACCAGCATCTTCTTCCGGCCGATCCGGTCGCCGAAGTGGCCGAGGATGATCCCGCCGATCGGCCGGGCCCCGAACCCGATCGCGAAGGTGGAGAACGCGAGCAACGAGCCGGCGAGCGGGTCTGCGGAGGGAAAGTACAGCGGTGCGATGACCAGGGCGGCGGCGATCCCGTAGAGCTGGAAGTCGTACCACTCGATGGTCGTGCCGATCAGCACCGACAGGGCGACCCGCCGCATCGGTGGACGAGCTTGGGGCGACGACCCCGCGGGAGCGCCCTCCGCGGTCGCGGATCTCGATGTGCTCCGTGACCGGTCCGGCGTCAGCTCACTCGCCATGTACCTCTCCTCGTCGTTTTGGGGACGGCGGGCAGCGCCGTCCGAACCCGATGACTGCATTGGCATCCAGGAGCGAGGGCGGCCGCGTGGCTGTGGCTGGAGTCGGCCGTTCGCGAGATCGATCGGCCGGAGTCGGCCGATCGACAGTTAATTAACGTTCATTAATGGGTGGAAAGGGACGATAGTCTGGAGCTGTGACCAAGTCAACGGCCGTCTCGCCGCAGGCCGTGCTCGAAGCCGCTCGCGATCTTTTCGCGAGCCGGGGCTACCGCGGCACCTCGATGAAGGACATCGCGCAGGTCTTGGCGGTCTCGGCGCCGAACCTCTACAACCACGTCACGTCCAAGCAGGATCTCCTCTACCGGATCATGGACGTGGCGATGGACCGCGCCCTGGCCGCGCTCGCCGCCGCCCTCGACGGCGTGACCGACCTGGCGGACCAGCTGCGTCGCGCCACGGAGGTCACGGTGCTGGACTTCCTCGAGAACCCCGCGGAGGTCACGGTCTGCAACAGCGAGATCCGCAACCTGGAAACACCGTTGCGCCAGGCCATCATCGACAAACGTGACGCCTACGGTGCGCAGATCCTCGCCATCGTCGACCGCGGCTGCGCGCAAGGTCTGTTCGACGTGTCCGAACCGCGGGTCGCCTCGTTCGCGATCCTGGAGATGGGCAACAACGCGAAGGCCTGGTTTCACCCGGACGGCCACTACACCGCGGCCGAAGTGGCCGCACTCTACGGCACTTTCGCTCTGCGGATCGTCGGCTGCCGGCCCGCGGAGCGGTGATCCGTGCGGGCGGTGGCCGGGCGGGTCGTGCCCCGCTGGGCCAAGCGCACTCTCAGGGGAGAGAACTGCTCGTACGACCCTGATCCGGTGAAAAGGAATCAGGGCGGGAGAGGATTCCGGCTCTCCCGCCCTGATTTCTACTTCTCGCCCGGTCTGTCGCTCAGTTGTGGTTACCGTGCGGTGCCCAGATCCTGAACTGGCCGCTGTCGTAGAGCAGGCCGAGCAGGTAGAGCATTCCGTCGTAATAACGGGCCCGCCCGGTCGGGATCGGCGTGTTCCAGAAATCCCGGACAAAGGCGTTCTTGTCCGGATTGGTGGCCGAGATCGCGGAGGTCGAGTTCATCGCCACGAGCCCCTCGGCGTGCGCGGGTTCGTAGGTGTTCTGGCCGGAGGTCAATGGGGTGCCGTCGAGGTGGTAGCGGCTGACATAAGTGCTGACACCCTGGCCTTGGAAGAAGTGCTCCAGCGTGTTGGAGTACTGCGCCTCCCACGGCTTGACGCCGTACCAGGAAGCGTCGACGTTGGCGTTGGCGATGGCGCGCCACGCGTCTTCCTGGAAGTTGTGGTCGTAGGCATTGTCGGTGACCGTCTCGCTCGGCCGCAGGTACGGCGTGCCGTCGAAGTGGGCGTAGTCCGGCGCCAGGCCCGTCACCGGGTTCGCCGCCTTCTGCAGCAGATTTTCGCCCGCGGTGTAGGCCTTGTCCCACAGCTCGCGATCCGACGGGTCAGCCGCGGCGAACACCTTGTAGAACCCGGTGAGGCTGTAGGAGGGATCGGTGTAGTCGACCGCGAACGGCGGCGAGAACGTCGGCAGGGAGGACTGGCGGTCGAACATGTCGACGCCGCCGTGATCGGACTCGTGCCACATCGCGTGCAGGATCTGCTCCGCCTGCTGCCCGTAGTCGTAAGTCCCACGCCCGTCGCCCCACCGGCCGGACGCGAAGTCGAGCGCCGCGGCCATCCACTGGTCACCGTCGGGCGCCACGCCGGTGTCGATGATCTTCCCGGTGGTGTCGGTGTGCCAGGCGAAGTAGTACTGCTCGGGCCCGCTCTGGATCTGCATCTTCGTCTTCGCGAAGTTCCACAGCGCGTCGAACTCCTGCTTGTGGCCCAGCTGCACCGCGATCATCATGGCGTAACCCATGCCTTCGGTGCGCACGTCCTGGTTGCCGATGTCCTCGACATAGGCCAAGTCCGGCGCGAGCTGGTAGTACAGCGTCTGGCCGTCGTAGCGGTTCGCGTCGGTGCCCGGGCTGCCGTGGAAGAGCTGTTGCCAAGTGGTGTTCACCTTGGCGTCGACCTGTCTCTTCGAGTAGCCGGCGCGGGCGAACGCGTCGGGATACGGCCCGGCGTGCAGATTTCCGGGCGGATTGTGGGCGGGGAATGGTGCGGCGAATGCGGTCGCGGATACGGAGGACAACAAAGCAGCGGTCGCGAGAATCAGCGTGCTGAGTTTCGTCGTCTTGCGCACACGACACCTCCTCGTGTCAGGGCGGGCACGGTGGCCGCGGGGCCGTCGTCAACTTAAGAGGCCGAGATAGAGCGAGTCAATGGCCAACCCTCGCCAGAAATGGGGGAGGTTATTTCAATTATGTGGCTAACCTTGCTAACGTGACCGGAGTGGAATCGCGACAAATGCGCAATCGGCGCGCAGTGCTCGCCGCGGCACGATTCGGGCGTCCGACGACCCGTCTCGAGATCGCGCGCATGACCGGCCTCTCGGCGGCCACCGTCTCCGGCCTCGTCGCCGACCTGATCACGGACGGTGTCCTGGTCGAGCTGGCCCAGCGAGTCCCCGCCGCGGGCGTGGCCGGCGGGCGCCCGGCCGCGGCGCTCGCCGTCAACCCGGCACTGGGCGCGCTGATCGGCATTCACCTGGCCCACGCGGGGGTCCGGATCCTGCTCGCCGGCGTGGACGGCACCGTGCGCGCCGAACACGCCCACGACATCGACGTCGAACACCAGCCGGCCGACACCCTCGAGTACGTGGCCTCCACGGCGCTCGACCTTGTCGCGGACCTCGAAATCCCGCACCGGGGGCTGCTGGGAGTCGGGGTGGCGGTCTCGGCTCCGGTGCTGCTGCATTCGCAGACCCTCAGCTCACCGCCGATGCTGAGCGATTGGGGGGAGGTCGACATCGCGGCCCGGCTCGGGAAGCGCATGGGCCTGCCCGTGCATGTCGGCAACGACGCCGATCTCGGCGCGCTCGCCGAATGGCGCCTCGGCGCGGCGGCGTCCGCGGACAACTTCGTCTACGTGATGCTGTCCGAGGGGGTCGGCGCCGGCCTTGTCCTGCAAGGCCGGCTCTACGAGGGTGACGCCGGTGCCGCGGGTGAGCTCGGGCACGTCACGGTGGTACCGGACGGGCTCATCTGCCGATGCGGCAGCCGGGGCTGCCTGGAGACCGTCGTCGGGGCTCGCGCGCTGGCCACCACGCTCGCCCACAGCCACGGCCCCACCTGCAGCTTCGCCGATCTGATCTCCCTGGCGCACCAGGGAGATCCCGGCGTCCGGCGCCTGCTCGGCGACGCGGGCCGGGCCGTCGGCACCGCGCTGGCCCCCGTCTGCACCGTGCTCAACCCGAAACTGGTCGTCGTCGGCGGCACCCTCGCGCAGACCGGCGAGCCGCTGCTCACCGGCATCAGGGAGACGCTGGCGCGCAACGTTTCGCCAGTCACCAACCGGACGCCGGAGGTCCTCCCGGGCGCACTCGGCACTGGCGCCGAAGCGCTCGGCGCGGTGATCACGGCGAACCAGTTCGCCGACCTCGGCTGAGAGCCGTGCCTCGCGTGCCTTCCGCGAGCAGGCGGTCCGCCGTTGCGCATCGGTCGCGTGCGTGACCTCCGACCACCGCCTGGCGATTCGGGCCGGAGGGCGCAGAGTCCAGGCTCGACGTCGCGGAGACCGCTATCTCCTGCGCCGGACCGGCTTCGGGGAGGTGGCCGCGCGGGGTCGTGCCCCGCTAGGCTAAGCGCACGCTTAGCCAGGCTGGTGCGCCGGGCCGTGGGAACGAGGGAGCACGATGAGGATCGGGACGGGCATCAACTACTCCGGCGGGTTCGCCGACAGCGTGGCGGACATCGTCGAGCTGGAGAAGGTCGGGCTCGACATCGCCTTCGTCCCGGAGGCCTACAGCTTCGACGCGGTGAGCCAGCTGGGGTACCTCGCGGCGAAGACCGAGCGCGTGCAGCTGGCGTCGGGGATCTTCCAGATCTACACGCGCACGCCGAGCCTCACCGCGATGACGGCGGCGGGCCTGGACTTCGTGTCCGGCGGCCGGTTCACGCTCGGGCTGGGCGCGTCGGGCCCGCAGGTGATCGAGGGGTTCCACGGCGTGAAGTACGACGCGCCGCTGGCCCGCACGCGCGAGATCGTGGAGATCTGCCGGCAGGTGTGGCGGCGCGAGCGAGTCATGCACGAGGGCAAGCACTACCCGATCCCGCTGCCACCGGAGCAGGGCACGGGGCTGGGCAAGCCGCTGAAGCTGATCAACCACCCGGTGCGCGAGCGGATCCCGATCCTGCTCGCGGCGCTGGGGCCGAAGAACGTCGCGTTGACCGCGGAGCTCGCCGAGGGCTGGGAGCCGATCTTCTTCCACCCGGAGAAGGCGAACGACGTGTGGGGCGAGGCGCTGGCCGAGGGCAAGGCCAAGCGCGACCCGGCGCTGGGCGAGCTGGACGTGTTCGCGGGCCCGGCGCTCGCGATCGGCGACGACGTGGAGCACCTGCTCGACCAGATCCGGCCGCACCTGGCGCTCTACATCGGCGGGATGGGCGCGCGCGGCAAGAACTTCTACAACACCCTCGCCCAGCGCTACGGCTTCGAGGCCGAGGCGAAGGAGATCCAGGACCTCTACCTGGACGGCAAGAAGGACGCAGCCGCGGCCGCCGTGCCACTGGAATTGCTGCGCGCGATCTCGCTTGTGGGCCCCGCGTCGTACGTCAAGGAACGGGTGGCGGCTTTCAAGGAAGCGGGGGTGACCACGCTCGTGGTCAGTCCACTGCAGCCCGGTCGCGAGGCCCGGGTCGACGCGGTGGCGAAGCTGCGGGAGATCATCGGCTGACCTGCGCCGACGCGCCGGTGAGCGGGACGAATCTGGTTCGCTCAGGCGTTCGGTTTATCATGTCGTAATCGGAAGGTGTGAAGAAGTCGCACCTCGGGCCCGCGGCTGTGGTGGAAAACCGTAAATCTGCCGCTGGTGGGTCACTTCGGGTGTAAG
Organism: Amycolatopsis sp. DSM 110486; assembly: GCF_019468465.1. Classification (NCBI taxonomy): domain Bacteria; kingdom Bacillati; phylum Actinomycetota; class Actinomycetes; order Pseudonocardiales; family Pseudonocardiaceae; genus Amycolatopsis; species Amycolatopsis sp. DSM 110486. Next base: position 10,883,449 of record NZ_CP080519.1, on the reverse strand, counting down.
AACGGTCTTCCGGGGGAACACGACGGCGAAGGCGAAAGCGAGGTAGGCCTGACTGTGCGCAGAGTAGCGGGGCCGGCTGCAGGAGTGCTGGACGTGGGTTCGTTCAGCGCCCGCCTTGTCGTCCTCGAGCCCGGGGGTACGCCGCTGGAGCCGGCCTTGAGCCACCAGACTCGGCTGCGCCTCGACCGTGAGCTCGACGACGACTGCCGGCTGAGCCCGCGCGGGATCGCCGCCATCTCCGCGGCGGTGGCCGACGGGGTGGCCGTGGCGAAGGAACACGGCGTACGCGACGTGTTCCCGCTGGCGACGTCTTCGATCCGCGACGCGGCCAACGCCACCGAGGTGGTGCGCCGCGTCCGCCGCGACACCGGCGTGGAGCTACAGTTCCTCTCCGGCCGGCGCGAGGCCGAGCTGACCTACGTAGGCGCGCGGCGCTGGTACGGCGCGTCCGCGGGCCCGCTGCTGGTGCTCGACATCGGCGGCGGCACGGTGGAGCTGTCGGCCGGCGGCGGTTCGCAGGCCGAGTTCGCCCGTTCGCTGCCGCTGGGTGCCCGCTCGGTCACGCGCGACTGGTTTCCCGCCGAGCCGCCGGTGCGGTCCAAGCGGGTCCGCGCGCTGCGTGAGCACGTGCTGGAGGAGGTGTCCGGCGCCCTGGGCGACGCGACGGAGCACCTCGCCGACCACCGCGTGGTTGGCTGCTCGAAGGTGCTGCGCCAGCTGGCCCGCCTCGCGGGCGACCGCCCCGGCAAGGACCGCGAGCTGCACCTCGACGACCTGCGCGTCTGGATCCCGCGCCTGGCCGCCATGCCGTCGGCGAAACGCGCCGAACTGCCCGGCATTTCGCGCCAGCGCGCCCAGCAGGCCCTCGGCGGCGCCGTCGTGGCCGAAGCCCTGCTCACCATCGCGGGCGGCCGCATGGCCATCTGCCCGTGGTCCACCCGCGACGGCCTCCTGCTCACCCTGCTCGACGCGCTCGCCACAACGCCGGACAGCACGGGTTCGCGTCCAGCCGCGTGACACCCCTGGTGCGACCAGGCCGAAACGAGGTATCCCGGACCCATGACACGTGAGCTCTTCCCGCGCGACCGCTCCGAGGACGGCGAAGACGACCTGACGCTGCCCGACCCCAGCCGTGTGCGCTCCGAGGTGCCCACGGCTCCGGGGCCGGATCTGACGCCGAGCCATACGGAGGAAGTGGAGCCGCCACCGGGCACCGAAGACGCTGAGGACGCCTGAACGTCGGTTTGTGGTGCGGCCGGCGGATTCGGGGTGGCTGCAGGCGCAGGTGTGGTGGTGGTAGAGCCCCGCGGAGCCTGAGCGCCCGCGGGGCCGGGGAAACTCAGGCCTCCGGGGACACGAACTGGCGCAGCTTCGACCCGTCCCGGCGTTGGGGTGCGCGGCCGTAGGGCTGGAGCGGCGGGTCGCCAGGGTCGACGTCCGCGATGGGGAGCGTCACGGGGTCCGTGGTGACCGTGAAGCGCTCGCCGTGGTGGACGAGTTCCAGGGGCTCGCCCTCGAGGACGTGGTAGCTGGCCTCGCCGGGGCGGATGGCGACCTGGAAGCGCGTGCCGCGGAAGGCCAGGCGGAAGGTGATGCCGCCGAGTTGGCGGGGCAGGCGCGGGGCGAACGAGAGCTGCCCGCCGTGGTCGCGCAGGCCGCCGAAGCCCGCGACGGTGCCCTGCCAGGCGCCGGCGAGCGAGGCCATGTGCAGGCCGTTGCGCACGTTGTTGTGCACGTCGTGCAGGTCGGTCAGCGCGGCCTCGGCCAGGTAGTCGTACGCGAGGTCCAGGTGGCCCACCTCGGCCGCGATCACGGCCTGCGTGCCGGCCGAGAGCGACGAGTCGCGCACCGTGCGGGCCTCGTAGTAGGCGAAGTCGCGGGCCTTCTCCTCGGGGCTGAACGAGTCGCCGCACACGTGCAGCGCCAGTACGAGATCGGCCTGCTTCACGACCTGCTTGCGGTACAGGTCGAAGTACGGGTAGTTCAGCAGCAGCGGGTAGAACGCCGGGTCGGTCCCCTTGTAGTCCCACTCGTCGTGCTCCAGGAAGCCCTCCGACTGCGGGTGCACGCCGAGTTCCTGGTTGTAGGGCAGGAACATCGCCTCGGCCGCGGAGCGCCAGCTGTCGATCTCCGCGATGTCCACTTCGAACTGCTGCACGACGTCGGGGTACTTCTCGCACACCTGCGCCGCGGCGAGGAGGTTCCGTCGCGCCATCAGGTTGGTGTAGACGTTGTTGTCCGCCACCGCCGAGTACTCGTCCGGGCCGGTCACGCCGTCGATGCGGAAGTGCCCGTGGCGGTCGAAGTGCCCGAGCGAAGCCCACAGCCGCGCGGTTTCCACCAGGAGTTCGGCGCCACAGCCGCTTTCGAACTCCTCGTCGCCGGTCGCGTTGAGGTAGCGCTGCACGGCGTCGGCGATGTCGGCACTCACGTGGAACGCCGCGGTGCCCGCGGGCCAGTACGCCGAGCACTCGGCGCCGGTGATGGACCGCCACGGGAACGCCGCGCCGCTCAGGCCGAGCTGCTTCGCGCGTTCTTTGGCCTTGTCCATTGTGGAGTGCCGCCAGCTGAGCGCATCCCTAGCCGCGCCCGGGATCGTGTAGGTGAGCACGGGCAGCACGAAGGTCTCGGTGTCCCAGAACGCGTGTCCGTCGTATCCGGGACCGGTCAGGCCTTTGCCGGCGATCGCGCGCTGCTCGCCACGGGCCCCGGCCTGCAGCAGGTGGAACAGCGCGAACCGCACGGCTTGCTGAAGCTCGGGGTCGCCGTCGATCTCGATGTCCGAGGTCGCCCAGAAGTCGTCGAGGTACTGGCGCTGCTCGCTGATCAGCCCCTTCCACCCCGTCTGCCGCGCGCCGGCGAGCGCGGCCTCGACCTGCGCGCGCAGCGCGGGCACGGACCGCTGCGCGGACCAGCCGTAGGCGAGGAACTTCGTGATCCGCAGGCGCCCGCCCTTCGGGACGTCGACGGCGACCGTGAGCCGCGCGAGGTCGTCCTCGCTGTGGATGCGAGTGTGGATGCCGTCGTCGACCTCGATCTTGTGGTCCATCGCGGCGGCCATGCGCAGGCCGGAGTTGCGCGTCTGGTGCACGAGCACGGCCTGGTAGTTCGCCGCGCGGTTGAACTGCGACACCAGCGGCGTGTCGAGAGCGGCGGCGACGCGTGGGTCGCGGGCGTCGGACTCGATCGGCTCGTTGGCCAGCAGGTCGGACTGGACCACGAGCTGCAGGTCCTCGTCGAGCGGCTCCACCTCGTAACGGATCGCCGCGATCGCGCGCTGCGTGAACGACACGAGCCGCTCGGTCTTCACGCGCACGCGGCGGCCGGTGGGGGAGGACCACTCGGTGGAGCGGGTCAGGGTGCCGCTGCGGAAGTCGAGCACGCGGTCGTGCTCCAGCGCCGTGCCGTAGCGCATGTCGAGCGGCTCGTCCTCCACCAGCAGCCGGAGGATCTTGCCGTCGGTCACGTTGACTACGGTCTGCCCCTCCTCGGGGTAGCCGTAGCCGCCTTCGGCGTAGGGCAGTTCGTGCTGCTCGTAGAAGCCGTTGAGGTACGTGCCGGGCAGTCCGCGCGGCTCGGCTTCCTCGAGCGTGCCGCGCAAGCCGATGTGGCCGTTGGACAGCGCGAACGCCGATTCCGTGCGCTGCAGCGCGTCGACGTCGAGGCCGCGCCAGCGCAGCTCCCACGGCGAGCACTCGTAGCCGAACGGCGTTTCGGTCATGCCTTCTCCAGGAGTTCGGCGAGGTCGTCGACCACGACGTCGGCGCCGTGGGCTTTCAGTTCGGCGGCCTGGTCGGCGCGGTTCACGCCCACCACGTATCCGAAGTGGCCGGCGCTCCCGGCCTGCACGCCCGAGAGCGCGTCCTCGAACACGGCCGCGTGCGCAGGCTCGACACCGAGCGCCTTCGCGCCGGCGAGGAAGGAGTCGGGGGCGGGCTTGCCCTTGAGGTTGTCGCGCCGGATGACCAGTCCGTCGATCCGGGCCTCGACGAACTTCGTGAGGTCCGCGGCTTCGAGCACCTTCGCGCCGTTGGCCGACGACGTCACCACGGCGATGCGCAGGCCGGCCGCCTTCGCCTCTTCGAGGTAGCGCACGGACCCGGGGTAGGGGTTCACGCCGCGTTCTTCGATGATCTTCAGGACCAGCTCGTTCTTGCGGTTGCCGACGCCGTTCACGGTCGGCTCGTTCACACCGTCGTCGGGGGAGCCTTCGGGCAGCCGGATGTCGCGGGAGCGCAGGAACTCGCGCACGCCGTCGGCGCGCGGGCGGCCGTCGACGAAGGCCGCGTAGTCGTGGTCGGTGAACTCCCGGAACGTGTCGCCGTCCCGGCCGCGAAGAAACTCGTCGAACGTCCGTTTCCACGCTTCACGGTGGAGCACGGCCGTTCCGGTCAGCACGCCGTCGAGGTCGAACAGACAGGCGGTGATGGTGTCCGGCAGTCCGATCATGAGCGCAAACCTACCGGTCCGGACTCGCTTCCGCGGCACCCGTGTCGTGGGGGCGCACGCGGTGGATCAGCTCGTGCACGGTCGCGTCCGCCAGCCGGTACCGCACCACACGCCCGTCGCGGTGCGCGGTCACGAATCCGTGGGCTCGCAGCAGCCGCAGCGCCTGCGAAACGGCGGTGTCCGTCATGCCCGTGGCCGCCGCGAGGTCGGTGACGCTGATCTCGCGCGCGTAGTGGATCGACACGAGCAACGCCAGCCGCGACGGATCGGCCACCACGGCGAACCGCCCGGCCCACTCTTCGATGACCGCCCTGTCCCCCAACCCGGCGACAGCGGCGGCCACGCGCTCCGGGTCGATCAGACGCCGGTCGGGCTCGATGCTCACAACGCCCGATGATTCCACCCCGGCCGCCCGCCGACCACCGCGGCCGAGCTCTGGGCCGCGCGGGAATGTTCAGCCGCGGTGTCGAACCGGCGCCGGTGCGTTCGTCGAGTGGGTGCGCAGGGCTTCACACGGGAGGAAGCCCGAGACGAACTGATGAGGAGCGTGCCCGTCATGGCCGAGAAGAACGTGAGTGCCACCCTGACCATCGCAGTACCCGCCGGCACGGTTTTCGCGGTCCTGGCGGACCCGGCGACCCACGCCGCGATCGACGGCACCGGCTGGGTCCGGGAACCCGTCGACCGGGCGCTGCTCACCGAGGTGGGGCAGCTGTTCCGGATGGACATGTACTACGCCACCGGCTACCGGGTGGTCAACAAGGTTCACGTGCTCGAGCCGCCGCGCGTCGTCGGCTGGTTCACCGGGCAGGAGAAAGAAGACGGCGAGCTGGAGTTCGGGGGCTGGACCTGGCGTTACGACCTCACGCCGCTCGGTCCGTCCGGCACCGAAGTCACGCTCACCTACGACTGGGCGGCGGTACCGCAGTTCATCCGCGATCGCGGTATCCGGTTCCCGCCGTTCTCCCCTGACCACCTTGTCAACTCGCTGCACCACTTGGCCGAACTGGCCGAGGCGTCCCGGCTCGCGGCCGGGTCGCAGTGAGGTTCAGGCCGCCCCGACCCGACGTTCGAACACCAACCCCTCGGCGGCCCGCAACCCCACACTCATCGCCCCCGTCAGTACACCGTCGTCGCCCAGTTCGCCTTGGACGACGGTGGGGACGAGGGGCGTGAAGGAGCGCAGGGCGCGGTCGATGGGGTCCAGCAGGAGGTCGGCGGCGGTGCCGATGCCGCCGCCCAGGACGATGAGTTCGGGGTCCACCACGGCGGCCACGGAGGCGACCGTGTAGGCGAGCCGGTCGGCTTCCGTCCGCACCGCGCGCTGGGCCAGTTCGTCGCCCTCGCGGGCCAGGCGGAAGACCTCGCGGGCCGATTTCGCCGTGCCCAGGCCGAGTTCGCGTGCGCCGCGGACCACGGACTGGGCGGCGGTGGCCTCTTCGAGGTGGCCGCGGGCCGGGACTTCGCCGCCGGACTGGGTGCGGCCGTAGGGGAGGTAGCCGATCTCGCCGGCGGCGCCCGTCGCGCCGCGGAAGACGCGGCCGTCGACCATGAGGCCCATGCCGACGCCGGTGCCGATCATGAGGCAGCCCACCACGGACGCGCCGCGGGCGGCGCCGCTTTCCCACTCGCCGACGGCGGTGAGGTTGGCGTCGTTCTCCACGACCAGGCCGGCGCCCAGCGCGGCCTCCAGCTCGTCGAGCAGGCCGGGTTTGCCCCAGCCCGGCAGGTTCGGCGCGTGCCGGAAGCAGCGCTTCGCCGGGTCCGCGACGCCGGGGGAGCCCAGCACGCGCACCACGATGTCGGCGTCGGTCAGCCCGGCCTCGGCCACGATCTCGCGCGCCAGCCGGCCGACGGAGGCGACGAGCGCGCTGCCGGAGCGGGCCGTGTTGCGGGCGTCGCGCCTCGCGACCACCGTGCGGCCCAGGTCCGACACGGCGACGCGAATGTGCTCGCGCCCGATGTCCACGCCCAGCACGTACCCCGCGGTGGGGTCGGCTTCGTAGAGCACGGCGGAACGGCCGGTGCCGGTGGACGTGTGCCCGGTCGCCCGCGCGAGGCCCGCGGCCTCCAGCGCCAGCAGCGCCTGGCTCACCGTCGGCTTGGACAGCCCGGTGTCCTTCGCGACCTGCGGCCGCGTCGCCGGCCCGCCGCGGCGCAGCAGGTCGAGCACCGCCCGCTGGTTGATCCTGCGCATCCCGGCCGGCGTGCCGACCGGCGGAGTCCCCGCGCCCACCACGTGCCGCCCGCTTCCTACTCGTGCCGATGTCATCACTGCCAAGGTAACCGGCTTCGGCAGGAAACCTTCTTTTCACCCGTTCGGTGACCAGCGGCAGAGCGTCCAGGCGACGATACGGGCTGTCGGCGCCATCGCGGCGCAGGGCGCGCGGAGCCAAGGCGTGACGAGTGTCCGAACGGCCATCCGGCGCAGCCCGCGCTCACCCGTCGGCACCCCCGTGAACACCCGATCCGACCAGTGGTGAATGTGTCACGACGCACATTCGAAGGCGGTCGGCTGTTACCTCGTCACAGACATCAGTCGACACGACTACTGCGCGTTGCGTCGTTTCTGTCACGTCCTTAGCGTGGCGCGCCAGACCTCCCGTTCCACCACCGCGTCACACCCCACCACCCGGGCTGCACCGTCGCAGCGGCGCTCGCCCGGCCGCGCCGTCCGCACCGGCGCGAGTGCCTCGAAGGGATTCCCGATGGCCAGTCCCACCACCAGCCCCGGACCACAGGGCGGTACCGAGCCGGACAACGCAGCGCCGGACGACGACGGGCGCGTCGGCCGCCGCCGCTTCCTCACCTACCTCGTCGCCGCGCCGACGCTGACCGTCGCGACGAAGCTGTCGTTCGACACCCTCGTGCCGGACAAGGCCGAAGCCGTGGTGCCCACGCTGCCGCAGCCCGCCGAGATCCTCGACCTCGGCGACGTGCTCACACTCTCGAACGCGCCCACGGCCGGCATGCTCGTGCTCGAGGTGACCAACGACGGCCGCGTGCGCCTGCAGCTGCCGCGCGCCGAGGTGGGCCAGGGCATCAACACGGCCAGCGCGATGCTCGTCGCCGAAGAGATGGACCTGCCGCTCGACAAGGTCGACGTGGTGCTGGCCGACGCGCGCCCGGAACTGCTGTTCAACCAGCTCACCGGCGGCTCCAACACCATGCGCTCGCTGTACGACCCGATCCGCACCGCCGCCGCGACGGCCCGGGCCCGGATGGTGGCCGCCGCGAGCTCGCAGTGGAACGTCCCGGCGGCGCGCCTGTCGACCCGCGACGGTCTCGTGCGCTCGCCGGACGGGCGCAAGGCCTCCTACGGTGTGCTCGCCGGCCCGGCAGCCCGCGCGGACCTGCCCACCGCGGCCGTGAAGCCGAAGGCCGAGTCGGCCCACACGCTGGTCGGCACCCCGACGTCGCGCAAAGACGCGCTCGCCATGGTCACGGGCAAGCAGGTCTACACGCTCGACCTCGACATCCCCGGCGCGATGCCGGTGATGGTGCGGCGCCCGCCGACGATCAACGGCACGGTCAAGAAGGTCAACAACGAGGCCGCCGTGCGCGCGATGCCCGGCATCATCGACATCGCCGTCGTGCAGACCGGCGTCGCGGTGATGGCCGAGACCTTCGGCCAGGCGCTCGACGGCAAGAACGCCCTCGACGTCACCTGGAACGCGGGCACCGTCGACGGCGAGAACAACGCGTCCATCACGAAGAAGCTGAAGGCCGCGGCGCTGCCGTTCGTGGTGCCGCCGCTGCTGACGCAGTACGTGGACGGCGAGTTCGACTTCGCGTTCGTCAGCCACGCGCCGATGGAGTCGAACTCCGCGGTCGCCGACGTCCGCGAGGACAGCGCCACCATCTGGGCCGGCCTGAAGTCGCCGATCGTCGCGAAGCAGACCATCGCGCAGGAGCTGGGGCTGCCGGAGAACAAGGTCACCGTGCACGTCCAGCAGGGCGGCGGCTCGTTCGGCCGCCGGCTGTTCTTCGACGCCGCGCTGGAAGCCGCGCACATCTCCAAGGCCATGAAGAAGCCCGTCCGGCTCATGTGGAGCCGGATCGACGACATGCGCCACGGCCGCGCCCGCGCCGCGAGCCACCACAAGATCCGCGCGACGTTCGCGCTCGGCCAGGTGCTCACCTTCGAGCACCGCGTGGCCAGTGTCGAGACCGACTGGGGCCACGGCCTCGGCGAGATCCTCACCGCGTTCGCCGCGAAGCTGCCCGTGGGCGGCAACCTGAGCTTCGCGCAGACGGTGTTCCTGCTGACGGTGAAGTCGCCCTACAACTACGGCGTCACGACGCAGCTGCTCAACGAGGTGCCGCTGAAGTTCCACACCTCCGCGTGGCGTTCGGTGTACTCAGCGAACACCCGCGGGGCCGAGGAGATCATGGCCGACGAGATCGCGGCCAAGCTCGGCAAGGACCCGCTGGAGTTCCGCCGCGAGTTCATCAAGGAGCCGCGCCAGAAGGCGGTGCTGGACAAGGTCGCCGAGCTCGGCGAGTGGGGCAAGAAGATGCCGAAGGGCTTCGCCCAGGGCATCGCGGTCCACGGCGAGTACAAGTCCTACACCGCCTGCCTGGTGGAGATGGACGCGCGCGACCCGAAGAACCCGCGCGTGACCAAGGCGACGATCGCCGTGGACGTCGGCAAGCCGGTGAACCCCCGCGGCATTCAGTCGCAGATGCTCGGCGGCCTCACCGACGCCATCTCGACCACGCTCACCGCGGGCCTGCACATCGACAACGGACTCCCGCTCGAAGGCAGCTACTCGCAGTTCCACTACGCGCGGCAGAAGAACGCGCCGATGGACGTGAACGTGTTCGTGATGCCGGCCAACGGCAGCGAGATCGGCGGCGCCGGCGAGCTCGGGCTGCCCGCGCCGGTGGGCGCCATCGCCAACGCCTACGCCCGCGCGACCGGCATCAAGCCGCGCAGCTTCCCGATCAACTTCCCCGTCGACTTCGATCCGTTCCCCCGCTGATCTTCCCCACCACCGCAAGGAGTTCCCATGCCCAACTACAGCTTTGTGGTGAACGGGAAGACCGTCACCGTGGACGCGCCGGCCGACCTGCCGCTGCTGTGGGCGCTGCGCGACAAGCTGAAGGTGCGCGGCCTCAAGTACGGCTGCGGCATCAACGTCTGCAAGGCCTGCACCAGCCACCTCGACGGCGAGGCCATGAACCCGTGCGTCACGCCGGTCTCCGAGTGTGAGGGCCGCGAGGTCACCACGATCGAGGGCCTGGCGGACGGCGACAAGCTGCACCCGGTGCAGGAGGCGTGGCTGGAGCAGGACGTCGCGCAGTGCGGTTACTGCCAGCCGGGCCAGATCATGGCCGCCGTCGCGCTGCTGAAGAAGACCAAGAACCCCACCGACGCCGACATCGACGCGATCGAGAACGTGTGCCGCTGCGGTTCGTACTTCCGCATCCGCGAGGCGATCAAGGCGGCCGCCGCGAAGATGTGACCCGCGAATGCGGAAGTTCTACATCAGTTCTTCCGCATTCGCGGCAAGTGTCACAAGTTCACCCGGCCGAGTGAGCGGGTGTCGTGTTAGATGACCTTCCCGAGGGCTCAACGACGAGTCCCCGTACGGTCACGGGCGAGGGGCGCGCGAGCGCCCTTCGCCCAGGCCTGGAGGGCGTTGATGCACTACCAGACAGTTCTGCGCGACGGGCTCGCCCCCGTGGTCTCGGTGCTGGCCGCCGAGGTCGAAACCGCCATGCCCGAGCTGATCGAAGCGACCACGCACCAGATCCTCGAGCAGATGCCGGTCTACCGCGACGAGCGGTTCGTCACCCACGCCGAACTGCGCAAGTCCGTGCGCGCCAACCTCGACTACGTGATGCGCACGCTGCGCGGCGAAGACGTGCCCGACCTGTCCCAGGCGCGGGCCACCGGCCGCGCGCGGGCGCTGCAGGGCGCGCCGCTGCCGGAAGTCCTGCGCGCGTACCGGATCGGGCTCACCGAGGTGTGGCACCGGTTCGTGCTGCTGACCGCGCGCGGCGACCACCAGGACCTCGCCGGGCTCGTCGCCGCGACGTCCGCGGTGTGGGCGCTGGTCGACGACTACGCCGAGGCGCTCACTTCGTCCTATCGGGACACCGCGGCCGAAGTCGTGGTGGCGCACCAGAACCGGCGCTCCGCTCTGGTGGAGGCGCTGTTCGCCGGCGGCGCCGCGACCGAGGGCACGCTGTGGGACATCGCCCGCGTGCTGGAGCTGACCGTGGACGGCAGCTTCGTGGTCGTCGCGGCCGAAACTCCGCGGCTGGGCCACGAACCGCTGCCGAAGATCGAGCAGCGCCTGCGCGAAGCCCAGCACGCCTCGGCGTGGCGGCTCACGCCGGACCTGCAGGTGGGTGTGGTGTCGCTGCGCGACCCGTCGGCGTGCAAGGTGACCATCGACCTGCTGCGCGAAGCCCCGGTGGGCCGCGTCGGCATGAGCCCGGTGTTCTCAGGCCTGGGCAACACGTCCCGGGCGCTGCACTTCGCCCGCGTGGCGCTGTCCAGCATGGCGCCCGGCTCGACGGGCCTGGTGCAGTTCACGGAGTCGCCGCTCGCGGGCCTGGTCGCCAGCGCGCCGGAGGCGTCGGTGCAGCTCGCGCACCACGTGCTGCGCCCGATCCTCGACCTGCCCGGCGACGACCGCAACGTGCTGCTGCTGACCCTGCGCGCGTGGTTCGACTGCCAGGGCTCCACGAAACTCACGTCGGAACGGATGTTCTGCCACCCCAACACGATCCGCCACCGCCTGCGCCGCATCACCGACGAGCTCGGCCGCTCGCTCACGGACCCGCAGGACATCGCGGAGCTGGGCGCGGCGCTGCGCGCGCTGCACCTGTTCCCGGAGACCTCGCACCTGCCGGCACCGCGGCCGACCCGCGCCGGGTGAGCCGTCGACGACCGTCCACAGTGGCCGGTGACGCGAACATCGCCACCGGCCACCGGCGGACCGTCAGCTGTCGCTCGACTGCTTCCAGAGGTTGATGTCCGACTCCGTCGCGTACCGGTCGACCTCGGCCAGCTCCTCGGCGGTGAACTCGAGGTTGTCCAGCGCGGCGACGTTGTCCTCAAGCTGCTTGACACTGCTCGCGCCGATCACCAGCGACGTCATGCGCGGGTCGCGCAGGGCCCAGGCGAGCGCGAGCTGCGCCAGCGACTGGCCGCGGCGTGTGGCGATCTCGCCGAGGCCGCGGATCTTCGCGAGCCGGTTCTCGGTGATCGTGTCCGGGTCGAGGGACTTGCCTTGCGCCGCGCGCGAGTCGGCCGGCACGCCGCCGAGGTAGCGGTCGGTGAGCAGACCCTGGGCGAGCGGAGAGAACGCGATGCAGCCGGCTCCGGCCTCTTCGAGCGTGTCGAGCAGGCGGTCGTCCTCGGTCCACCGGTTGAACATGGAGTACGAGGGCTGGTGGATCAGCAGCGGCGTGCCCAGCTCACGCAGCAGGCGCGCGGCCTCGGCGGTGCGCTCGGAGTTGTAGGAGGAGATGCCGACGTAGAGCGCCTTGCCCGAGCGCACGGCGCGGTCGAGCGCACCGACGGTCTCCTCCAGCGGAGTCTCCGGGTCGAAGCGGTGGGAGTAGAAGATGTCGACGTAGTCCAGGCCCATGCGGCCCAGCGACTGATCGAGCGAGGCCAGCAGGTACTTGCGCGAGGCCCAGTCGCCGTACGGGCCCGGCCACATGTCGTAGCCGGCCTTGGTCGAGATCACCAGCTCGTCGCGGTAGGGCTTGAAGTCCGTGGCGAGGATCTGGCCGAAGTTGGACTCGGCCGAGCCGTAGGGCGGGCCGTAGTTGTTGGCCAGGTCGAAGTGCGTGATGCCGAGGTCGAAGGCGCGGCGCAGGATGTCGCGCTGGACCTGCAGCGGCCGGTCGTGGCCGAAGTTGTGCCACAGGCCCAGGGAGATGGCGGGCAGCTTCAGTCCGCTGCGCCCGCAGCGCCGGTAGGGGATCGAGTCGTATCGGCTGGTCGCCGCAACGTAGGTCACGTGGCCAGATGCTAGCTCGCGACCGGCCGCTCGGCTCCCGCACCGTGCCGGCCGGGCCACGGTCGCGGTGCGGCCCGCGGCGACCATCGGCGGCGCCGTGACGGGTCCCGCGACGAGCGTGCCCGCCCCGGCCGGGCAGTCGGTGTGGGCGGCGACCAGCCGCGGGCCGGCCAGCCTGACCGGCTGGGGGGTCACGGTGGCGGAGCTCAACCGCACACTCGCGCGGATCGTGGAGACGGACTGAGGCCCGGCCAGTACAGTGCGAGGTGAGCATCCGCTTAGGAGGTCACGTGGGCACCGGGTTCTTCTCCTCCGTCGACGACGTGTCGGCGCAGCTGGCCGAGGTCGGCTACCTCGCCTCGACGGCGGTGGCGACCACCGTGTTCCTCGCCGACCGGCTGGGCAAGCCCTTGCTTGTCGAGGGCCCGGCCGGCGTGGGGAAGACGGAGCTGGCCAAGGCCGTGGCCGCCGTGAGCGGCTCGCGGCTCGTGCGCCTGCAGTGCTACGAGGGCATCGACGAGGCCCGCGCGCTGTACGAGTGGAACCACGCCAAGCAGCTGCTGCGCATCACCGCCGGGCGCGACGAGACGTGGGAGGACGCGCGCACCGACATCTTCGGTGAGGAGTTCCTGCTGCGCCGCCCGCTGCTGCAGGCCATCTCCGGCACCGAGTCCACCGTGCTGCTGGTCGACGAGACGGACAAGGCCGACGTCGAGGTGGAGGGCCTGCTGCTGGAGGTGCTCGGCGACTTCCAGGTCACCGTGCCCGAGCTGGGCACGATCACCGCCACCCGCGACCCGTTCGTGGTGCTCACGTCCAACGCGACGCGCGAGCTGTCCGAGGCGCTGCGGCGGCGCTGCCTGTTCCTGCACATCGACTTCCCCGACCCGGAGCTCGAGCTGCGGATCGTGAAGCTGCGCGTGCCCGGCATCGATGCCGCGCTGGCCGACTCCGTGGTCCGCGTGATCGCCGCGCTGCGCGCCATGGACCTGCGCAAGCTGCCGTCGGTCGCCGAGACCATCGACTGGGCGCGCACGCTGCTGGAGCTCGGCTCCGGCACGCTCGACGAGCAGATCGTGCGCGAGAGCCTCGGCGTGGTGCTCAAGCACCAGGACGACATCACCAAGGCCGGCGCGGGCCTCAAGCTCGACCAGGTGCTGGACGCGTCTTGAGCGCGCCCGGCGTCACCGAGCGGCTCACGGCGTTCGTGCAGGCGCTGCGGGCGCAGGGCATCCCGGCGGGCCCGGCCGAGACCGTCGACGCGGGGGCCGCGCTGGAGGTGCTCGGCTTCGACGACCGCGAGCTCGTGCGCGAGGGCCTCGCCGCCGCGCTCGTGCGCCGCGGCGGGCAGCGGGCGGTGTTCGACGCCGCGTTCGACCTGTACTTCCCGGCCGGCGTGGGCGTGCCCGAGCTGGCGCGCGACGACCGGCCGCGGGACCTCGAACAGCTGCGGGAGGCCGTGGCGGCCGCGCTCGCCGAAGGCGACCAGCAGGCGCTGGCGCAGCTGGCCGGCGTCGCCGTGGAGATGCTCGGCGGGTACGGCGCGGGTTCCGGCGCCGGCGGCGGGTTCTCCGCGCACCAGACGCTGGACCGGCTGCAGCCGCAGACGCTGATCGTGCGCGTGCTCGCTGCGATCCGGGCCGCGGGCGGCGGCTCCGACGAGGGCGGCGAGTTCACCGACCGGCTCACGCGCGACGAGGTCCGCCGCCGTGTCGAGGACTTCCGCGGGAACGTCCGCACGGAGGCCCGCCGGCGCGCGGCCGAGGTGCGGGGCCGCGACCGCGTGGCCAAGCACGCGATCGCGCCGGCCGCGGACCGCGTGGACTTCCTGATCGCCAGCCGGGCGCAGCTGGCCGAGCTGCGCCGCGCCGTGCAGCCGTTGTCGCGCAAGCTCGCGACCCGGCTGGCCGCGCGCCGCAAGCGCACCACCCGCGGACAGATCGACCTGCGGCGCACGCTGCGGCGGTCGTTGTCGACGGGTGGCGTGCCGGTGCGTCCGGCGTTCCGGCACCGGCGGCCCGGCCGGCCCGAGATCGTGCTGCTGTGCGACCTGTCGGGTTCGGTCGCGGGGTTCGCGAACTTCACGATGCTGCTGGTGCAGGCGCTGCGCGACCAGTTCAGCAAGGTGCGCGTGTTCGCGTTCGTGGACAGCACCGACGAGGTCACGCACCTGGTCACCGCGGGTGTCGCCGACCCGGAGCACCTCGGCGCGCGCATCCTCGAAGAAGCGGCCGTGGTGCGCTGGGACGGGCACAGCGACTACGGCGGCGCCCTGCGCGGGTTCACCGGCAAGTGGCTCGACGCCGTCGGCCCGCGCACGTCGGTGCTCATCCTCGGCGACGCGCGCACCAACGGCGGCGACCCCAACCTCGACGCCGTCCGCGCCATCCGCGATCGCGCGCGGCACGTCTACTGGCTCAACCCCGAGCGTCGCGCCCTGTGGTCCACCGGCGACTCGGCGGCGCTGGCGTACGCGGAGCTTGTGGAAATGCACGAGTGCCGCAACGTGCAGCAGCTGAGCACGCTGGTCACGCGCCTGCTGCCGGTGTGAGCCACGCGGCGATCTCCTTGCGCAGCGCGGTTTTCGTCTCCTCCGGCGCGAACGACGCCGTGACGGCGGTTTCGGCGAGGGCCGCGAGAGTGGTGTCGTCGTAGCCGAACGTGTCGCGCGCGGTGGTGTACTCGTCGGTCAGCGTGGTGTGCGTGACCGAGGGGACGTCGGTGTTCAGCGTGACGGCGAGGCCCGCGGCGACGAGGCAGGGGAGCGGGTGCTTCGCCAGGGCCGGCACCAGGCCGAGGACGACGTTGGACGTCGGGCACACCTCGAGCGCGATCGCGCGGTCACGGACCTCGGCCACCAGCTCGGGGTCGTCGAGCACGCGGATGCCGTGGCCCAGGCGCTCGGCGCGGCCGACGTCGAGGGCTTCGCGGATGCTCGCGGGCCCGGCGTCCTCGCCCGCGTGGTGCACGAGGTGGAGCCCGGCTTCGCGCGCCTTGGCGAAGACGCCGGCGAAGGGAGCGAGCGAGTGGCGTTCCTCGCCCGCCATGCCGAGGCCGACCACCTCGTCGTGGGCCAGGGCGAGCCGCAGCGTGCGCTCGGCGCGTTCGACGGACCGGCGGCGCGAGTGATCGAGGAGGACGCGGGTCTCGAGGTCTCCTTCGGACAGTCCTTTGAGGACTGAGTCGAGCGGCATCTCCAGATCCCCCAGCCGTTCGCCGTGCGACGCGGCCGTGAACGTCACCTCGGCGTACCGCGTGCCCTGCGCGGCTTCGTCCACGCAGAACTCCCGGGCGACGCGCTCGAAGTCCTCCGGCGTGCGCAGGCAGGCACGGATGAGGGAGTTGTAGTCGGCGAAGTCGCGGAACCCGGTGAACGCCCGTGCCGCACCCGGCAGCGGCACGTCGTTGGCGTCGGCCAGCTCGCGCAGCGTCGCCGGCCGCACGGTGCTCTCGAGGTGGACGTGCAGGTGCGCCTTCGGGAGCGCCGCGAGATCTCGCATGGGGCCGATCATGCCTGGTCAGACGTCGTGGGTCGCGGGGATTTCGGCGCGCCCGCGCCCGGAATGTTCGAATCGGGGAACTCCGGGTACTCATCGCAGCGTTGAGGGGATGACGAGAAACCCGCGGGAGGACTCCATGGCAATGCTCAAACGACTCGCCGTACTGGCCGGCGCGGCCGGTGCCGTCACGTCGTACGCGAAGAAGAACCCCGAGAAGGTCAACCAGGCCGTGGGCAAGGCCGCCCAATTCGTCGACCAGAAGACCAAGGGCAAGTACCACGCGAAGATCAACGGCGTGACCCAGAAGGTCTCCGACGTGACCAAGCCGAAGCCGGGCCATTGACCGACGCGAGGTGAGCCGGCGGGTGCCGAAGCGACCGGATGCTCACCTGGTGAACGCCGGTCACCGGAACCGGCCGCGGCGGCAGACCAGGGTCACGACCGCCTGCTGACGTTCGGGGGTGCGTTCTCGAACCACCTGCGGGCCACCGCCGCGGCCGGGCGCCGCTTCGGCTTCGTCCAGCTGAGGACGGCGAACCCGATCGCTCGCTGCCGCTGCGCGAGACCGGCGGCGATGCCCGCCAGAGTGCGCCTTCATCGCCGGCTTCCCAGCCCGCCGCCCCTATTCCTCCGCCAACGCGGCCAGCACGCTCTCGCCGTACTTCGCCAGCTTGGCCTCGCCGACGCCGCTGACGGTGCCCAGGTCGGAGAGCGAGCCGGGGCGTTCGGCGGCGATCTGGCGCAGCGTGGCGTCGTGGAAGATCACGTAGGCGGGGACGCCCTGGTCCTTGGCCGTGGCGGCGCGCCAGGCGCGGAGGCGTTCGAACAGTGGTGCGGCCTCCGCGGGCATTTCCACGGCCGGGGCGGTGCCGCGGCGGGAAGTACGCGCGGCGCGGGCCGGGCGCTCCGGTTCGCGCCGCAGGGACACGGTGCGTGAGCCGTTGAGCACCGAGGCGCTGCCGTCGGTCAGGACCAGAGAGCCGTAGTCCCCTTCCACGGCAAGGAGGTTCTGGGCCAGGAGCTGCCGGACGACCGCGCGCCACTCCTGCTCGCGCAGTTCGGTGCCGATGCCGAAAACCTTGAGTGTGTCGTGCTGGAACTGGGTGACCTTCGGGGTCGTCTTGCCGAGCAGGATGTCGATGATCTGGCCGGCGCCGAACTTCTGGCGCCGTTCGTTGCGCAGCCGCACGACGGTGGAGAGCAGCTTCTGCGCCGGGATGGTGCCGTCGAAGCGTTCGGGTGGGGCGAGGCAGGTGTCGCAGTTGCCGCAGGGTTGGCCGGTCTGGCCGAAGTAGGCGAGGATCTGCGTGCGGCGGCATTCGACGGTCTCGCACAGCGCCAGCATGGCGTTGAGGTGCGCGGCCTGCCGGCGGCGGTGGGCCTCGTCGCCCTCGCCGTTCTCGATCATCTTGCGCTGCTGCATCACGTCCTGCAGCCCGTAGGCGAGCCACGCCGTGGACGGCAGCCCGTCTCGGCCCGCGCGGCCCGTCTCCTGGTAGTAGCCCTCCACGGACTTCGGCAGGTCGAGGTGCGCGACGAACCGCACGTCCGGCTTGTCGATGCCCATGCCGAACGCGATGGTGGCCACCACCACGAGCCCGTCCTCGCGCAGGAACCGCGACTGGTTCTCCGCGCGGGTGCGCTTGTCGAGCCCCGCGTGGTAGGGCACCGCGCGGATTCCGTTCTGCACCAGGAACTCCGCCGTCTTCTCCACCGACGCGCGCGAGAGGCAGTAGACGATCCCCGCGTCGCCCTTGTGCTCGGTGCGCAGCAGCTCCAGCAGCTGCTTCTGCGGCGAGTTCTTGCCGACGATGCGGTACTGGATGTTCGGCCGGTCGAAGCTCGCGACGAAGTGGCGCGCGCCGTCGAGGTTGAGCCGCGCGGAGATCTCCTTGTGCGTGGTCTCGGTGGCCGTGGCGGTGAGCGCGATGCGCGGCACGTCCGGCCAGCGCTCGTGCAGCGACGACAGCATCAGGTAGTCGGGCCGGAAGTCGTGGCCCCACTGCGACACGCAGTGCGCCTCGTCGATCGCGAACAGCGCGATCTTCCCGCGGTCGAGCAGCCGCACGGTCGACTCGACCGAGAGCCGTTCCGGCGCCAGGTAGAGCAGATCGAGCTCACCCGCGACGAACGCCTCTTCGACGCGCTGGCGCTCGCCGAAATCCTGCGTGGAGTTGAGGAATCCCGCGCGCACGCCGAGGTTGCGCAGCGCGTCGACCTGGTCCTGCATCAACGCGATCAGTGGCGAGATCACCACTCCGACGCCGGGCCGCACGAGCGAGGGGATCTGGTAGCACAGCGATTTCCCGCCGCCGGTGGGCATCAGCACCAGCGCGTCTCCGCCGGAGATCACGGTTTCGACGATGTCCGCCTGATCACCGCGGAACGCGTCGTAACCGAACACGCGATGCAGGGTCTCGGCGGCGGGGGAGCGCTGGGCCTGGTCGGGGTGAGCCACCCGGCCGATTCTAGGCGCCGGGACCGACACCGCGGTGCCACCCCGGGCGCCTCGGCGCGTTTGCGGCACGAGTGTCCCGCTCGCACCGCACCGGTCACGCTGTGTGTGATCCCCGCCCCGCCACCGCGTCACGCCGCACGCGCGGGCGCAGAATGGCGGGGTGGACTTCGCGATCACCGACCTCGCCGCGCACTTCGCCGGCACCTGGCGGCTCTCGCGCGACATCGTGGCCGCCGACGGCGAGCCGATGGGCGAGGTCACCGGCACCGCGACGTTCACCCGAGACAGTGCCCGCGACGGCGTCCTCGTCTACTACGAGACCGGCGAGCTGCGGCTGGCCGGCTACACCGGCCCGGTGAGCCGCACCCTGCTCTACCACCCCGACGGCGCCCGCGCCGCCGTGCACTTCGACCACGGCGGGTTCTTCCACGACCTCGACCTGGCCACCGGTCGGTGGAGCACCGACCACCCGTGCCGCGACGACCTCTACCGCGGCGAGTACCGCGTGTTCGACGCCGATCACTGGCGCCAGGAGTGGGTGGTCGCCGGCCCGGCGAAGGACCACGTGATCACGACCCGCTTCACCCGCGCCTGACCCGCCCGTCGAAAAGGGGACACCCGATGCGCATCGACCGCCTGGACCACCTCGTGCTCACTGTCGCCGACGTCGAGGCCACGGTGGCCTTCTACACGCGGGTGCTCGGCATGGCGGAGGTGACGTTCAAGGGCGGGCGCAAGGCACTGGCCTTCGGCACCAGCAAGATCAACCTGCACCAGGCGGGCCACGAGTTCGAACCCAAGGCACTTCGCCCGACGCCGGGCAGCGCGGACCTGTGCCTCATCACCGAAAACGCGCTCGACGACGTGATCGAAGAACTGCGCCGGGCGTGCGTGCCGATCGAGGAGGGACCGGTGGAGCGCACCGGTGCCACGGGCGACATCCGCAGCGTCTACTTCCGTGACCCGGACGAGAACCTCATCGAGGTCAGCAACTACCTCCGCTGAGCAGCCGCGAAACGGCTCAGCGCCGCCGGTTGCGCACGATCAGCAGCAGGACCGCGAGCGCCGCGATGATGCACACCACGGCCAGCAGCGTGCCGGCCCAGCCGGGGATGGGGACGCCGGCGACGGTGTCGAAGCCGGACACGACGCGGAGCGCGCCGGAAGCGAGCCGCACGGTGGTGTCCACGCGCCGTCCTCCCGTCCGCCGGGTTTCGCCCTGATGTCCGAACCGTACCTCATCCGGCGGCTCGCGCTCCGCCACTCGGCCGAAAACGCCGTTCATCCGGCGGCATTCGCGTTTCGCCCGGGCAGCGGCGGGCATCCGACCGGTACGGGGGGCTCGACAAAATCCGTGAAGGAGTTCGTGCGATGCCCACTTGGCTCATTGTCGTGATCGTGGTGGTCGCCGTCGTGGTGATCGGCGCCGTCGCGTGGCTCGTCGTCCAGGAACGGCAGCGAAAACGACTGCAGCAGCAGTTCGGTTCCGAGTACTCGCGCGCGGTCGAGGAGAGCGACAGCCCGCGTGCGGCGCAACGGGAGCTGGCCGAACGCGAACGCCGCCACCGCGACCTCGACATCCGGCCGCTCTCGGCCTCGGCGCGCGAGCGCTACGCCCAGCACTGGGCGCTGATCCAGGAGAAGTTCGTGGACCAGCCCGCCGGCGCGCTCGACGAGGCCGACGACCTGCTCGTGGCCGTGATGTCCGAGCGCGGCTACCCGACCGAGGGCTACGACCAGCAGCTTTCCGACTTGTCCGTGCGCCACTCGCGCACGCTGGAACACTACCGCGCGGCGCACGAGACGCACCGCCGCCACTCGGAGACAGCACTGTCCACAGAGGAACTGCGCTCGGCGATGGTGCACTACCGCACCGTGTTCGAGGACCTGCTGACCGATGACACCGGCGCCGGAAGCCGCACGGACACCCGTGCCGACAGCCGCACCGACGAGGACACCGTCGAGCGCCGCCGCGAGCACACCGCCGCGCGCGGCGGCAACCACCGCGGCGCCCACGAACGGAACGGAGACCGCTGACATGACCGACCAGGAGACCCGGGGACTGAGCACCGCCGATCTGGCGGGTGCCGCCGAAAAGCCCCGCGCCGAGGAACGTCGGGACCTTCCCGGAGAACGCTCGCGCGAAGTGTCCGATGTGGACACCGGTGCGAGGGACATCGGTGACGTGGACGACCGTGCCGCGGACAGAGGTCCCGCGGACCAGGGCGCTCGCATCGACGGCGCTCCGCCGCTGTTCGAAGGCGGCGATGTCGACCGCTTCCGCAGCCGCTGGCAGGAGGTGCAGACCGACTTCGTCGACGACCCCCGCCGCGCCGTGCGTGACGCCGACGAGCTCGTCGCCTCCGTGATCAGCTCGCTGGCCGAGACCTTCGCCGAGCACAAGGGTGAGCTGGAAGCGCAGTGGCGCGACGGCGAGCCCGCCACGGAGGACCTGCGGATCGCGCTGCGCCGCTACCGCTCGTTCTTCGACCAGCTGCTCGGAGCGTAGCCGGACCGCCGGGCCGGCCCGCCGCCGCGCCAGACCGCCGGAATTCGGTGGCGGCGCGGCGGTTTGCGTGCGGCATGATCGGGGTAGCAGGCAGGAACGAACCGAGGAGGACTGCGGATGAACGTGGCCGATCTGCTCGTGGACGGCTTCGGCCGGATCCAGGAGGTCGTGCACCAGTCGGTCGACGGCCTGACCGGCGACCAGCTCGTCGCCCGGCCCGGGCCGGGCGCCAACTCGATCGCCTGGCTCGTCTGGCACCTCACGCGCGTGCAGGACGACCACGTGGCCGACGTCGCGGGCACCGGGCAGATCTGGACCGCGCAGGACTGGCACCGCCGCTTCGGCCTGCCCTTCCCGCCGGCGGACACGGGGTACGCGCACAGCAGCGACGACGTCGCCGCCGTGCAGATCGACGACCCCAAGCTGCTGACCGGCTACTACGACGCCGTGCACGAGCACACCGTGGCGTGGGTCGGCGGCCTCGAGGGCACGGCGCTCGACGCCGTCGTCGACGAGCGCTGGGACCCGCCCGTGACGCTGGGCGTGCGGCTGATCAGCGTGCTTTCGGACGACCTGCAGCACGCCGGGCAGGCCGCCTACGTGCGCGGCCTCGTGCTGGGCTGAGCGTCACGGGTAGCCGTCCCCGCGGTGGTCCGGGAGCCGCCTCGGCCCCGGGCCTTCGCGCCCGAGGCGGTCTCCGGGGTTCGCGAGCCGGCACTTGGTGAGCGACATGCAGCCGCAGCCGATGCAGTCGGTGAGCTGGTCGCGCAGCTGCTCCAGCTGCCGGATGCGCTCGTCGAGGTCCTCGCGCCAGCAGTGGGAGATGCGGGCCCAGTCGGCGCGGGTGGGGGTGCGGTCGTCCGGCAGCAGCGCGAGGACCTCGCGGATCTGCGACAACGGCATGCCCACCCGCTGCGACATCCGGATGAACGTGACACGTCGCAGCGTGTCGCGGCGGTAACGGCGCTGGTTGCCCGCCGTGCGCCTGCTGCGGATCAGCTTCTCGTCCTCGTAGAAGCGCAGGGCCGAGGCGGGCACCCCGGTGCGGTGCGCCAGCTCGCCCACGGTCAGCTCGGGCAGCTCCGTCTTGGTCATGCAGGCGAGGATAGCTTGACTTCAAGTGAGCTTGAAGTTCCAGACTCGGTTCCGTGCGGGACACCCGGTCCCGCACGGTGATTCGAGGAGAACAATCGTGTCGGAAGTTCCCGTCCGGGTTGCCGTGATCGTCGGCAGTGTCCGGGAAGGACGGTTCGCGCCGACGGTCGCGAACTGGTTCACCCGCGAGGCCGCCGCGCACGGCGGGTTCGAGGTGGACGTGGTCGACTGCGCCGATCTGGCTCTGCCACTGGCGTTTCCCGCGTTCGGGTCCGAGCCCGCGCCGGAGGTCGGGCGCCTCGCGGCCCGGCTCGCCGCGGCCGACGCGTTCGTCGTGATCACGCCGGAGTACAACCACAGCTACCCGGCGCCGCTCAAGAACGCAATCGACTGGTTCCGCTCGGAGTGGCAGGCCAAACCGGTCGCTTTCGTGGCGTACGGCGGACTTTCCGGCGGCCTGCGCGCGGTGGAGCACCTGCGTCCGGTCTTCGCCGAGCTGCACGCGGTGACCATCCGCGACACCGTGAGCTTCCACGGCGCCCACGGCCGGTTCGACGAGTCCGGCAGCCCCACCGACGCCGAAACCACCGGTGCGGCGGTGAAGAAGCTGCTCGATCAGCTGGAGTGGTGGGCGCGTTCGCTGGCCGGCGCGCGGGCCCTGCGCGCCTACCCCGCCTGACCGGCTTCTGTCAGCGGCTCAGAAGGTGCAGAGCGTCGGACCGATGCGTGAATCGGGCGTGACCACCGAAACGCCGCGCAGGTCCACGGGCAGCCCCGCCGCCGACATCGCGGCGACGGTGGTGCAGACCACTTGGTCCACGCCGAGGTAGAGCGGCTTGATCGAGAACGGGATGGACACCGTCGGCGGCACGCTGCTGGTGTCGATCGTGACCTGGCCGTCGCCGGGGAACAGGAGCGAGTAATACCCGCTCTTCTGCTCGACCGGGCTGGGGCCCTGGAACAGCTCGTTCACCGCCAGCTCCGGCGACACCGGGCTGCCCCAGCTGCGCACGACGGGGGCGAGCTGGCCGTCGACCAGGAAGTAGAGCGTCAGCTGGTTCGCACGGGCGCCGGGGCCGACCGCGGTCGGGGCGGGGCCGGCGGGCACGACGACGGTGGGCTGGATGCCGCACGCGCTCACGAGCAGGAGCACGGCGAGCGCGGTCACGAGCTTCTTCATCGCGCCTCTCCGGGCCGGGGGTGGCGGGGCAGCCACAGGGTGAACCGCGCGCCGGAACCGGTGTTGGCGGCCTCGACGTCGCCGCCGTGCAGCCGGGCGTTCTCCCGCGCGATGGACAGGCCGAGCCCGCTGCCCTCCGAGCGCGCCCGCGCCGAGTCGGCCTTGGTGAAGCGGTCGAACACGTGGGGCAGCACGGCCGCGGGGATGCCGGGACCGTGGTCGGTGACCTCCAGCGTCACGGTGTGCGCGTCGGCGGCCAGGTGCACCTCGACCGGCGGTTCGCCATGGCGCAGGGCGTTGCCGACGAGGTTCGCGACCAGGATGTCGAGCCGGCGCGGGTCGACGGTCGCGACGACGCCGGCCGGCAGGTCGGTGACGATCCCGTCGTCGGCGGTCCAGCCGCGCGCGGCGAGGCTGTCGGTCACGCCCTGCGCCACGTCCCACGCCTCCAGCCGCAGCTCGGCGCGCCCGGCGTCGAACCGCGAGATCTCCACCAGGTCCTGCACGAGCCGGGTCAACCGGCGCGTTTCGGTCGACACCAGGCGTGCGGCGACGGCGGTGTCTGCGGGCAGCTGCTCGGCGTCCTCGTCGAGCACGTCGGTCACCGCGTTCATCGCGGCCAGCGGGGTGCGCAGCTCGTGGGAGACGTCGGCGACGAAGCGGCGCGCGTCGGCTTCCATCTCCCGCAGCGTGCCGACGGTGCGTTCGAGCTCTGCCGCGGTGCTGTTGAAAGTGGTCACGAGCTGGGCCAGCTCGTCGGAACCCTTGGCGCGCAGGCGGACGTCGAGCTGCCCGTGGCCGAGCTTGCGCGCCGCGGTGTTCAGCGCGCGCACCGGGCGCAGCACCTGCCGGGCGGCCAGCAGCGCCAGCGCGACGGCGATCGGCAGCGCCAGCGCGGCCGTCTGCCACGCGCGGGTGGCCAGCTGGTCGATCGCGGTCTGCTGGGCGGCCAGCGACACCATCGAGTAGACCTCGACGCCCGTGTGCGCCACCCCGTTGTCGCCGCGCTGCAGCACCGGCATCCCGACCATCAGAAGCGGGGTGTCGCCCTTGATCACCCGCTTGAACTGGATCGTGCCGCCGGCGGCGACCTCCTCGCGCAGGTCGGCGGGCAGCTCCGAGGGGTCGAGCCCCGACCGCGAACGGAGGTCCCGGTAGACCGCGACGGTGGTGCCCTTGAGGTTGTCGGCGAGGTTGTCGAGCTGGCGCTGGACCGGCGGCAGCGTCATCTGCGGCAGGTACGCGGTCACCTGGTCGCGCAGCTGGACCATGGCCGGGTCCTGCACGCCCTGCAGGATCGTCGTACGGGCCGTCACGTAGCTGGCGCCGGCCGCGGCGGCCGCGCCGACCAGGGTCATCGCCGCGAAGGACAGCACCAGCCGGGGCCGCAGCCCCGAGAGCCACGGCCGCAGCCGCGGACGCCTCACGAGCGGCCGAACCGGTAGCCGAAGCCCCGCACGGTCTGGACGTGGTCGGGCCGCGCCGGCACGTCCTCGATCTTGGACCGCAGCCGCTGCACACAGGCGTCGACCAGGCGGGAGTCGCCGAGGTAGTCGTGGTCCCACACCGCGGTGAGCAGCTGCCGGCGGCTGTACACCTGGCCCGGCGTGCGGGAGATCTCGAGCAGCAGCTTGAGCTCGGTCGGCGTGAGTGCCACCTGCTCACCGCGCTTCTTCACGAGCATGCCGGCGCGGTCGATCACCAGCTCGCCGTGGCGTTCGACCTCGCCCGCGCGCGCGTCGTGATCGCCGACCGCGCGACGCAGCACGGCGCGGATCCGCGCGTCGAGCACGCGCGGTTGCACCGGCTTCACCACGTAGTCGTCGGCGCCGGCCTCCAGGCCCGCGACCACGTCGAAGTCGTCGCTGCGCGCGGTCAGCATGATGATGGGCACCTCGCCCAGCGCGCGCATCCGGCGGCACGTCTCGAACCCGTCCATCCCGGGCAGCATCAGGTCGAGCACCACGATGTCGGGCAGGTTCTTGCGGACCAGGTCCAGCCCCGCCTCGCCCGAACCGGCGGTGTGCACCACGTGGCCCTGCCTGCGCAGGGCCAGCTGGAGTCCTTCCCGTACGGCCGCGTCGTCCTCGACCACCAACACCTCTGCCACCCCGGCCATTATTCGGAAAACCGCAGCGTGGGGCGAACCGGGGCGATCTTGTAGCAAAACCATGACACGGCACTGACCCGACCGCTAAATCTCGCGCCGAGACTCGGGTCCATGGCAGTGACGTTCCCCGAGGCACCCCCGATCACCCCGTCCGGCTCCCCGCGCCACGCGATCGAGGCGCGGACACCGTCGCGCACCGTGCTGCTCGTCGCGAGCGCGGTGGGCTGCGCGGTCGCGTTCCTCGTGGCGTACCTGCTCTTCGTGCGCACGGCGGCGGGCCAGGAGGCGGAGAACGGCGTGGTGCACAGCGCACAGGCCACCGACCCGTCCACTGTGGACTGGGCGGTGCCGTTGCGCGACGTGGACCTCGTGGTGCTGCTCGGCGCGGTCGCCGTGCTGGTCCTCGCGCTGGCGTTGGTGCGGCGCCGGTTCGCCCTGGGCGTGACGGCGCTGGTGCTGCTCGCGACCCCGCTGGTCGCCGCGCAGCTGCTCAAGATCTACGTGCTCGACCGGCCCGCCACCCTCGATGGTTACGCGGTCGCGAGCCACAACAGCTTCCCGAGCGGGCACGTCAGCGCGGCGACGGCGGTGCTGTTCGCGCTGGCGGTGGTGCTGCCCGCACGGATGCGCACCTGGGTGCTCGCCGTGGGTTCACTCGGCGTCGCCTGGGTCGCCGCGGCGACCGTCGCGCTCGGCTGGCACCGGCTTTCCGACACCGTGGGCGGCTGCCTGCTCGTGGCCGCCGTGGTGTGTGCCGGCGCGGCGGTCGTCTCGGCCCGGCGGCCCGACGGGCGGCGGGTCCCGGTGCCGGCCACGGTGGCGGCGCTGGCGGGCCCGACGGTCGTGGTGCTCGCCGGTTTCGCGGTGCTGGCCTCGGCCACGTCGGAGTCGGCGCAGTTCGTGGCCGCTCTGGTGCTGGCGGGCGTATCGGCCGTGGCGCTGGTGCTGCTGGTCGCCGGTCCGCTGCGGAAGGTGAACTTCGACCCGGGGCGGGCACGGACGCGCCTGAGCCGCTGAGCGGACCAGTTCCGGAGGATTGGCCTGCGACGGGCGTGGCCGCGCGCGGCTAGGGTCGCCGCAGGAGGTGGCTGTGTACTCGAAGCTGGCCGAAGACCTCGACGGCCTGCCCGCGCTGCTCGATGCCGCGCGTGAGCAGGCCGGCGAGCTGCTCGCGGGGGTGGCGGACCGTCCGGTGGCTGTGCCGCCGGGGACGTTCGAGCCCGCCGAGCTGCCGGAGGACGGGGTGGGCGCGCGGGCCGCGCTCGCGGAGTTCGGGCGCCGCTGGGCGCCAGGGTTTGCCGCGAGCGCCGGGCCGCGGTACCTGGGCTTCGTCACGGGTGGCGCGACCCCCGCGGCGGTGGCCGGCGACTGGCTCACGGCCGCGGCGGACCAGAACCCCGTGTCGTCGCTGGATTCCTCGGCTTCGGACCTCGAACGCGAGACGGTCGGCTGGCTCGCGAAGCTGTTCGGGCTGGGGTCCGAGTTCAGCGGCGCGTTCGTGTCCGGCGCGACGATGTCCAATGTGGTCGGTCTGGCGATCGGGCGCGAGTGGCTGGGGGAGCGGCTCGGCGTCACGGTCGCCGACGCCGGGGTTGCCGCACTCGGCCCGGTCGAGGTGCTCAGCGGGTCACCGCACTCCAGTGCGCTCAAGGCGATGTCCGTGCTGGGCCTGGGCCGCTCGGCCCTGCGGCCGGTGACCGTGCAGCCCGAGCGGGAGGCCGTGGACGTCGAGGCGCTGGACCGGGAGCTCGCCGAGCTGGGCGGGCGGCCCGCAATTGTGATCGCCAACGCGGGCACGGTGAACACCGTCGACTTCGACGACCTGCGGGCGATCGCGGCGCTCAAGGCGAAGTACCCGTTCTGGCTGCACGTCGACGCCGCGTTCGGCGGGTTCGCCGCGCTCTCGCCCGAGCACGCGGGGCTGGTCGAAGGGCTGGAGCTGGCCGACTCGGTGTGCGTCGACCTGCACAAGTGGCTCAACGTGCCCTACGACTCGGCGATCCAGTTCAGCCGCCGGCTCGACCTGCAGGTGCGCGTGTTCCAGAACTCGGCGGCCTACCTCGGCCACCCGGGCGACAACCCGGACTTCGTGCACCGCACGCCCGAATCGTCACGGCGGCTGCGGGCGCTGGCCGCGTGGTGCACGCTCGCCGCGTACGGCCGGGCCGGGCACCGGGAGATCGTGGAACGCTGCGTCGCGCACGCCCGGGACCTCGGCGACCGCCTGGCGGAGACGCCGCAGTGGCGGCTGCTCGCGCCGGTGCGGCTCAACGTCGTGTGCTTCACGCTGGCCGAGAATCCGACGCAGGAGCGCATCGACGCCGTGGTGCGCGCCGTCGCCGCCGAGGGCGAGACGTTCGTGACGCCGACGGTCTACGCGGGCGTGCCCGCGCTGCGGGCCGCGTTCAGCAACTGGCGGACCGGGCGCGAGGACGTGGACCGGATCTTCGCGGCGCTCGTCAGGGGTTGCGGCGCGGCTTGATCCGCACGTTGGGCAGGACCGGCGCGGGTAACCGCGCGGGGTCGCCCGGCACCTCGGGGATCGCGCCGAACTGCGGTGACTGGGCCTGCCAAGCTTCGCGGTACTCCACGATCTCCTCGTGCGTGCGGGCCACGAAGTTCCACCACATCACGATCTCCTCGCCGAACGGCGGCCCGCCGAGCAGCATCACGCGCGCCCGGCCTGCGCCGGTGTTCGCGAGCTCGAGGGTGGCGCGGCCGGTACCCAGGTAACCGAGGTCGGTGCTGTGCAGGGCCGAACCGGCGAAGGTGACCTCGCCGGTGTCGACGAGCACGCCGTGTTCGTACTCGCGGTCGACGTCGAGCGTCACACGAGCGCCGGGCTCCAGGACCAGCTCCGCGCCGAGCAATGGCGTGAACGTCTTGACCGGTGACGTCTCACCGGCGAGTGTGCCGAGGAAAACGCGCGCGGTGGCGCCGCCGAGGTCGGTGGCGGGCGGGGCGTAGTGCTGGAAGTCGCGCTCGGCGTGGCGGTGGGCGTCGGGCAGCGCGACCCACAGCTGCACGCCGTGCAGCGTGGTGGTCTCCGGCGTCGACACCTCGGAGTGGCAGATGCCGTGGCCGCCGGTCATGAGGTTCAGCTCGCCCGGGCGGATCATCGCGTGGGACCCGAGGCTGTCGCGGTGCTCGATCTCGCCGGCGAACAGCCAGCTCACCGTCTGCAGGCCGGTGTGCGGGTGCGAGCCGACGGACATGCCGCCGGTCGCGCGCGGGTCGTCGGGCCCGTAGTGGTCGGCGAAACACCAGGCGCCGACGAGCGAACGCTTGCGCTGCGGCAGCGTGCGGCGCACCTTCATCGCGCGCGGCCCGCCCAGCGGCACGTCCCGCGCGCCGAGCACTTCGACCCCGCCGTGGCCGGCCGCGTCGTCCCCGCAGTCCAGGACGGGTGGCTCGGTCTCGACGTTGCTCATCCTGGTGCCTCCACTCGCGCGGTCGGTTCACCGAAACCTTAGCGGGAAGGCTTGTGCCGCGTCGTTTCCGAGGCGCTGCAGGTTCAAGCGGTGGGTTCGCGCGGTGGGGGTTCGAGACGGTGGCTCAGTCCGAGGAGTTCGGGGTGGCTTCGTGGCCCGGCAGCCCGGGCGTGCGGCTCTCGCGCTTCACACGGGCCTCGGCGAGGTGGCGGACTCCGCGGGTGAGCTCGCGCACGCGCGTCTCGTGGTCGTGGAACGCCCGGTAGTACGTGGTGTCGTACTCCTCCACGATCTGGAACGTCCAGCGCCCGTGCAGCACATTGCGGCCCAGCAGGTGCTCGGTGAGCCGGTCGGCGTGCGTGGCGTGGCCCGCGTCGCGCAGCATGGTGATGCCGTCGGCGAGCTTGCGGTCCGCGGCGCCGGTGAGCTGGTGGAACTCGTAGAGGTGACCGCGAGCGATCTCGACGGTCTCCAGCGCCTCGGTGATCTTGCCGACCGCGTCCAGCGTCGCGCGGTCGGGTTCGAGGTGCTCGGCCGCGGTGTCGTCGAGCCGGAGGTCGGGGTGCGCGTCTGAGTCCATACCTCGCGAGGTACCCCGTGAACGCCGTTCCCTCACGCGCGCGGGCCGCTAGAGTCGCGGCGCATGGGGACCTCACACGATCTGACCCTCGCCGGCGACCGCGTGCTGCGCGTGCACGACAGCGGCCGCGGCGACGCCCTCACGGTGGTCTGGCTCCACGGCACGCCGCAGACCGGAGCGCTGCTGGCACCGGTCCTGCAGGCCGCGGACGCCCGCGGGATCCGGGTCGTCTCCTACGGCCGCCCGGGCTACGGCGGGTCGAGCACGGTGCCGGGCCGCACCATCGGGTCCGCGGCCGAGGACGTGCGCCTGGCAGCCGACGCGCTGGGTCTCGGCCGCTTCGCGGTGGTCGGCGCTTCGGGCGGCGGGTCGCACGCGCTGGCGGCCGCCGCGCAGCTGCCGGACCGCGTCACCGCGGCCGTGGCACTGGCCGGGGTCGCGCCGTACACCGAGGACTTCGACTGGTTCGCCGGCATGGCCGACCCGACTTCGCTGCGCGCGGCCCGCGAAGGCCGCGAAGCACGGATGGCCCACGCGCTCACGCACGAGTTCGACCCGGAGAGCTTCGTCGCGACCGACTGGGCGGCGCTGGAAGGCGCGTGGGGACCGCTCGGCGCAGACGCCGGGGAAGCCGGCGGCGCGGGCCACGACGGAGAGGTCGACGACGACGTCGCCTACGCGTCCGGCTGGGGCTTCGAGCTCGCCGACGTGCGCACGCCGGTCCTGCTGGTGCAAGGCGGTGCCGACCGCGTGGTCCCCGCGTCGCACGCACAGCACCTGCTGGCCCACCTGCCCGACGCCCAGCTGTGGCTGCGGCCCCGCGACGGGCACATCTCGGTGCTCAACGCGCTGCCCACCGCGCTCGACTGGCTGCTCGCGTAACCCCGGTAACTCCCGGTGTCCTCCGAGGACGGTCAGGACGCTTCTTCCAGCGCCCGTTCCAGATCCGCGCGCTTCATCTTCGAGCGGCCCTTGATCTCGCGTTCCTTGGCCAGCTCGTCGAGCTCGGCCTTCGTGAGGTCCGCGAGCTGCGGCCCCTTCTCCTTCTTGCCGCGCCGCTTCCCGTTCTTCACGCTGCGCTGCAGGGCCTCGAACAGGTCGACCACCTTCGTCGGCTCCGCGGCTTCGGTGGCCGGCGTGACCTTGTCGCCCTTGCGCTTGGCCTCGATCAGCTCGTGGACGCGGTCGGTGAACGTGTCGCGGTAGTCCTCGGGCCGCCAGTTCTCCGTCAGGGCCTCGATGAGGTCCACGGCCATGTCGAACTCCTTGCCGCGCGCCGGCGCCTTCTCCGGCAGGTCCGGCAGCGACTTCTCCCGGTCCCGCAGGTCCGCGGCGAAGTGCAGCGTGTCGAGCAGCATCACCCCGTCGCCGGCCCGCACGAGCGCCAGGTACTCGCGCCCGCGCAGCACGAACTTGGCCACGCCCGCCTTGTCGGTCTTCGCCATCGCCGCCAGCAGGAGCGAGTACGGCTTGTCGTAGTCGGAGCCCGCGGGGGCGAGCCAGTAGGTGCGGTCGAAGAACATCGGGTCGATGTCGGCGAGGTCGGCGAACGCCTCCACGTCCAGCGACTTGCTGCGCCCGGGGGCGATGTCGTCGAGCTCCTCGGGCTCGACCAGCACGTAGTCGCCGTCGTCGAGCTCGTAGCCCTTCACGATCTCGGCCAGCTCCACCTCGTCGCCGGTGCGCTCGTTCACCCGCCGGTAGCGGATGCGGTCGCTCGTGCCGCGCTCGAACTGGCGGAAGTGCACGGTGTGGTCCTCGATCGCGCTGTAGAGCCGCACCGGCACCGTCACCAGGCCGAGGGTCAGCGAGCCGCTCCAGACGGGCCGTTTCGGTGCCATGACGCACTCCTTTCCCGACCGGGGACTACCCGCTTTCGCCCGCACCGACGCATCGCCCCGCGTCAGGCCAGGCGTTCCAGCAGCTCGTCGTGCCCGCCCGCGCGGCGCAGCTTGCGCGGGTCGGGGCGGCCGAGGGAGTGGTCGGCCGCGCGCAGCGCCCCCAGGAAGCGCTCGACGGCGGCGGGCTCGGCGAGCACGTCGTCACCGTCGAGGTAGGCCAGCACGATCAGGTCCTCCCCGCACGAGGCCTCGATCGCCGCCGACCAGCCGTGCACCTCGTCCCACAGCAGCGCCAGGTCCCGGTCGGGGAACCGCTCGAGCCGCCGGTCGAGGGCGACGTAGGCCGAGACGGGCACGTCGAGG
The DNA here is from genome assembly GCF_019468465.1 of Amycolatopsis sp. DSM 110486. Taxonomy (NCBI): domain Bacteria; kingdom Bacillati; phylum Actinomycetota; class Actinomycetes; order Pseudonocardiales; family Pseudonocardiaceae; genus Amycolatopsis; species Amycolatopsis sp. DSM 110486. The sequence continues at coordinate 10,851,948 of NZ_CP080519.1, read as the reverse complement.
TCGACCGTGCAGGACTCCAGTCCCACGCCGACCGCGGCGGCGACCCGGGCGAGGTAGCCGCGCAACGCGCGGTCGAAGCCGTGGTCCACGCCGAGGTCCGCATCCACGAAGCTGCTCACGACGGACACCCTCTCTGTCGCCGGGGAAGGGGATCGCCCAGGGGCGAGCATCGGCTACCCGGTTCCGGGTCGCGTCACACCCCACTTTCGGGTGAATTTCCTGCCACACGGGCGATCCGGCGCAAAGTGGCTCCGATCGGACGCACGCCGGTCCCGGCGACCGGAACCCCTCGTGAGCGCGCGGCTACCGTCCGGCCAGCCGCCGCACCGCCGCGACGATCTCGCGGTTCGGCACACCCTTCGCGAGGTACTCGACGGCGCCCGCGCTCTCCATGGAGGCCATGGACGCGTGGTCGGAGTAGGCGGAGAACGCGAGCACCGCCGTCCCCGGGCAGCGGGCCGCGATCTCACGCGCGGCGTGGGCCCCGCCTCCGCCGGGCATGCGCACGTCGAGCACCGCGACGGCGGGCCGGTGGCGCTCGGCGAGCGTGATCGCGTCTTCGGCGTCGCGCCCGACTCCGACGACCTCGATGTCGGGCTGGTCGTCGAGCACCTCGCGCAGGGCGTCGCGGATCATGTCGTCGTCGTCGCTGATCACGACGCGCAGGGGGCCGGTCACCGCTGCTCGTCCGGGGCACTCGGCAGCCAGAACTCCACGGTCGTCCCTTCACCGGGTTCGCTGGACATCGACCACCAGCCGTGGGCCGACTCGGCGCGTTCACGCATCTCGATCAGCCCGAAGTGGTCGCGGCCGGGGTCGGTACCGGTGACGGCGGTGCCGACCCCGTCGTCGGTCACGCGGAACAGCGTGCCCCTGTCTACTGTGGACAACGAAACCTCCACTCGCGACGCGCGGGCGTGCTTGTGCACGTTGGTGAGCGCTTCCTGGCAGATCCGGTACCCCGTCACGGCGGCTTCCGAGGTGGGCTCGGCCGTGAGGCCTTGGTGCAGCGTGTACTCCAGCCCCCAGCCGGGCAGGACCTCTTCGAGGTGACCGGTGAGCGCGACCACGAGCCCGTGGCGGTCCAGATCCGGCGGACGCAGCCGGGAGACGAGCGTGCGCAGCCGGCCCACCGCCGCGCGCACCGACTCGTCGAGCGCGTGCACGCCCTCGCGGTGCTCCTCGGGCAGCCGGTCGGCCAGCAGCTGCAACCGCATGCCGACGGCGACCATCGACTGGATCGAATCGTCGTGCACGTCCCACGCGATGCGCCGCCGTTCCACCTCCTGGGCGTCCACGAGGTGCCCGACCAGCCGGCGCCGCTGAACCAGGGCTTGCTCGGCGGTGCGGTGTTCGGTCATGTCGCGGGTGACTTTGCCGAAGCCGCGATGGGTTCCGGTGTCGTCGAACAGGGCGGTGATGACGACGTTGGCCCAGAACCGGGTGCCGTCCTTGCGCAGGCGCCAGCCTTCGTCTTCGAGCCGGCCTTCGGCGAGCGCGGTTTCGAGTTCGCGTTCGGGTTTGCGGGCGGCGATGTCCTCGGCGGGGTAGAACACGGAGAAGTGCCGGCCGATGATCTCGTGGGCGCGGTAGCCCTTGATGCGCTGGGCGCCGGCGTTCCAGCTGATGATGTGGCCGCCGGTGTCGAGCATGAAGATGCCGTAGTCGACCACGTCCTGCACCAGCAGGCGGAAGCGCTCCTCGCTCTCGCGCAGGGCTTGTTCGGCGGCACGGCGTTCGGTCATGTCGCGGGTGACCTTGCCGAAGCCGCGGTGTTTTCCCTCGTCGTCGAACAGTGCGGTGATGACGACGTTGGCCCAGAACCGGGTGCCGTCCTTGCGCAGGCGCCAGCCTTCGTCTTCGAGCCGCCCTTCGGCGAGCGCGGTTTCGAGCTCGCGTTCGGGCTTGCGCGCGGCGATCTCCTCCGGCGGGTAGAACACGGAGAAGTGCTGCCCGATGATCTCCTCGGCCCGGTAGCCCTTGATGCGTTCGGCGCCCGCGTTCCAGCTGACGACGCGGCCGGTCGGGTCGAGCATGAAGATCGCGTAGTCGAGAACGCCGCGCACCAGCATGCCGAGGTCGTCGCCGGCGGGTTCGTCCATGCCCCAACTCTGCCCCATCCACGTCAGCGGAGCAGCTTTTGGCTCACGCGCGAGGAGTCCGGCCCAGCTCACACCAGACGACCTTCCCTCGTGCACAGGGCGCGACGCCCCACTCGAGTGAGAGCTCCTGCACCAGTCGCAGGCCCCACCCGCCGTCCGGGCCGGGCGGGCGGGTCGCGGGCAGCGCCGGGCTTTCGTCGGCGACTTCGAGCCGCACCACGGCGTCGCCGTACTTGAGCCGCAGCACGGGTTTCCCCTCGCCGTGCTGCACGGCGTTGGTGGCCAGCTCGGTCACGATCAGCAGGGCGTCCTCGGCGACGGCGCCGAAACCCCAGCCGGTCAGAGTCGCTCGGGTGAAGTCGCGCGCGAGCGCGAGACCGGCCACCGACTCGGGCAGCGCGCACTCGGCATCGACGGGCGCAGGGACCTCCACGTCGCCACTCTGCGCGAAACGCCCATCGTGTGGCAGACGCAGATCAACACCGCGTCACTGACGCAGGTGCATCAATCGAGCAGGCCCTCACGCCGTGCGAGGGCGACCGCTTCGAGCTTCGAGCGCGCGCCGAGCTTCTCCAGCACGCGCTGCACGTGGTTGCGCGTGGTGTTGCGGGTGACGCCGAGGCGGTCGCCGATCTCCTCCGTGCTGGCGCCTTCCGCGAGCAGCTGCAGCGTCTCGCGCTCGCGCGCGGTCAGCGCCGAGCCGTTGCCGCGGGCCCGGCCGGTGAGCCGGTCGAGCACGCCGGGCAGGAGGGCGGCGTCGAACACGACCTCGCCCTCGGCGACGCGCTGCACGGCCGACTCCAGCTGGTCCAGCGGCGCGGACTTGAGCAGCAGCCCCTGGCCGCCGGCCTCGGCCACGCGCGCGGCGACGGCCGCGGTGGCGTCGCCGGTGAGGACGAGGACGCGCGAGCCCAGCGCGGCGAGGTCGCCGATCGCGGCCACGGCGTCGCCGTCGGGCAGACGCCGGTCGAGCACCACGACGTCCGGCCGCAGCCGGGCCGTGTCGGCTGTCGCGGCCTCGCGCGAGCTGGCGCGCCCGACCACGGAAATCGCGGGGGAGCGTTGCAGGGCGAGCTCGAGAGCCTGGGCCACCATGTCGTGGTCTTCCACGAGCAGCACCCGAACCGGGCCGGCGGGCCGGGGCTCGACAGGCATGTTCCTGCCTTTCCTCTGGGGCCGGGGACTGGGGCGGGACTTGAAAGCTGAACACTCATCGTAACCGTGTGTGGGCGCGGCCACCGTCCGGGCGGGTCAGGCCGTTGCCGGTCTCGGTTCTGCGGCGCCCACGGCGAACTGGTCGACGACGTCGGCGGCGTTCTCCCGCTCGGCGAAGAGCCGGCGCTGGCGGTCGGCTCCGCCGCCGTCGCGAGCGAGCCGCGCGAGGCCTTCGCGGACGAACTCGGTGTCCCCGGCAGAACGGAGCGCGGGCGCGCAGAACTCGGCCAGCCGTTTGAGCACCTCCACCGCAGGCAGCAGGTCGCCGGTGGCCGGGTTGGGGCAATGGCCCATGACGCCTTCGCGGGCGGCGCGCCAGAGCTGGCCGCGCAGCACCTCGTTGGACAGGTGCGGGGGATCGCCGGCGTCGAGCACCGTGGCCACGAGCGCGCGGCACAGCACGGCGAGCAGCGTGGCCTCTTCGGCGGTGGCGGCGACATCGGCGACGCGGAACTCGATCGTCGGCTGCTCCTCCGAGAGGCGCACGTCCCAGTAGACCATCCCGCGGTCGAGGATCGCGCCCGCGCGCAGCCACGCGTCCACGACGCCCTCGTAGTCGGCGTGCGAGGCGAAACGCGGCGGGGGCCCGGCCGAGGGCCAGCGCGCCCATTCCTGGTTGCGCCAGCTGCAGTACTCGGTGTCGATGCCGTCCGCGATCGCCGAGTTGGCCGTGACGGTGAGCAGCGCGGGCAGCCACGGCCGCACGTGCCCGAGCACTCGCGTGCCCGCCTCCGGGTCGGGCACGGCGACGTGGACGTGGCAGCCGCAGGTGAGCGTGGTGCGCGCGGTGGCGCCGAAGTGCGCGGCCATCCGCCGGTAGCGCGGGGTCGCGGTGATGGCCGGGAGCTCACCGGCGGAGACGGGCGGGCTCGCGCAGGGGAGGATCCGCAGCCCGCGCCGGTCGGCCGCGCGGGCGAGCGAGGTGCGCATCGCCCGCAGCTGCTCGACGGCTTCGTCGCCGGTCACGCAGATGCCGGTCGCGGTCTCGGCCTGCGACTTGGTGAGCTCCTGCTGGAGATCTCCCACGCCGCTGTCGCCGGCCGAGTCCAGCACGGCTTCGGCCGCGTGCACCGGGCGTCCCCGGGCGTCGACGACGAGGAACTCTTCTTCGATCCCGAAGGTGAGCACGTCGGCCATGGTGGTCCTTTCCGAGTCCGTGTCGGGGTCAGCCCGTGCGCTCGGCGCGGGCCTGGTCGGCGAAGCAATCCCACGCCTGGCTCACCAGCGCCGGGTGCGCCAGCAGGTCCACAGTGGTCCTGCCGAGCGCCGCGGCCGCCGCGAGGAGCACCGAACGGGCCCGCGGGGACGCGGCCGCCGCGGCGAACTCCGGCGTGCGCTCGGCGTGGCCGGGGTCGAGGATCGCGACGAAGGGGTGGATCGTGGGCACCTTCAGGCTGACGTCGCCGACGTCGGAGGAGCCGGGGAACACACCCGGGTCCGGCGGCGTCGCGTGGATGCCGCGCGCGGCGAGGTGGCGGGCGAAGTGGGCCGACAGCACGGGGTTGTCGCGGAAGTTCGCGCAGCCGGCGCCGAGCCGGTCGGTTTCGGATTTCGCGCCCGTGGCCAGGGCCGAGCCCTCGGCGCACGCCGTCACGTCGGACACCAGTTTTTCGAGCGCGGCGGTGGTCGGCGCGGACAGCCCGAACCACGCCTCGGCCAGGTCGGGCACGACGGCGGTGGACTCGCCGCCGCGCGTGATGATGCCCTGCACGTGGAAGCCGGCGGGCAGCCGCGACTGCAGTGCCGCGACGGCGGTGAAGGTCTGCACGAGCGTGGCCACCGCGTCGACACCGCGGCGCGGTACGGCGGTCGGGTGCGCGGCGCGGCCGTGCACGGTCACTCGCACATCGGTACGGGCGGTCAGCGGCGCCCACGTCCAGGAGTGCGTGCCGGGGTGAAAAACCAGTGCCGCGTCGACGTCGTCGAACACCCCGGCGGCGGCGAGGGCGGCCTTGCCCGTGGCCGGTTCCGCGGCGGGGCAGCCGACGACGAGGATCGAGCCGCGTTCGTCGCCGATGACGGCCCGCGCGGCAAGCGCGGCCCCGAGTCCGGCGGCCGCGACGAGGTTGCGCCCGCTCGCGTGCCCGAGGCCGGGCACCGCGTCGTACTCCAGCAGCAGCGCCACGCACGGCCGGGTTTCGCCGTGGCGCGCGGTGAACGCCGTGGGCAGGTCCGCCACGCCGCGCTCGACGGCGAAGCCCGCCTCGGCCAGCTCGCCGGTCAGCGCGTGGACGGCCTCGTGCTCGGCGTTCGCCGGCTCGGGGTCGGCGTGCAGCGCGCGGGCGACCGACCACAGCCTCTCGTCCAGCCGCTCGATCTCCTCGTCGACCCGCTCGTGCCGGGTTTCGTCCGCCTCCATATGCCACAAATACCCACCCGGGTCCGATTCGATACGGGCGGGGTCCGCGAGTGGGTAATTCGACCGTGTGCCCGGCGCGGTCGGTGGGGAATTCTCGACGGGAAAGCAACCGAGTCGGACGGAGCAGGCATGACAGCGGGAAGCTACCGGGTGAGCTCGCCCGAAGTGTCGTCGATCGTGAAAAACGTGGAGAGCCTGGGCTCCTCGGCGTTGTCCTCGACGCGCGACCTCGAGTCACTCGTGATCGACGCGCTCTCGTTCGCCGGGATCGGCAGCGGGGTGGCCGCGGCGAACTCGACGCTGCAGTCGCAGCTGGTCTCCTCGCTCGGCAAGTTTGTGAACCTCATCGGCGAAGTCAGCGGCAAGGTGCAGTCGGCGGTGCAGGGGTACACCGACGCCGACACGGCCGTGGCGCAGGGGCTTGGTGGCGGTACCCAGGCTGCTGCTGGTGGTGGCGCGGCCGCACCGGCTGCCGCACCGGCCGCCGCTCCGACGCAGCTGGACGACCGCGTCGTCGACTCGATCATGCGGTCGGAAGGCGCGACCGGCGAGCAGGGCGGCGTGCCCGAGGTCTACGGCTTCCGCCAGAACATGCACAACGGCTACGACGAGATCATGGCCGCGCGCAACCAGTACGGCATCGGCAGCGCCGAGGAACACGCCGTCGTCGCGCGCCTCATGTCGGCCAACGCCCGCACGTCCGGCGCCCTCGACTTCACCGACCCCGGCACCCAGGCCGCCGTGATGTCCGGCGCGCACATGCGCGGCGGCGGCGGCGTGCGCGCCATCCTCAACCACATGGGCGGCGCCGACATCGTCCGCAGCGCGGGCACCCTCGACCCGGCTGCCGTCCAGCACATCCAGGGCCTCACCCCCGAGCAGTTCCAACAGGACTTCCACGACGCCCGCATCGAGTACGACCGCCAGGTCTACGGCGCCACGACCACCACGCAGGGCGGGCACACCCAGAACTGGTGGGAGCGCTACGGCAACGGCCTCACACAGCGTTACGACCGCGAACAGCAGGAGTTCCTGGGGTTCTCGCAGCCTGCTCAACCGCCGGCACAGTAGGTGTTCGACACCCCACCGACCCCCACCGCGAGATCGCCGGCTCAAAGGAGATCTCGCACGCCCCGGCGGAGCCGGGGCCAAATTACAGCTCGCGCAGGAGGGCGGCGATGCGCCGCAGCGGTCGGCGAGCGACCGCGCCGAGGCGGGTGCCGTCGGTTTCGACGTTGTGCAGGATGGCGGCTTCGGCGGTGGCCAGGGCCGACGGGTCGGGCGTGCCGTTGAGGACGGCGGTCACGGCGTCGGAGAGGGGGCCCGCGACTTCGGACGTGTCGGTCGGTTCGCCGCGGGCGGTGAGTTCAGTGGTGTCCTCGAAGTGGATGCGCACGAGGGTGCCGATGTCGGCGGCGGTGCGGGCGAGGGGCACGAGGGCGGCGAGATGGTCGGTCTCGGTGCGGCGCCACCACGGGTGGGAACGCACGGCTGTCCGCGCCAGGGCGAGCTTTCCGGGCAACGCGCGGGCGCGGGTCTCGATCGCTCGCACCGCTTCTTCACTGGCCGGCGCCCGGATGTTCTGCGCCAGCTCGGCCGCGGTCTCGTGGAGTTCTTTCACGAACGTGCGGGCCGGGTTCGCGGGCAGCAGCAGGGGCGCGAGCACCACGGTGACCCCGGCGCCGACGGCCGTTTCCCACAGGCGCGACACCGCGTAGGAGTCCGGGTCGGTGCTGGCGAACACCAGCAGCGCCGACACGGCGACCTGGATGTTGAGCGTGCCGCCGATCCGCAGCACGATGCCCACGGCGAGCGCCAGGGCCAGCACGAGCGCGAGCGCCCCGGCGGAGGGCTGGACCACGCGCAGCACGAGGATCCCGATCGACAGCCCGCACACCACGCCGGCCAGGCGCGCCAGGGACACGTTGAACGTCGAATACGGGGCGTCCCGCATGGACACCAGTGGCACGATCACCGCGTACACCGGCGGCTGCCGCGCACCCAGCCACACGCAGATCTGCCACGCCACGGCCGCCGTCACCACGATCCGCAGCGCGAACGGACCGTCCGCGCGCAGCAGCTCGCCCACGCGACGGGTGAGGACTCCGGTCATCGCCCCATCCTCGGGCCGGGCTCCGAATCCGTCCAGCCGGTGGACAGGCGAGCCGCGGAGCTTCACCGCTCGCGGCGCTCGCCGGCAGCCGAAAGGCCGGGCCGCTCCCGGCCACCGCCGGGAGCGCACCGCGCGCGGGCGACCTCACCGACCGCGGTGGGCCGGCCGGGCAGCGCAGGGCCGGGCCGGGTCGGGCAAGTGCCGGGCATGGCATGGCATGGCGAGTTCACCCGCAGTGGCGCAATCCACCCGCGAGATCGCGCCGGCTTCTGGACTGAGCGATTTTCGCGCGGCCCCTGGGCCGCGCGAAAATCGGGAGGGAAGAAGCCGGCTTAAAGCGATCTCGCACGCCCCGGCGAAGCCGGGGCAGAAGATACAGCCAGAGATCGGTACCAGATCTGGCCGATCACCTCGCCGAGGTCCTGGATGCGCTCGGGGCGCGGGGTGACGAGCAGGAGTCCGATGTGGACGTAGGCCATCTGCTCGATCATCGACCCGAGCGCCTCGGCGTGCAGTTCGTAGTCGGTTTCCTCGATCACGCCGCTCTCGTGCAGCCGTCGCAGCCAGCGTTCGGTGCGGTGCACGAACCCGGAGCGCACCTGCAGCCACAGCTTCAGGAACCCCTCGTTCTCGCTCGCCGCCGCGGCTTCACGCATCACGCGCAGGAGGTGGCGGTTGCGCGCATACGAGTGCAGGTACGCGATGGTCTGCTCCACCAGGTGGTGCTGTTCGTCGCCGGAGCGCGGCGCGGTGGCCGACGCGGCGGCGAGCTCTTCCAGTGCCGGCTGCAGGGCCGCGAGGAAGATGTCGTCGAGGCTGGTGAAGTGGCGGTAGAAGTTGCCCTGCGCGGTGTCGGCCCGGTTGGTGATGTCCGAGACGCGGGTGCGCGTGTAGCCGTACTCGGAGAAACACGCCGTGGCGGCCTGGACGAGCTTGTCCCGGGTCTGCGCACCGCGTTTGTTGGGGCGCTTGTCCACGGTGTCGGGCTGCAGCGCGGCGATCAGCTCGCGGACGCGCACGCGCGCGGCCTCCGCCCGGTCCTCGCTGGTCGTTTCCTGCGTGCTACTGCTCATCTTCTGCTCACCCAACCGGTCATTCGCGTCCGCCGACCTTACTGTGCCGATCGTTACTAATCCGACCACAGTCACGGCCGAATGGCTTCGCGGCAACGGTTACGTGCCGCGCGGGGGGTCGGCCTACTTTTTGGCCGGATCAGTACTGTGCACCAGCGCGAGCAGCTCGGGCAGCGCGCCGTCGCCGCCGGTCCGCGCGGCGGCCCACTCCGTGAGCGTCGCCGCGGGTCCGTCGGAGGTCTTCCCCGCTCCGCTCGCCCGGTCGCCGTCGAGCACCGCGCCGGTCGTGCCGTCGACGGTCACGACCCGCCCGCGCAGCGCGTCGAGGGTGCCGTCGCCGCAGCCGACCACGCACGGGATGCCCGCCTCGCGGCACACGAGCGCCGCGTGGGAAGTCGACCCGCCGTGCTCAGTCACGACGGCGACCGCGGCGAACATCGCCGGCACGTCCTCCGGGGAAGTGAACGGCCGCACGAGCACCACCGCGGTCCCCTCGTCGGCGGCGTCCAGCGCTTCGTCAGGGTCGGTCACGACCTGGCCCACGCCGAGGCCGGGTCCCGCGCCGGTGCCGCGGGCCAGCTCGACGCCCTCGGCCGCGCCGGCCGTCTCCAGCAGCTGCGTGGCCTGGGCCGGGGTCACGCGCGTGAGCGCCGTGTCGGTGTCGATCAGGCCTTCGCCGACGAGGTCCACGGCGATGCGCGCCGCCGCGCCGGGCGTGCGTTTGCCGGCCCGGGCCTGCAGCACGTAGAGCGTGCCGGACTCGATCGTGAACTCCACGTCGACCATGTCGCGGTACTCGCGCTCCAGCACCCCGGCCAGGCGAAGCAGCTCACGGTGGTTGCCCGGCTGCGTGCGCGCCAGCTCGTCGAGCCGCGCCGGGGTGCGTTCGCCGGACACGACGTCCTCGCCCTGCGCGCGGGCCAGCCACTCACCGTAGACGCCGGGCTCACCGGTGCCGGGGTCGCGGCTGAACAGCACGCCGGTGCCGGACTCGGCGTCGCGGTTGCCGAACGCCATGGCCTGCACGGTCACGGCCGTGCCGCCGAGATCGGTGATGCCGTGGTGCTCGCGGTAGCTCACCGCGCGCGGCGAGAACCACGAGCGGAACACGGCGCCGATCGCCGCGCGCAGCTGCTCGCGTGGGTCCTCGGGCGGCGGGCCGCCGACGATGCCGGAGTACGAGCGCTCGAACCGCTCCCAGGTGTCGGCTGCCCACGCGGGGTCGCCCGACTGCTCGGCCAGAGCGTCGCGCAGCTCCCGCGTCAGGCCGAGGTTGAGGACGGTGTCCATCATCCCGGGCATGCTGCGGGCGGCGCCGGAGCGCACGGAGACCAGCAGCGGCCAGCCCGGTCCGCCGAAGCGGCGGCCGGTCCGCGCCTCCAGGTGCGCCAGGTGGTCGAGGACCCGCGCCCAGACGTCGTCGGGCAGCGTGCCGCCCGCGTGGTAGGCGGTGCAGACGTCCACGGTGATCGCGAACGCCGGCGGCACCGGCAGGCCGAGCGAACGCATCCGGTTGAGGCTGTGGGCCTTGCCGCCCACGAGGTCGCGGCCCAGCGGGCGCGTGCCGTCGAGGGGGAGCACGGTCTCGGTCGACTCGGGAGGCGCCGTGGTGGTCACCGGGTGGTCCTTTCGGTGCTGGGCTCGGCGGTGCTGGCTAGGGGCGCCGCGGCCAGGTGCGTGCGCGCGGCGGCCAGGCCGCCTTCGACGGGCAGGTCGATGCCGTTGACCCAGGAGGCCGCGGGGCTGAGCAGGAACGCGGCCGCTGCGGCAATTTCGCCGGGTAACCCGTGCCGCCCGACCACCGCGCCCGCGCGGTCGATCGACTCGGCGCCCATCGACTCGCGGAAGTCGGCCAGGATCGGCGTGTCCACGGGGCCGGGGCTCACGCTCACCGCGCGGGCGCGCGGCAGCAGCCGGGCGGCCAGCCGCGCGCTCCACGCGACGAGCGCGGCTTTCGACGTGTCGTAGGCGGCAGCGCCCGACAACGGGTACTCCGCGAGCCAGTCCGCCAGCTCGACGTCACTGTCGACAGTGCACAGCCGGTCGAGGGCTTCGGCCGGGAGAGTGTTGCGGTGGGCGGCGATGGACGCCACCGTCACCACGGCGCCGCCCTCGGCCAGCCGCGGCAGCAGTGCGTCGGTGAGCACACGGGTGCCGACCACGTTCACCGCGAGCACCGTGGCGGCGGGCGCGGTGCCGGGCACTCCGGCGACGTTCGCGATGCCGTCCAGCTCGGTGACGCTCGCCGCGACCTCGCGCACGGCGGCGAAGTCGGTGAGGTCCACCCGCAGGGCCCGGTCGACGGGCACGGGGATCTCGGCGCGGTCGACGCCGATCACGGCCACGCCGTCGTCGGTCAGCTGCCGGGCCAGCGCGAGGCCGACGCCGGACGCGGCGCCCGTCACGAGGATCCGGCGCGTCATCGCAGCACCGCCTGCACCGCGGTGAGGTCGGTGATGCCCTCGGCGCCGAGCTCCCGGCCGTAGCCGGAGGACTTCCGGCCGCCGAACGGCACGCCGGGGCGCTCGCGGGTGCGCACGCCGTTGATCTTGACCTGGCCCACGCGCAGCGTCCGCGCGAAGCTCTCGGCCCGGTCGGGGTCGGCCGACCAGACCTCGGCGGACAGGCCGAAGTCGCTGTCGTTCGCGACCGCGGTGGCTTCCGCCTCGTCGGTGTAGGACTGCACGACGAGCACGGGACCGAACACCTCCTGGCGCACCAGCGGATGCCGGGCGTCGAGTCCGAAGTAGACGCGCGGGCCGACGAAGAACCCACGCGAGGGCAGCAGTTGCAGTGGTGGCGTCACCGCGCGGTCGTCGCCGGCGGTGTCGAGCAGGTGGCGCACCCGGTCGCGCTGGCGAGCCGAGGCCAGCGGCCCGAACGTGGTGGCCGGGTCACGCGGGTCGCCGGCGACCACGGCGTCGAGCGCGTCGATGACGAGGGCTTCGACGTCGGCGAGCGTGCTGCGCGGCACCACGATCCGCGTGGTCGCGTTGCACGCCTGGCCCGAGTTCACGAGCCCGCTCTTCACCGCCGCCGGAACGGCGCGCGCCAGATCCGCGTCCGGCAGCAGCACCGCGGCCGACTTCCCGCCCAGCTCCAGCGTGGTCGACGCGGTGTGCCCGGCGGCGAGCGCGGCGACCGCCTGCCCGGCCGGGACGCTGCCGGTGAAGGTCACGTGGGCCACGCGCGGATCGGCCACGAGCGCCTCACCGGTGACCGGCCCGGTGCCTTGCACGACCGAGAACACCCCCGGCGGGAAGCCCGCTTCCAGCGCGGCGGCCGCGATGAGGTTCGCGTCGAACGGCGTGGCCTCACTCGGCTTGAGCACTACGGTGTTGCCCGCGGCGAGCGCGGCGCCGACCTTCGCGATGATCTGGTGCGCGGGCATGTTCCACGGCGTGATCGCGCCGACCACGCCGAGCGGCACGCGGTGCAGCTGGGCGCCGTCGATCTTCTCGGTCCAGCCGAATGCCCGCGTGGCCGTGGCGAACGCGCGCAGCACCCGCGGCGGCAGATCGCCCTGGCTCGCCGTCGCGAGCGTGGCGGGCATGCCCATCTCGCGCGTGATCAGCGCCGCCAGCTCGCCCGAGCGAGCTTCCAGCAGGTCGGCCAGCCGGTCGAGCAGGTCCGCACGATCGGCCGGGCCGGTCCGTTCCCACGCCGGGAGCGCCGCCTCCGCCGCAGCGACGGCCTCGGCGGTGAGACCAGGGCCGGCTTCGGCCGTCTCGCCGATGGGCTGCTCGGTGTACGGGTCGACGACGGGGATCGCGGGGCCGTCGGGCGTCCGCCACTCACCGCCGACGAGGCAGGCCGCGCGCCCCAGCCACTGCTCAGCCACGGTCGCTCACCAGCCGCACCTGCAGCCGCTTCACGCCGCGGAAGAAGTTGCTGCGCAAGCGTTCCGGCGGGGCCTGCACGTCCACGCGCAGGCTGCGCTCGCGCAGGCGCCGCAGGAACAGCTGCGCCTCCAGCCGCGCGAGGTGCGCGCCGAGGCAGGCGTGCACGCCCCAGCCGAAGCCGAGGTGCTCGTTGGGCGTGCGCTCGGCGCGGAACTCGTCGGGCGCGGCGAACACCGTCTCGTCGCGGTTGCCCGAGGCGAACCACAGCACCACTTTCTGCCCGGCCTGGATCGTGCGGCCGTGCAGCTCGACGTCGCGCGTCGCGGTCCGGCGCATGCACAGCACCGGCGACACCCAGCGCACCATTTCTTCGACCGCACCCGGGATCCGGTCCGCGTCGGCGCGTAGCGCGGCCCACTGATCCGGGAACGCGCCGAACGCGATCATCCCGCCTGTGAGCAGGTTCCGCGTGGTCTCGTTGCCGGCGACCATGAGCAGCAGGTAGTACGCGTCGAGCTGGCCGCGGTTGAGCGGCTCGCCGCCCGGCGCGGCGTGGGCGAGCACGCTCACCAGGTCCTCGGCCGGGGTCGCCCGCCGTTGCGCCTCCAGCTCGTGGAAGTACGAGAAGATCTCGTCGCGCGCCCGGGCGGCGGTCTCCGGGCCCGTGCTGTACTCCGGGTCGTCGGACGCCATCTGGTTGGTCCAGCGCTGCATGTGCGGGCACGCCTCGGGCGGCGCGCCGAGCAGGCGGCCGATCACCAACAGCGGCAGCTGGGCGGCCACCGTATGCACGAAGTCGAACGTGCCGCCCTGGGCCAGCGCGGTGTCGAGCAGTTCGTCGATGACCGTGACGATGTCGCCCTCGAGCGGGCGGACCTTCGCGGGCCGCACGTGCGGCACCACGAGCTTGCGCAGCGCCCCGTGGCGCGGCGGGTCCATGTTGTGGATGCTGGGTTCGCCGTGCCCCTCGGCGCGGCGGTCCGGGATCTGCGTCCCTTCGGCGGAGGAGAAGCTCTCGTGGTCGGCGGCGATGCGCTTGATGTCCGCGTACCGCGTCACCGACCAGAATCCACGGCCGCCGGGTTCGTCGTTCCAGTGCAGCGGATCGTGCTCACGCAGCTCGCGGAACGCCTCGTGGTCGGAGCCCGATGCGAACAGGTCCAGATCCATGAGGTCGACGGCTGTCGCGCCGGACGTCTGTTCGGACACCGCTGTCCCTTCTGTCGCGCCTTGCTGGATTGCGAACGCTCAATCACTACATCACATCGCGTCGGAGAACGGAAGAGCTAAGCAAGAGCGTTGCGGTGGCGCTCGTTCGTGACATAGCATTCACAAACAATCGAGAAGGAGGTCGATGGCGTGTACCCCGCCCCGATTGCGCGCGAGCGGCCCGGTGCCCGGGCGTACGTGATGGCGCCGAGCGGCGAGAGCCTCACCTACGCCGAGCTCGAGGCCCGCTCCAACCAGGTCGCGCACGTGCTGCGCGAGCGGGGGATCGGCCCCGGCGGCACGCTGCTGCTCGTGCTCGAGAACCGGCTGGAGTGGCCGGTGCTCGTCGCCGCGGGCATGCGCTCCGGACTCTACGTGACCCCGGTGAACTGGCACCTGCGCAGCGGCGAGCTCGGCCCGCTGCTCGCGGAGGCGGTGGGCGACGGCGCCTCGTGCGCGATCGTCACCAGCGCCCGCTGCGCCGACGTCGTCGCCGAAGCCCTGCGCGAGGTCGGCAAGCCGGCGCTGCTGCTGTCCGTGGACCCCGGCGGCGAGCCGGAGTTCCTCGGCGACGCCGTGGCCGGTCTGCCCGAGGCGCCGATCGACGGCGAGCTGCTCGGCGCGCGGGTGCTCTACAGCGGTGGCAGCACCGGGCGGCCCAAGGCGTTCCGCCAGCAGCTGCTCGGTGTGCACCCGGCCGACGCGCCCGCCCGCCACGCGGGACTCGCGGCGAAGCTGGAGCTGGCCGCCGACACCGTGTTCCTCTCGCCGGCGCCGAACTACCACGCCGCCCCGTTCACCTTCCAGCTCATCACGCTCTCGCTCGGCGGCACCGTGGTGTGCCTCGACCGCTTCGACGCGGAGGGCTCGCTCGCGGCGATCGCGGCCCACGGCGTGACGCACTCGCAGTGGGTGCCCACGATGCTGCTGCGGCTGCTGCGTCTTTCGCCGGAAGCTCGCTCGCGCCACGACCTGAGCAGCCACCGCGTCGCGTTCACCTCCGGCGCGCCGTGCCCGCCCGAGGTGAAGACGGCGGTGATGGACTGGTGGGGGCCGATCCTGCACGAGTACTACGGCGCGTCCGAGGGCTACGGCCACACCTACGTCGGCCCGCACGATGCGCTGGCGCATCCGGGCACGGTGGGGAAACCGTTGTCCGGCAGCGTGCACGTGACCGACGACGGCGGGCGTGAGGTCCCGGCGGGCACCGTCGGGAAGGTGTGGTTCGCGCCGGGCGGCTCGGCCTACCGCAACGCCGGCGACGCGGGCGCCGACCTGTGCAGCGTCGGTGACCTCGGCAGCCTCGACGAGGACGGGTTCCTCTACCTCGTCGGCCGCGAGGGGCACACGATCATCTCCGGCGGCGTGAACGTCTACCCGACCGAGGTCGAGGACACCCTGCTCACGCACCCCGCGGTGGCCGACGCCGCCGTGATCGGCCTGCCGGACCCCGAGTTCGGCGAGGGCGTCACGGCCGTGGTCGAGCCGGCCGGCGCCGTGAGCGGGGCCGAGTTGATCGAGTACTGCCGCGAGCGGCTGGCCGGGTTCAAGGCGCCCCGCCGCGTGGAGTTCGTGGTGAGCCTGCCCCGGCTGCCGACGGGCAAGCTGAACAAAACCCTGCTGCGTGACCGAATCCTGTCCGGCGACTCCGGTGAAACCGGCGAAGGAGCGTGACCCATGACGACGTCCACCCGAGCGCGGTTCCTCGTGCTCCACGCGTTGCGCGTGAAGGGCCTGGCCCCCGACCCCGTGCTGCAGGCGCTCACGGGCCTGCCCGCGGACGAGGTGGCCGCCGAGGTCGCCGCGCTGGTCGCGGACGGGCTCGCCGTGCGCCGGGAAGGCCGGCTCGCCGGGACCATGCCGACCCCGGCCGGACGGGCCGCGCACCCGGAGCTGCTCGTGGCCGACGTCGCGGACTCCACCGAGGCGCTTTCCGCGGCCTACGAAGCTTTTCTGCCCGTGAACGGCGAGTTCAAGCGCGTGTGCTCGGCCTGGCAGCTGCGCCCGTCCGGCGAGCCGAACGACCACTCCGACGCCGCGTACGACGCCGGAGTGGCCGAGTCGCTGGCGGAGGTGAACGCGAACGTGACCGGCCTGCTCGACGAGCTCACCGCGTCCGCCGGCCGGTTCGGCACCTACCCGGTGCGCCTCGCCGGGGCGCTGCGGCGCGTGCGCGCGGGGGAGACCGCGGCGTTCGCCCGGCCGATGGCCGACTCGTACCACGACATCTGGATGGAACTGCACCAGGACCTCCTGCTCAGCGCGGGCCGGGAACGCTCGGCCGCCGACGAAGGCTGACCTTCTGAACCGCTTCGCCCCCCACGGAAAAGGGCCTGCACCCCACGCGGAGTGCAGGCCCTTTCCCTTACTGGGACTAGACTTCCAGCACCGTGACGGTGCCGGTGGTGCCGTCGACCTCGATGAGGGCGCCGTCCGGGATCCGGGCCGACGCGGCCGTCGCCGAAACCACGCACGGGATGCCGAGCTCGCGGCTCACGATCGCGGCGTGGGAGAACGGCGCGCCGACGTCCACGACCACCGCGGCGGCCGGCACGAACAGCGGCGTCCACGACGGGTCGGTCAGCGGGGCCACCAGGATCTCGCCGGGCTCCAGGGCCGACGGGTCGTCGGCGTTCGTGACCACGCGGGCGCGCCCGCGGGTCGAGCCGTTGCAGCCGGGCACGCCCTGGATGACCTCGCCGGCGACGGCAGGCTGCACCTCACGGCCCGAGCGGCGCGGCCAGTTCTCCACCGGCTCCGGCTGGCCCACGACCACGAACGGCGGCTCGCGGTCGAACAGGTCCAGGTACGCCGCTTCGCGGTCGCGCAGCGTCGTGCTGAAGCTCGCCGGGTCGTCCAGGAACCCGTCGAGCTCGCCGGCGAACAGCATGAAGATCTGCTCGGGGCGCTCCAGGTGCCCTTCGGCGGTGAAGCGGCGGCCCAGCTCGAGCGCGGGCAGGCGCAGCTCGTGCATGACCATGGCGCACGACGTGCGGCCGCGTTCCCGGCCCCGCAGCCACAGCGCGGCCGCGTGCAGCACGGCCTCGAACTGGCCCAATGCCTCGTCGTTGCCCGCCAGCGCGGCGCGCACGCCGGCCGACGCCGCTTCACGCTGCTCGACGCGTTCGGCGTTCTTCACCGCGGGCGCCGCGGAGTCGTCGGCCTGACGCATGCGGTCCACAGTGGACAGGGCGAGCGAAGGCTTGACGCCCCAGGTCTTCGCGCGGATCTCCCACTCCGACGGGCCGCGGAAGTCCCACGCCGTCAGGAACTCGTCGAGCTGGCGCGTGAACGCCACGACCTCGGGGTCGCCGCTCGCGCGCAGGCGCTCGACCAGGCCGTCCTGGCCCTCGTCGAACAACGCGGCCACCGCGCCGGTGCGGGCCAGGCGCGAGAGCGCCCACATCCCGGTGGACGGGCCGGTCGAGTCGATGTCGCCGATGCCGGCCACGAGCGTCAGCGCGAGCTCCGGCTGACCGATCGCCTCCGTGAACTGCGCGACGGCACCCAGGCCGACGCCGGCCTTGAGGCTCGCCTCGATGTGGCGGCTCAGCAGCGGCCGCAGCACGTCGCCGAACGAGGTGATCCGTTCGCGCAGCTCCTGGTTGCCCAGGTCGGCGATGGCGGGGCGGTTCTTGCGGATGTCCTCGACGGTGCGGCGGTCGGCGTCGTAGGCCGCGAGGTCCTTGGCGCCGAGGACCTGCTCGGCCAGCCACTGCCCGGCCGTGGCCTCGAACTCGGGGTTCTCGTCGAAATCGCGCTTTTCGCTTTCGTAGGAGGGGATCCCCGGCATGTCGCCGAAGTACTGCAGGTCCACCGCTTCCGGCGTCATGCCGGGCACGCGCACGCCGAACAGGCGCATCAGGGACATGTTGATGTAGAGGTAGCTGCCGAACGCGGGGAGCACGTTGTGCTGCACGGCGGAGTCATAGGTGGCGTGGTCCCACACCCCGCACGCGACGAACGCGTCGTCCCAGCCGGGCGAGAGGTTCGCCTGGAAGCCCGCCGACGCGTTGAGCGGGCTGATCGGATCGGGGAAGATCTCGCCGATGTTGGCGCGCGAGTAGATCGGGAAGACCGCCGACGCGTCGTCGTAGATGGGCCACTGGGTCATGGAGACCTCTCCTCGTCTTTGAGTTGGGCAGTTGAGTGGTAGTGGTGGGTTTCTTGCTGTGCGGTGGCTCAGGCGGACGTGAGCCGCCGCCGTTCGAGGGCGAGTTGCTTGGGCAGTCCGAAAGCGACGGAGCCGACGTGCCGGCCGTCCGTCGAGTAGCGCGCGACGAACTTGTCCCCGGCGAGGTTGCCGTGCACGAGCTCCACGTGCTCGCCGCGGCCGGGCAGGCCGACGCCCTGGATGCGCAGGCCGCACTGGTCGGACCAGAACGAGGGCACGGCGTCGAACGGCGCCTGCGGCCCGTGCAGCAGCGTGCGCGCGGCCGCGGCGCCGCCGAGCGCCGCGGTGGTCCAGTGCTCCACGCGCACCGGCGCACCGAGCAGCGGGTGCGTCCAGCAGGCGACGTCGCCCGCGGCCACGACGTCCGGCACGACGGCGCCGGATTCGTCGAGTACGCGCAGGTACTCGTCGCAGCGGACGCCACCGGACACGTCGATGCCGCTGCCGGCGAGCCAGCCGGTGGCCGGGCGGACGCCGGTGGCGATGACGACCACGTCGGCGCGCACCACGCGGCCGTCGGACAGCACCGCGCCGGTCACGCGGTCCCGGCCGAGGAACTTCACGACCTGGGTGCCGAGCAGCCAGCGCACGCCGCGCTCGCGGTGCAGGCGCTCGACGCGCCGGGCGACGTCTTCGCCGAGCACGCGGATCAGCGGGTGGGGGAGCGGGTCGGCGACGGCCACGGGGAGGCCGAGGTCGCGGCACGTCGAGGCGAGCTCGCAGCCGATGAAGCCCGCGCCGAGCACGAGGACGCGGCCGGTGAGGTCGGCTCGGAGGGCGCGGGCGTCGTCGAGCGTGCGCAGGACGTGCACGCCGGGCGGGCGGTTGAGGCCGGCGGGGATCACGGGGTTCGAGCCGGTGGCGATCACGAGACCCGTGAAGTCGAGCTCTTCGCCGTCTTCGAGGACGACGGTGCGGCCGCGCAAGGCGGCGACGGGGTTGCCGAGGCGCCAGGTGACTTCGGTGTCGGCTGTGTCGCTGTCGGACAGCGCGAGCGCGGTTTCTCCGGTGGCGCCGGTGAGCAATCCCTTGGACAGCGGCGGCCGGTCGTAGGGCCGGTGCGCTTCGGCGCCGGCCACCACGATCTCGCCGCGGAACCCCTCGGCGCGCAGCGCTTCGGCGGCCCGCCAGCCGGCGAGCCCCGCTCCCGCGACCACGATCCGCACGGGCTACTCCGCGATCCGGATCGCGCGGGTCGGGCAGGCGCGGGCCGCGCGGTGCACCGCTTCGCGCAGGTTCGCGACCGGCCCGTGGTCGATGTGCAGCACCGCTTCATCGTCGAGGCTGAACACCTCGGGCGCGGCGAACTCGCACTGCCCGTGGCTCTCGCACAGCACCGGGTCGACTTCGACGTTCACGGGTCACTCCTCGCGGCCAGTTTGTGACGTGCAGATCACATAATGCGGACCCGGGGGCTTCTGGTCAAGGGGGATACGTGGGTATCTTGGCTGGACAGGGTCGCCTTGTCCGACTTGGGCGTGGACACAACAGCGAACGTGTGGTCACAATCTAGCGATCCGAACACTCCGACGAACCGGGAGCGGGCGACTGTGCGGGTACTGCTCACGAACGACGACGGCATCGAAGCCCCGGGCCTGCTCGCGCTGGCCCACGCTCTGCGGGACGCGGGGCACGACCTCGTCGTGGCCGCGCCCGCGGGGGACAGCAGCGGCAGCGGCACGTCGCTGGGTGCCATCGACCACGGCACGATCGTCGCGTGCGAGCCGCACGCGCTGCCCGGCCTCGACGGCGTGCCGGCGCACCGCGTGTCCGCGCCGCCGGCGTTCGCCGTGCTCGCGGCCTGTTTCGGCGCGCTCGGCCCGCCGCCCGACGTGGTGGTCGCGGGCATCAACGACGGCCACAACACCGGCCGCTCCGTGCTGCACTCCAGCACCGTCGGCGCGGCGCTCACCGCGTCGACCGCCGGCCGCTCCGCCCTCGCCGTGAGCTGCGGCGACCGCCCCGGCGCGCGCTTCGACACGGCGGCAGCGGTGGGCGTCGCCGTGCTCGACTGGCTGGTGGCCCACGCGCCCAAGCGGACCGTGCTGAACGTCAACGTGCCCGACGTCGACCTCGCCGACCTGCGCGGCGTGCGCTGGGCCCGGCTCGGCCGCGTGGGCTCGTCCGGCCTGATGATCAAACCGGCCGCCGACGGCCTGCGCCTGGAACGCTTCCCGACGGCGCAGGACGTGCTGGCGCTGGACGAGCACGCCGACACCGACGCGGCCCTGGTGGCCGCGCGGTGCGTCGCGGTGACGGGGTTGCTGGGCGGGCCGCGGGAGGTGTCGGACCTGGGTTCGCTGGAGGGCGTTCTGCCCGTCGGCTGAGTAGGCTCCAGGCCGGAAACCGGCGGCTGGGGGCAGATGTACGTCGAAGCGGAGTTCGAGAGGTTCGACGAGCGGTTCGCGCGCGTCGACGGTGATTCGCGGCTGGAGCGGCTCTACGACGGCTGCCGCTGGGCCGAAGGCGCGGTGTACTTCCCGGCGGCGCGCTCACTGGTGTGGAGCGACATCCCCAACGACCGGATGCTGCGCTGGGACGAGACGACCGGCGCGGTGGGCGTGTTCCGCCACCCCGCGGGCTACTCGAACGGCAACTCGCGCGACCGCCAGGGCCGGCTGCTCACGTGCGAGCAGGGCCCGCGCCGGGTCACCCGCACCGAGCACGACGGCTCGATCACCGTGCTCGCAGACCGCTTCGAGGGCAAGCGGTTCAACAGTCCCAACGACCTCGTCGAGGCGGCCGACGGCGCGATCTGGTTCACCGATCCCCGCTACGGGATCTCCAGTGACTACGAGGGTTTCCGCGCCGAGAGCGAGATCGGCGGCGACCACGTCTACCGCATCGACCCGTCGGGCTCGGTCACCGTCGTGGCCGACGACTTCGAGCGGCCCAACGGCCTGGCGTTCTCCCGCGACGGCTCACAGCTCTACGTCGTCGACACGAAACGCGGCCACCTGCGCCGCTTCGACGTGACCTCGCGCGGAGTCTTGACCGGTGGAGCCGAGATCGCGCACTGCCGCCAAGGCAACTTCGACGGGCTGCGCCTCGACGACCAGGGCCGCCTCTGGGCGGCCACCGGCGGCGGCGTCGACTGCTTCGCCCCCGACGGCACGCTGCTCGGCGGCCTCAAGGTCCCCGAACCCGTGGCGAACCTGGTCTTCGGCGGCCCGAAGCGCAACATCCTGTACGTCTGTGCGACGACGTCGATCTACTCGATCATGCTGAACGTGACGGGTGCCTGAGGCCGCGCACCATCTTCAGCGCCAACCGCCGGTAGTGCACCGTGCTTTCTTCGAGGAACCCGCACCGGCGGTAGAGCGCGATCGCCACCGCGTTGTCCTCGAAGACCTGCAGCCGCACGGAGTGCGCGCTCTGGCTCTCGGCCCACTGCGCGACGGCCTCGACGAGCGCCTCGCCGACGCCGTGGCCGCGTGCGGACGGTGCCACGTACATCGAGTGCAGGTCCACCACACCGTCGTAGTCGGGGGTCGTGCCGCTCGCCATGCCCGCGTCGCGCCCGCCTACGGCCGCGAGCACGTTGAACGGCAGGTCCGTGAGCCGTCCGCGCCAGCGAGCCTCGGTGTCGCCCTCTCCCTGCCAGTCGGCGAGCCGCGCGCCGAACGCGTGCGGCGCCTCGGCGAGCGCGCTGAGCCGCAGGGCCCGCCACGCGCGCCAGTCGTCCGCCGTCAGTTCCCGGATCTCCACCACGCCGTCCACGATCGCGGCGACCGGCCGTGGCTCGCAAGGTGTTTTCCGTATAACGACCTATACCGCCGCCCGGAGATCAGCCGGCTTCCGCGGCCTCCGTCGAGCTGCCCAGCGTGATGAACGTCTTCGTGCCCACCACCCCGCCCGACACCCGGATCGCGTCGATCACCTGGCGCAGGTGGGTCACGTCGCGGGCGCGGATGTGGCACAGGGCGTCCGGGTCGCCGGCGATGAGGTACACCGCCCGGACCTCCGGCAGGTCGCGCGCGAGGCGCTCGATGTCCGGGGGCCGGGTGCGGCCCGTGTAGCGCAGCTCGGTGAAGGCCTCGATGTTCCAGCCCAGCTTGGTGTAGTCGATCTGCGCGGTGAAGCCGGTGATCACGCCGGCGGCCTGCAGGCGGTCGACGCGGCGCTTCACCGCGGGCAGGGAAAGTCCGACTTCGGCGGCCATGTCCGCATACGAGCGCCGGCCGTCGAGGCGGAGGAACTCCACGAGGCGCAGGTCGATGTCGTCGACGCCGGCCATGTCGCCTCCTGGCAAGAAATTAAAGTGGATACCAGGTCCACGTTACATAGTTGCGTCATCGTGGCCAGGCCGCGCACCGATCTTGCGCCGTGAGAGGCTGAGGTTTCTCCTGTGTCCCACGCCACCGTGTTCCATCCCGCCGTGCCCCATCCACCGTGCCCCACCCGGGCCCTGCCACGCCCCTGCGAGAGGAGCGCCCACGTGCTCACCGAACCGGTTTCGCTGGACGACAAGTACGTCGCCGACCATGGGCGAGCGTTGATCTCCGGCGTCCAGGCGCTCGTGCGGCTCACGCTCGAGCAGCGCCGGCTCGACGAGGCCCGCGGCCTCGACACGCGCGTGTTCGTCTCCGGCTACCAGGGTTCCCCGCTCGGCGGGCTGGATCAAGAGCTCGGGCGCGCCAAGAAGTTCCTCGACCCGGCCGGTGTCGTGTTCCGGCCCGGGGTGAACGAGGAGCTGGCCGCGACCGCCGTCGCCGGCACGCAGCTGCTCGGCAACGTCCCCGGCCGCCGCCACGCCGGCGTCACTGGCTTCTGGTACGGCAAGAACCCGGGCCTGGACCGCGCGGCCGACGCGATCCGCCACGGCACGCTCGCCGGCACCGCCTCGCTCGGCGGCGCGGTGGCGTGGATCGGCGACGACCCGGCGTGCAAGTCCTCGACGGTGCCCAGCTCGTGCGAGCCGATGGCGCAGAGCCTGGCCATGCCGCTGCTCGCGCCCGGCAGCGTCGCCGAGATCATCGAGTTCGGCCTGCACGCGGTGGCGCTCTCGCGGGCGAGCGGGCTGTGGACCGGTCTGAAGATCGTCGCGGACATCGCCGACGCGTCGGCCACGGTCGACATGCACACGCTGGCCCACGGCATCCCGATGCCGCCCGAGACCCTGCGCCCGACCGGGCGCGCGCTGGTCGGCGCGCCCGCGCTCGACGCCGAGCACGACATGTTCACCCGCCGCCTCGACCTGGCCCGCGCGTACGCCCGCGCGACCGGCCTGAACCGCGTCACCTTCACCGCCCGCGCGGCCAAGCTCGGGGTGCTCGCGTCGGGCACCGGCTACGCCGTGGTGCAGCGCGCGCTGCAGGACCTGGGGCTCGACGAGGCCGCCATGGAGGCGCTCGGCCTGCGACTGATCCGCCTCGCCATGCCCTACCCCCTCGACGCCGACGTGCTGGCCGAGCTCACCGAGGGCCTCGACGAGGTGCTCGTGGTCGAGGACAAGGTGCCGTTCCTCGAAGGCCACCTCAAGGAGGCGCTCTACCACCGCCCGGGGGCGCCCAACGTGGTCGGCCGCCGCGACGAGACCGGCCGGCCGCTGCTCACCGGCCGGGGTCAGCTCGTCGCGGAAGACGTGGCGAAGGCGCTGGTCAAGCGCATCGAAGCCGTCGTCGGCTCGGACCGGCTGCCGCGCACCGCCGCCGTGCACCTGGACGCGATCACGCCGCCGCGCCCGCCGCGCATCGCGCTGCCCACCGCCACCGCGCCGCGTACGCCGTTCTTCTGCTCCGGCTGCCCGCACAACGTCTCCACGCGTACGGGCGACGACACGCTCGTGGGCGTCGGCATCGGCTGCCACGCGATGGTGGCCATCGACGGCGCGGGCCGCGGCCACCAGATCGGCCTCACGCAGATGGGCGGCGAGGGCGCGCAGTGGCTCGGCCTCGCGCCGTTCACCGACGACCGCCACTTCGTGCAGAACCTCGGCGACGGCACGTTCCACCACTCCGGCTCGCTCGCCATCCGCGCGGCCGTGGCCGGCGGCGCGACCATGACGTACAAGCTGCTCTACAACGACGCGGTCGCCATGACCGGCGGCCAGCGCGCCGAGGGCCGGCTCGACGTCCCCTCCATCACGCGCCTGCTGGCTGTGGAGGGCGTGCGGCGGATCGTGATCACGACCGAAAGCCCGGCCGACTACCGCGGCGTGTCGCTCGACCCGATCGCGTCGGTGCGCCACCGCGACGACTTCGCCGAGGTCGAGGCGGAGCTGGCCGCGACCGACGGCGTCACCGTGCTGATCCACGACGACCGGTGCGCGGCCGAGGAACGCCGGCTGCGCAAGCGCGGCCAGCTGCCGACGCCGGCCGAGCGCGTGGTCGTCAACGAGCGAGTGTGCGAGGGCTGCGGCGACTGCGGCGACGTGTCCACCTGCCTGTCGGTGCGGCCGGTCGAGACGGAGTTCGGCGCCAAGACGCGCATCCACCAGTCCTCGTGCAACAGCGACTTCACCTGCCTCAAGGGCGACTGCCCGTCGTTCCTGCTCGTGACGCCCGGCACGAAGAAACCGCGCCGCGAGGTACCCGAGCTCCCCGTGGCGCTGGCGGAACCGGCGGCCCGGCTGTCCGAAGTGGACACCGTGTTGATGCGGATGCCCGGCATCGGTGGCACGGGCGTGGTCACGATCTCGGCGGTGCTGCAAATGGCCGCGCACCTCGACGGCCGGTTCGCCGCCGGCCTGGAGCAGACCGGCCTGGCGCAGAAGGGCGGCCCGGTCGTCTCCGACATCCGGATCTCCAAGTCGCCCGTGACCGGTTCGCTGCGGGCCTCGCGCGCGACCGCCGACGTGCTCGTGGGATTCGACCTGCTCGGCGCGGCCGACGCGGGCAACCTCGCCACCGCGCGGGCGGGCCACACCGTCGCCGTGGTCAACACGGCGCTGGTGCCCACGGCCGCGATGGTCACCCACCGCGTGGTGCTGCCCGGTTCGAACGACGACGCGCTGGAGAAGATCAGCGCCGTGACCCGCGACCTCGTGGCGCTCGACGCGAACGAGCTGGCCGAGGAGCTCTTCGGCGACCACATGCCGGCCAACATGCTGCTCGTCGGCGCGGCCTACCAGCACGGCGTGGTGCCGATCTCGGCCGACGCGATCGAGGCGGCGATCCGGCTCAACGGCACCGCCGTGGAGAAGGCGCTGGCGGCGTTCCGCTGGGGCCGCGCCGCGGTCGTCGACCCGGCCGCCGTGCGGGCCGCCGCGATCTCCCCGGCCGTCGCGGAAGTGGCGGTGGACGCCGTGGCCGCGACGATCGCCGCCGGCGACTTCGAGCAGGTGCTGGCGCCGCGCGTCGCCGACCTGATCGGTTTCCAGGACGAGACGCTCGCGCGCCGCTACGCCACCCAGGTCCGGGAGCTGGCCGCGGAGGCGGCCGAGCGCACGGACGCCGACACGGGGGCCCGCATCGCCGCCGCGTACGCGCGCGGGCTGCACAAACTGCTGGCGTACAAGGACGAGTACGAGGTCGCGCGCCTGCACCTGGACCCGGTCGAGCAGGCGCGGCGGGCGGCGGAGTTCGGCGCGGACGCCGACGTCGCCGTGCTGCTGCACCCGCCGGTGCTGCGCGCGATGGGCATGAAGCGCAAGATTCGCCTGCGCGGCCGCACCGCCACGGTGGCCTTCCGCACGCTGAAGCGTGCCCGCCGCCTGCGCGGCACCCGGGCCGATGTGTTCGGTTACGCGAAGGTCCGCCGCGTCGAGCGGGCTCTGCCGGGGGAGTACCAGCACCTCGTGGAGCGCGGGCTCGCCCACCTCACCCCGAAGACCGCCGACGCGTTCGAGGAGCTCGCCGCGCTGCCCGACGTCGTGCGGGGCTACGAGGACATCAAGCTCGCCAACGTCGAGACCTTCCGCACCCGCGCGGCGGAGCTGCTGGCCACGATCACCGCCTGAGCGCTCCCGGTCCGGGTCCACAAAGGACTCAGCCACAAAGGACTCGGACCGGGAGTGGCGCCGCCGCTGCCGGGGTGCGAGGCTTCCGCGGGAAGAAGCGCGAAGACGGTGAGGTGCGGGTGAACGTTCTGGCGCGCGGCGGCGGTTTGCTCGTCGTGATCCTGGCGGTGGTCGGCGGCACGGCCGGGCTCGGGGCGGTGCTCGGCCTCGGTGGCACGATGATCCTCGCCGGGCTGACCGCGTTGTTCTGCTTCATCGCGGCCAACGGCGGACCGCTGCTGCCGGACCTCAAGCTGCTGGCGGCGTTCGCGCCGGCGGTGGTGATCGGCGCGGCCGGGCCGCGGCTGCTCGGGCAGGTCTCGCACACCGCGGCGATCGCGCTGCTTGTGCTCGTGGTGTTCTGCGCGGCGCTGCTGCCGGCCCTGGGCGCGCGGTACGTGACCGTGGGCCTCGGGCTCGGGACGTCGTCGGTGTTCGGCTACGGCTTCCAGCTCACGGGCGCGGCGAGCGTCGGACAGATCCTCGGCGCGCCCGCGCTGGCCATCGGCGTGGTGTTCGTGCTGCGGCTGCTGACGGGCCTGGGCGACCCGGGCAAGCCGACGCGCGCCGCGCTCGCCGACGCGCTGGGCGGACCGGACCGCGAGAGCGCCGAACGCGCCGTTCGGCTGTGGCTGGCCGACCGGCCGCTGCGCTGGCAGGCGCGTGTGGTCGCGGCGGGTCTGCGCTGCCACGGCACAGCTGCGGTGCTACGCGACCGGCTGCGCGTACTGGACGCGGACCAGGCGGCGGCCGTCACCGCGGTGCTGGCGGCCGTCGAGGCGGCGCTGACGCAGCTCGCGGACGCGGTCCGCGTCAAGACCCTCGACCCGGCCGGCGTACCCGAGGTCGAGCGCGTCGACCCGGAGATCGGCCTGCCCGGCGACACCCGCGTGCTCGTCGATGACCTGTGGACGGCGGTCGCCGCGGTGCGCGAGGCCGTCTCGACGCGCGACGAGTCCCTCGTGGACTTCCCGCGCCACATCGTGCGCACGGCGTTGCGCCGCGAGGCCGCCGGCGCGTTGTCGTGGCGCTCGGCCCAGCTGCGCCACGCCGTCCGGTGCGCGCTGGGCATGCTGCTGGCCGTCGTGATCGCGTCGTTGCGCCCGGGTGACCCGCTCACGGTGTCGTTCCTGATGACGACGTTCGCGATCATGCAGCCCGAATGGCGCGACACGCTCGCGAAGGTCTGGCAGCGCGTGGCCGGCTCGGTGGCCGGGGCCGTGGTGCTCGCGCTCGCGCTGTGGCTGCTGCCGCACTCGGCGCTGCTGCCGCTGGGGCTCGTCGCGCTGCTCGTCGGGTTCCCGTTCATGCAGGCGCAGCCCCTGGTGTTCAACGGATGCATCGTGCTGATGAGCGTGAGCGTCAACGCGGTGACCAAGCATCTCGACCCCGGCGCGACGCTCGCGGAGTACGTGCTGCTGGTGGCGCTCGCCGTCGCGATCGCGCTGCTGTTCGGGTTCGCCGCCGTGCCGGGCGTGCCGAAACCCCCAGTGGCGCAACGCTTTTCGGACGCGACGGCCGCGATGGGCGAGCTGCTCGGATCCGTCGCCGCGCGCCTGCGCGGAGAACCGGGCGGCGACGCGCGCGAGGTCGGCCCGCGCTTCCGCACGGCCGTGCGCACGCACCAGGACCTGCTCGCGCCCGAACCCGGCACCCGCGGCCCGGACTCCACTCAACGCGACGCTCTCGACGAGTCGGTGGAAGGCCTGCGCGGCCTCGCGGCGTCGGCCGGCGCGATGCTCCAGCGCCGCACCGGTTCGGCCGAGCTGGCCGGCTTCACCGCCGACGCCGCCGCGGCGCTGACCACCGGTGCACCGCCGCCCTCCCGGCCGGACCTGCCGGACGAGGAGGAGCGGCTGCTCGCCGACCTGGTCCTCGCCGACGTGCTGCGGATCAGCCGCGGGCGCGCGGCCCTGACCCCGGCGTGAATGCGATTCATTTTCTGCGAGGGAATTCGCGGCAACCCTAAGTCATTCCTAAATGGCCACTTTCGAGGTGCGCCGCTCGGCTGTTCCGTTGTACGTTCGGTTCGCGGCGAGATGATCTTGCCGCTCCTACTGGAGGGAACAGAACACATGGGGAAGCGGATTTCGCGGATCGGTGCGCTCGTCGCCGCGGTCGCGGCGGCCGGCACGCTGGTGGCCGGCGCTGGCGTTGCGAACGCGGCGCCGGCCAATGCGTGCACCGACCCGCACCAGGCGTCGGGCATCATCGGGAAGTGGGGCCCGGTCAGCAAGTCGAACTGCGCGATCCTCGGCCACGCGGGTTTCCGCGCGGGATACGGCTGGAACGTGCAGGAAGGCACCAACCAGTCCGCGTGCGTCCAGGGCTGGGGTTTCGACGCCAAGCACCCGAAGGGCGGCTGGTTCAGCCTCGGCTGCGGCAAGAGCGGCAAGATGACGGTGCCGTGGGGCAACATGGCCGCCAACCCGCAGGTCCGGGTCAAGAGCATGGGCGGCAGCATCGCGGTGATCGTCGACTGGCGCCAGTGAGCTGATCCCGGTGCCCGCCGGCCATTCCCCGGCGGGCACCGGAACCATCTTTATCCGGAAACAGCAATTCTCTCGAACGGCACTGCCCTATTCGATGGCCACGATGTCGCGTCCGGTTCGGTCCGGCGCTATCGCGGAGAAAACAATCCCCGCCAACGGGCCCAGAATGCCCAGTGCCAACGCGAGCGGAATGCCGCCGCCCGCCAGGGTCAGCGCGAAAAGCGGGTACACGCCGGCACCGAGGCCGCGGCCGACGTAGTAGCTGCTGTTCGCGCCCGTGGACCGGATGCGCGTCGGGTAGTACTCCGACATCCACACGCCCAGCACGCCGAAGCCGCCGCAGGCCGCGGCCGACCACATCAGTGCCCAGAACGTGGCGTCGCCCCAGAAGGACGAGCTCACGTGGTCCGTGCCGCTCAAGACCTGTCCGAGGAACCAGGCGAAGCCGGCCACGCCGAACACGCAGGCGGCCAGGAACGCGTACTTGCGCCGCACAAGGTCCGACAACGTGCCCGTCGCCGTGTAGGCGAGGATCGTGAACACGTAGCCGATCAGCACCACGCCGCTCGCCGTGCCCAGCGGCAGGTGCTGCACCTTCAGCAGGTACGTGGACAGGTACACGCCGACGGAGTTGGTCGTGAGGAACATGGCCGTGGACAGCACCATGAAGATCACGCTGCCGTAGACCACTTTCGAGCGGAACACGTCCAGGATCGGCACGCGCGTGCGCCGCAGCTCGGGCGGCACGGTGCCCTCGCGCAGCCGCCGTTGGTACTCGAGCCAGTGGCGCGACTCCGGCAGCAGCCGGAAGGCCGCGAGCCCGATCACCACGCTCACCACGCCGATCACGACGTAGCCGGTGCGCCAGCCAAGGTCGTTGCCGAACCAGGACAGGCACGCGTAGAGCACGCCGACCGTCACGATCTCGCCGAGGAAGTACATCGACTGGATCAGGCCACCCATCGTGCCGCGGCGGGTGGTTTTCCAGCACTCGGTGAACATCGAGAACGACAGGCCGAACAGGCCGCCCATGCCGAGACCGGCCAGCAGCCGGGTGGCCAGGAACGTCCCGAAGCTCGGCGCCAGCCCGCCGAGCACGGCGGCGACGCCGAAGGCGAGCACGGAGATCGCGTACGTGCGGCGGCGACCGAGGGTGTCGCCGAGCCAGCCGGCGCCGAGATCAACCTCGTCGGCTACCCGCTCACCTACCTGTCCGGCTCACTGCACGTGTCCACGGTGGCACTGGTGAGCGTGGCGACGTTCCAGGGCTTCGCCTCGATCGCGGGCGGGTTCCTGTTCGCACGATGCCCTTGACGCCCGGCAGGCCGGCGAGCCAGCGCCCGTGCACCGCGAGGGCTTCGTGGTCGACGTCGCCGCTCTCGGTGAACGGGGTGACGCACGCCGGGACGAGGCCGCGCAGATCCAGAGACTTCATGACACTCCCTTGTTTCAGGCTGTGCAAACGATGAGGGAATCGGTTGCACAAAGGTAGGCTGCGGGTTGCCCGAGAGTCAAGGAGCCGCATGAGCGAGCGAACACCGGAGATCACCCGGGAGCCGGGGGCCCGCCCGACGATCAGCGACGTCGCGCTGGCAGCCGGCGTCAGCAAGTCGACGGTCTCGCGCGCGCTCAACCCCGAGCACCGGTTCTTCCGCAGCCCGTCGGCGGCGCGGATCCGCGAGATCGCCGAGGGCGTGGGCTACGAGCCGAACCCGGTCGCGGCCAACCTGCGACGCCAGCAGACCAACACGTTCGGCGTGCTCGTGCCGCGGCTGACCGACACGGTGATGGCGATGTTCTACGAGGAGGTCGCCACGGCGTGCACGCGCCGCGGGTACCACGCGCTGGTCGCGACCTCGCACGACGAGCCGGAGCTGGAGCGCGAGAACGGCCGGATGCTGCTCGGGCGCCGCGTCGACGGCCTGATCCTCACCACCGCACGCACCGAAGGCGGCTTCTGTCAGGAGTTGCTGGAGCGCGGGGTGCCGCACGTGCTGGCGATGCGCACGTTCGGCGACAGCGCCGCGGCCGTGGGCGACGACCGCCTCGGCGGCTACCTCGCCACCCGGCACCTCCTGGACCTCGGACACCGCCGCGTCGCCCTGGTCGCGGGTCCGGCGTATGCGTCCAGCGCGCTCGGCCGCCGGGCCGGTTACGAGGACGCGTTGCGGGAGGCCGGCCTCCCGGCAGTGGTCCTGCCCTCGACGTTCAGCATGGAGAGCGGCGAGGACGCCGGGCGCGCCCTGCTCGCCCTCGACCCGCGCCCCACCGCCGTGTTCGCCGTGAACGACAACACCGCCGTCGGGCTGCTCTCGGCCGTGCAGCGCGCCGGTGTGCGCGTGCCCGAGGAGCTGTCCGTGGTGGGGTACAACGACATTCCGCTCGCCGCGCGCCTGCCGGTGCCGCTCACCACGATCCGCGTCCCGTTCACGGAGATCGCCGGCGCGGCCGTGGATCTGCTGATCGACGCGGGCGCCGGGGTGCCGGCCACCACGCGCCGATTCGCGCCGACGTTGATCCCGCGGGGGACCACGCTGCGGGTGGGGTGAGGAGAGGCCCGTCCGTCCACAGGGGACTGGTCCGTGCGGAACCAATGCGCAGTTGTTGCAGACCCATGACATTTCCCGGGCCCACCGCGGACGAAGCGTTGGCAGGCTGGACGGGGTGAACAACCGAGTGCTCGGCATCGCCTGGCGGCTGCTGGCCGCCGTCCTCCTCGTCGTGGCGACGGGGGTGACGTACTTGCTGCTGGTCCGCACGGAGTCCGGCCAGGAGGCCGACCAGCGGGTCCTGGAGACGTTCGACCCGTCGTTCACCCGCGCGTCGGGGGAGGTGCCGCTGCCGCTGGAGGTCCCGGTGCCGGTGCTGTTCACCCTCGCGCTCGTGCTGGTCGTGGTGATCGGCCTGCTGCGGCGCGCGTACCGGCGCACGGCGGCGGCCGTCGGGCTCATGGTGGTGGTCGCGGGCTTCGCGCAGCTGCTCAAGGTCGCCCTCGACCGGCCGAACCTGGCCGAGCGCATCCACTCCACCAGCAACAGCTTCCCCAGCGGCCACGTGACGGTGGCGGCGATGAGCGTGTTCGCGCTGCTGCTCGTGCTGCCGCGTGTGGGGCGGTTCGTGGCGGCGCCACTGGGCGTGGCGTGGATCGTCGCGGTCGGCGTCTCGACGCTCACCGTCGGCTGGCACCGCCCCAGCGACTGCCTCGGCGGCTTCTTCCTCGCGGCGGCCGGCTACGCGCTGGCCTCGGCGTGCGTGGTCGAGCGCCACCGTCCGCGGCTGCCCGCCGACGCCACGACCGTCGTCCTCGCCGCGCCTCAGCCGGCGCCCGGGCACCCGGACCGGCAGCCGTTCTCAGTGCCGCGCTGACGGATCGGCACACGGCTGTTGCCTTGCCGCGACAGAGAGCGCGCGGTCCGAGGACATGCCGGCAGCACCCTCGAATCCGGGGACAGGGAGTCCTCACCGGACACAAGAGAGTGCGTGATGAACGAGCTGACCGTGCGGGACCTGGGCCACGTGTACCTGATCGGCATCGGCGGGGTGGGGATGTCGGGCCTCGCGGAGATCCTGCTGCGCCACGGGGTGCCGGTGAGCGGCAGCGAGGTGGGCGACCGGCCGGCCCTGGCGTTGCTGGAGGAGCTGGGCGCCACCGTGCACCGCCGGCACTCGGCCGGGCACCTCTGGACCGCCGACACCGTGGTGTACTCCACCGCGATCCCCGACGACCACGTGGAGCTCGTCGAGGCTCGCGATCGGGGACTGCCGCTGCTGCACCGGTCCGAGGCGCTCGCGGCGGTGCTGGCGAGGCGCCGGGCGATCGCGGTCGCGGGCACGCACGGCAAGACCACCACCACCGCGATGATCACGGTCGCGCTGCGCGCCGGCGGGGCCGACCCGTCGTACGTGATCGGCGGCGACGTCCGCACGCTCGGCTCCGGCGGCGTCGGCTCGGGGGAGTACTTCGTGGTGGAGGCCGACGAGAGTGACCGCTCGTTCTTCGCCTACACGCCCGAGGTCGCGGTGGTCACGAACATCGACTCCGACCACCTCAACACCTACGGCGACGTCGAGGGGCTGCAGCAGGCGTTCCTCGACTTCTGCCGCCGTGTGCGCCCCGGCGGTTTCGTGGTGACCAACGCAGACGACGAGCGGTGCCGCCGGCTCGCCTCGGCGCTGCGGGCGGAAGGCCGGACCGTGTACACCTACGGCGAGGCCAACGACGCCGACCTCGTCGTGGTGGGGCTTTCGTCGGTGACCACGGGGATCCGCTACGACGCCGTGCTCGACGGCGCCCTCGTCGGCGCGGTGCACGTGCCGGTGATGGGCAAGCACCTCGGCCTCAACTCCGCGGCCGCGCTGCTCACCGCGCAGCGGCTGGGCATCCCGGGGGCAGCCCGCGGCTTGCGCCGTTTTCCGGGCGTCCGCAGGCGGTTCGAGCTCCGTGGTGTCGCGCGCGGCGTTCGGGTGTACGACGACTACGCCTGCCACCACACGTCGATGGCCGCTTCGCTGACGGCGTTGCGGTCGGTCGCGCAGGAACATCGGCTGGTCGTGGTGTGCCAGCCCAATCGCGCGTACCGCGTGCGGCAGTTCCTCGGCGAGATGGCCGAGTCGCTGAGCCTGGCGGACCAGGCGGTGGTGCTTCCGGTGTTCGGCCCCGGCGAGACCGTCGCGGCGGGTTATGACGGCGAGGCGCTCACCGCCGCGATTCCGTTGCCGGAGAAGGACAAGGTGTACGCCGGGTCGGGCTCCGTCGCGTGTGCGGAGGTGGTGCGGCGCGTGCAGCGGGGCGACGTCGTGGTGACCATCGGGTCGCCCGAGATGGCGGCGCTGGCCGGCCGCATCGTCGAGGCGCTGCACGAGGGCTGAGCGCTTATTCGCGTGCCGGCCGGAGCGGTGTCGTGCTACTTTGCCCGACTTTGCTCCTGCCGAAAGGAAGGTCATGACCGTTCCCGCGCAGCACCGCGAGTTCCTCGACGACGTGCTCCCGAAGATCAGCCGCGACCCACGCGTGGCCGGGGTGGCCGTCAGCGGCTCGATCGCCCACGGCGAGCCCGACGTCTACTCCGACGTCGACGTCCTCGTGGTCGTTTCCGATGAAGCGTTCAACGCGGTGATGGCCGAGAGGTTCGCGTTGATCGGCTCGTGGGTCGACCTCGTCGCGGGCTTCACCGGCGAGCACGTCGGCGAGCCGCGGCTGGTCATCACCCTGACCGGGCCGCGCTTGCTGCACGTGGACTTCAAGTTCGTGCGAGTGGCCGATTTCGGCGAGCGGACGAGCGACCCGAAGATACTTTGGGAGCGCGACGGTGCGCTGACCCGGGCCCTCGCCGCCGCGCCCCTCGCCAAGGAGCCGCTGGACGAACAGTGGCTCGAAGACCGGTTCTGGGTGTGGGTCCACTACGCGGCCACGAAACTCGGGCGCGGCGAGCTGTTCGACGTCCTAGGATTCCTGGCTTTCCTGAGGGAAACCGTCCTGGGGCCGCTGATCGCCGCGCGCGCCGGCATTTCTCCTCGAGGCGTCCGCCGGCTGGAGTTCGCCGCTCCGGAAGAGGCGCGTGAGCTGCGGGCCACCGTCTGCGGGTACGACACGAAGGAGGCCGGGGCTGCGGTGCTGGCGAGCATCGAGCTGTACCGGCGCTGGCGCGGCGACGTCGAGCGGCGTGACCGGGCCGAGGAGCTGGCGGTGCGGTACCTCGCCGACGTGCTGGAGTCGGGCGGCAGGTAGCGGACACGCTCGGGAGGGCTCCCGCCGTCCGCGGTTACCGTCCCCGGTGATCAACCGGAGGAGGGGTGCGTCGTGGGCGGGTGGCAGGTCAGGACCGCGCGGTGGGTGATGGCCGTGCAGGCGGTGGCGTCGATCGGGATCTGGGTGGTGCAGCTGCTCACGGTGCTCGAACGCCTCGACCACGGCCAGGACGTGCCGGGGTCGGTGTGGCTCGTGCTCGTGCTGAACCCCGTGATCGCGGTGCTCGTCGCCGTGGCCGCGGCGTTCCTGGCGCGGCACGCGTGGGCGGCGACGCTGGGGGTGGCCATGGAGGTGATCGGCGTGGTGAGCGCCCTGATCAGCGTGATCACCGGGTACTACCAGGCCGTGGTGGCGATCGTGCTGGCCATCGCCGTGATCACGCTGATCGTCCGCCGCCGGCAGCCTGCCGTCGTCTGAGCCCGGGAAGGGGTTCCGCCGTGTCACGTTTGCGTCTGGCCGCCTCGGCCGCCGCCGTCGTCTTGCTCGCCACCGGTTGCGCCGGGCCGCCGCCCGAGCAGTGCGACGAGTTCATGTGCGAAACCGTCGGCTACTGGCCCAGCACCGAAACGCAGATCGAAAACGGTTTCGTCGCCGTGCTGAGTGCTCTCGGCGTCGTCCCGATCGTGCCGCGCAGCGCCAACGGCCCGGCGCGGCGCACCGTCACCGTCGGCGGGTAGCGCCTCAGCCGGTGGCGACGAAGCCGAGGATGGCGACGAGCGCGATGAAGACCATGCCCACCCCGCGGACGACCGAGGCCCACGCCGGCAGGGCACCTGGGCCTTATCGGCCGAGTGGCTCTCCACAGCGCCGGTGCGGTGGCGCGACAGGGTCCTGCCACGGCGTCACGGCCATGTTCCGGCACCGCCGCGACGTTTCCGGACTTCTTTGCCGGTGTTCGGTGGGAAGCCGTGCTTGGCGAGACGCACTTCGGCGAGCTCGTCGGCGCTGCCGAGGGTGAGGAAGAGTCCCAGCACCAGCGCCATCAGCAACCCGAGCAGCACCAGACCCGCCGGCAGCGGCGTGAGGAACACCAGCAGGAGGAACCCGGCGGTGAGCCAGGGCAGTGCCTCGAAGAACACGCGGAGCGCGAACCGCAGCACCCAGGTCCGGGCGGTCGCGTCGTGCAGCACCCACGGGCGGTACTCATCGGGGAGCCGCGCGCCGTAGACGTAGCGCAGCCACCGGATCGGGCCTGGCCGTGGGCTGACCATGACACCAGTGTCGGCGCGATCGGCGAGATCTGTCCACCTGGTGCCAGTGTGGCTCAGGTGTTTTGTCCGCCCGGCGCGCGTCAGCGCAGCGAAGCCAGTGCCGCCTCCGCGGAACCCGCGCGCTTCGCCAGGTCCCGCCACGGGTCGGCCTTGCGCGCCAGCCGTTGCTTGCGCTGCGCCGTGGTGAGGCGGATGCGCGGCTGCAGCGCGGCGAAGCTGGTGTTGTCGCCGTCGAACGCCACGATCTCCCTGTCCGCCACGAACCGCGGGCCGCCCCGCCGGTCGAGCGCCTCGACGAGCTCCGGGTAGGCGTTGTCCATGACCGGTCGGTGGTCACTGCGCAGCCACGGAGAGTGCTCGCGCCCCGCCACTTCCGCGACGAGTCTTGTCAACGCCGGCTAACTAGCATTACGTTACTAACAAGTCGCTAGTTAGGAGCCAGCGTGGGCTGCAACGAGCACCCGGACCCCCGGTGGGCCCGGCCGGGACGCCATCGGGTCGTCACGGGTGAAGTCGACGAATGGGCGACCGCGGACGGGCAGCGGGTCGCCGTTTTCGCGCAAGAACCGGACAGTACCGGGGAAAAGCCGGTTGTCGTCCTGTGTCACGGGCTGGGCGGGAGCCACCGCGGGTACGCGGGCTTCGGCCACCACCTCGCGTCCCACGGCTACGCGGTGCTGCACCCGCAGTTCCGCGATGCCTTCGAGCTCGCAGGTCCGGAGCTCGGCCTGTCCGGTGTGGACGAACGAACCTGGCCCGCGGATCCCGTGGCCAAGCAACGGATGCACGCACTGCTTTTCGACCCGGAACACTGGCTGTCGCGGGTCGGCCGGGTGCACGCGGTGCTCGACGCGCTCGCCGCCAAGCCGAACCTGAGGCCCGACCACGTACTGCTCGCCGGGCACTCGTTCGGCGCCTACACCGCCCAGCTCCTCCTGGGCGCGCGCCTGTCCGGCCACGAGACCTTCACCCACCCGGCCGTCGCGGGCGGAATCCTGTTGTCACCGCAGGGAAGCGGCGACCGCGGGCTCACGCCGGACTCCTGGCACGACGTCGAGCTGCCCCTGCTGGTCGTCACGGGCACGCGTGACTTCGGTGCCCGCGGCGAGGGCGTCGAGTGGCGCCGCGAGCCGTACGACCGGGCGCGCTCACGGTTCAAGCACCTCGCCGTAGTCCACGACGGCGACCACCAGCTCGGCGGAATCCCACGCCACGACACCGAAAACAGCCCGACGGCGGCCGCGATCTCCGCGGTCGCCACGGCGTTCGCCGACCGCGTGCACGGCGACCGGGCCGCGGGGGAGTGGCTCGCGAACGCACCCTTCCCGACGATCCTCGACCACACCCACCAGGAGGAGGCCGCATGTCCGACGTCGTGATCAGCGCGACGGGCGTCGAGCGGACGTTCGTTTCCCGCGGCCACGCGGTCCACGCGCTGGGCCCGGTCGACCTGACCGTCGAAAGAGGACAGTTCGTCGCCATCGTCGGCCCGTCCGGCTGCGGAAAGTCGACGTTGCTGCGGATCGTCGCGGGGCTGGCCGCGCCCTCGGCCGGCGAGATCGTGATCGATCGTGCGGACGCGGATTCGCCGCTGTGCTCCATGGTCTTCCAGGACTACGGCATCTTCCCCTGGAAGACCGTGCTCGCCAACGTGCGGCTCCCGCTCGACATCGCCGGCGTCTCACGGCCGAGGGCCAACGAGGTGGCCCGCGACTGGATCGAGCGCGCCGGCGTCTCCGGCTTCGAATCCGCCTACCCGGCCACGCTTTCCGGCGGCATGCGCCAGCGCGTGGCCCTGGCCCGGGCGTTCGTGGCCAACCCCGAGATCCTCCTGATGGACGAGCCGTTCGCCGCCCTCGACGCGCAGCTGCGCCTGGTCCTGCAACAGGAGCTGCTGCGGGTGTGGGAGGCGCACCGGCGCACCATCCTGTTCGTCACCCATGCCATCGACGAGGCACTGCTGCTGGCCGACCGCGTCGTCGTCATGTCCTCGCGGCCCGGGCGCATCCTCGACGACATCGAGGTCCCGTTCGCCCGGCCGCGCACCCGCGCCGCGCGTTCGGCGGCCGAGTTCGGCGCCCTCGAAGACCACATCTGGCGGCTCCTGAAAGGTGAGGTGGAAGAACGTGAGCACGCTCATGACGTCGCATGAGGAGCTCGGAGGTCGTGAGCTCGTCCGGCGCACACCCGGTCCCGCCGAGCTGGCGCCGCAGCGACACGCCCGGCGCCGCCGCGGCGTGACCCTCACGCTGGCCTGGGCGACCCCGGTGCTGATCGTCGTGGTCTGGGAGCTCACCGCGCAGTTCGGCATCCTCGACACCCGGTTCTTCCCTGCCCCCAGCGTGATCTGGCAGGCGGGCGTGCAGTCCATTCAGGACGGTGTGATGACCGACGCCATCGTCGACACCGTGCGCAAACTCGTGATCGGCTACGGGATCGGCGTCGTGGCCGGCGTGGCGCTCGGTGTCCTCCTCGGACTGTCGTGGATCGCCCGGGCTGCGCTGGAACACACGCTGGTCGCGCTGTACACGCTGCCGAAGCTGGCGCTGTTCCCCGTGTTCCTGCTCATCTTCGGCCTCGGTGGGCTGCCGCAGATCGTCCTGGTCGGCGTGTCCGTATTCTTCATCGTCGTACTCGCTTCCACCACCGCGGTGCTGTCGGTCGAGCAGGGCTACCGCGACGCCGCGGAAGTGCTCGGCGCCAAACGCACCCAGCTGCTGCGCCACGTCATCCTCCCCGCAGCGCTGCCCGCCATCGCGACCTCGATCCGGCTGACCGCGGGCATCGGCATCCTCGTGATCGTCGGCATCGAGATGGTGTCGGGCGACAGTGGCCTCGGCTACCTGATCTTCCAGCGCTCCCAGGTGTTCGACCCCGCGACGATGTACGCCGGCGTGATCATCGCCGGGGTGATCGGCGTGGCCTTCACCGGCCTCGTCAGCCTCGCGCTGAAGTTCGCCGTCCCCCAGCAGCGGCCGCGCCTGCGCCGGTCCTGAGTCCCTCCCCGTCCCCCACCCCTTCCCGTGTTTTCCTCAGGAGAGCCATGTCCAGAACCACCCGGGCGCTCTGCGCCACCGCCGTCACGGCGGGCCTGGTGTTCGCGAGCGCGTGTGCCCCGTCGTCGCAGCAGAACCAGGCCACCGACGCCAAGCAGGTGTCCGTGCTGCCGGCCGGCATGAGCCTGTCGGGCAAGCCCGGCACGCCCGCGCCCAAACCGCTGGCGCAGCGTGCTTCGCTCAAGGTCGGCATCCCGTCCAAACTGGAGCTCGAAGCGCCGGCGCTGCTCGCCCAGGTCTACGGCGAGTTCGGCAAGGAGAACCTCGACGTCACGTTCGTCACCGACACAGTGCCGAACCTGCTCACGTTGCTGGGACAGGACAAGATCGACCTCGTCTACGCCGGCGCGCAGGCACTGGTCTTCAACGCGCTGCGCCACGGCGTCCCGATCCGCTGGGTCTCCGGCGTCGCTTCGTCCTCTCCGGACAGCGGCGTCTACATGAGCACCAAGTACGGCAGCAAGGCGAGCGACTTCAACCCGGCTTCGCTGAAGGGCAAGAACATCGGCGTCAACCCCGGTGGCCTGGCGGCTCCGTCGGAGTACGGGCTGTACGACCTGATCACCAAGGGTGGCCTCAAGCCCGCCGACGTGCGGATGACTCCGTTCAGCGACATCGCCGCGATGGTCCAGGCGCTCAACAACGGCTCGATCGACGGCGCCACCCTCGGCCCGCCGTTCACCGCGAGCATCAAGCCGGGCACCGCGTTCAACGCCGAGGGCGGGTACCCGGACAGCATGCAGATCGCCGGCTACTTCGCAACCACCGACCTGCTCGGTGAACACCGCGACGCGGGTGTCGCGTTCTTCCGCGCGGTGGAGCGGACCGTGAACACGCACCTGTCCGGTGACTACCACCAGGACACCGACGTGATGACCAAGATGGCCCAGCAGCTCGGCACGACCGTCGACACGCTGCGGATCGCGCCGTCGGTGCCGTTCGACTTCAACGTGCCCGCCGAATCGGTGGCGAGCCTGCAGAAGATGTACCAGGCCGTGCCGAACACGCTGCAGATCGGCTCCCCGGTGAAGCCCGAAGAGCTGATCGACCTGTCGCTCGTGATCGACGCGGCGCAAGGCAAGTGAACCCCCGCATCCCGACGCGAGCACGGAGGACAACCACACGATGAGCGACGCGCTGG
Organism: Amycolatopsis sp. DSM 110486; assembly: GCF_019468465.1. NCBI lineage: Bacteria > Bacillati > Actinomycetota > Actinomycetes > Pseudonocardiales > Pseudonocardiaceae > Amycolatopsis > Amycolatopsis sp. DSM 110486. Next base: position 10,812,273 of record NZ_CP080519.1, on the reverse strand, counting down.
CCGGTGTCCGGGTCCTCGACGCCGCGACCGTCCTCGCCGGACCGGTCTCGGCGACGATCCTGGGCGACTTCGGCGCCGAGGTGGTCAAGATCGAAGACCCGAAGGTCGGCGATTTCACCCGCGGCGGCGGGCGGTCGCCGGGCTGGCTCCAGGAGGGACGCAACAAGAAGTCCGTGGCGCTCGATCTCCGGACGTCCGAAGGGCAGGCCGTGTTCCACCGGCTGGTGCCGCACTTCGACGTGGTGGTCACGAACTTCCGCCCGCCGACGCTCGAGCGCTACCGCATGCTGCCCGAGCACCTGCAGCCCCTCAACCCGCGGGCGATCCTGTTGTACCTCACGGGGTTCGGCCTCACCGGGCCCTACCGCGACCGCGGCGCGTTCGACCGGATCGCGAGTGCCTACAGTGGACTGACCTACGCCACAGGCGAGCCGGAGCGGCCGCCGGTGCGCAGCGGATACTCGGTGATCGACTACATGAGCGCCTACCTCGCGGCGTTCTCCGTCGTGTCCGCGCTGTACCACCGCGATCACGGTTCGGGCTCGGGCCAGGTCATCGACCTGGCGCTGTACGAGGCGGCGTTGCGGTCCAGTGAGGACTCGGTGACCGCCTACGGCCTCGACCGCCAGGTCCGGGAACGGCTGGGCAACAAGAACCCGGCCATCGTCCCGGCGTCGGACTTCGTGACGTCCGACGATCGCCGGGTGTCGCTGCACGCGGGCACCGACTCGCTGTTCCGGCGCCTGTCCGCGGTGATGAACCAGCCCGAGCTGGCCGACGACCCGCGCTTCGCCGACCGCCCCGCCCGGATCCGCCACCAGGACGAGCTGTACCCGCTCATCAGCGAGTGGGTCTCGCGGCTGACCGCCGACGAGGTGGTGAAACTGCTGAGCGACGCCGACATTCCGGCGTCGCCGATCATGAGCGTCGCCGACCTGATGAACGACCCGCACTGCCGGGCCCGCGGCTCCGTGATCACTGTGGACGACGCGGAGTTCGGCGAGGTCCCGATGGTCGCGCCGCTGCCGCACCTGAGCGCGACGCCCGGCAGTGTCCGCTGGGCCGGCACGACGTTGGGCGCGCACACCGAAGAGGTGCTCGGCGGCCTGCTGGGCCTGTCCACCGCGGAGCTCGACGCGTTGCGGGGCCGGGGTGTGGTGTGAGCGATCACTAGACTGCGAGGTCGGAGCAGGTGAGAAGAGTGCACACGGGAGATGATGTGAACGACACCGCCGGGCAGGCGTCGAGCCGGCGCGGGCGCGACCGGGCCCGCACCGAGGCCGACCTCCTCCAGGCGACTTTCGACCTGCTCCAGCGCGACGGGATCTTCGCCGGGCTGAACCTGCAGGAGGTCGCCGACCGCTCCGGGGTGAACCGCGGCCAGATCTACCAGTACTTCGGAGACCGGCGATCCCTGCTGAGGGCGGCCGTGGCCCATCGCGCCCGGGAATGGGCGGCCGGCGCGAAACGGCACTGGGAGGCGTCGTTCCTCGGCCGGCGCAAGGCGATGTTCCGCAGCGCGCTCGCGAACCCTGCGCCCACGCTGGTCGAGGCCCTGCTCGCGATCGACGGCGACCCGGACTACCACGCTCTGCCCGAGATCGAGAAGACGAGAGCCGCTCTCCAACGCGACCAGGCCACCGGTGCCCTGCCCGCCGACGGCGACGCGATCGCGATGCACGTGTTCATGGTCGCGGCGTACAAGGGCTACCTCATCTTCCGCGAGGCGCTCGCGCGTGACGTCGGTGTGCCGGTCGAGGAGCTCGACGCCCGCGTGCTGACCGTGCACGACCAGGTGGCCGGGGCGATGACCGAGGGCGATCCGCGGGACCGATGAGTTTTCGCGGCGGCGGTGGTCTACCCCTCCGTCAGCCGTCGAGAGGAGTGGTTCCGTGGACCTGTACACGATCATGAGCGTGAGCGACCTGCCCCGGGCCCTGGAGTGGTTCACCGCGTTCCTGGGCCGGCCCGCCGACGAGGTCATCGGCGAGGAGCACCTGTGGCAGCTGGGCGAAGCCGCGTGGCTCGTGGTCGACGCGCGGGAGGTGCGCGCCGAGGGCGTGGGCCGGGCGATGGTCACCCTCGGCGTCACCGATCTCGACGAGATCCTCGCCCGCCTCGCCGCGCACGGCATCACGCACGAACCCGTCGAGACCTACGCCAACGGCGTGCGCCACGTCGTGGTCCTCGACCCGGACGGGAACAGCCTCTCGCTCGCGCAGTCGCCGGCGGAGCCCGCGTAGCCGCGCACCCCGCCGGCGATCGGGCCTATTTCAGGGCTTTGAGGAGTTCCTGGGCCAGCGGCGCGGCCGAGGCGGGGTTCTGTCCCGTGTAGAGGGTGCGGTCGACGACCGTGTACGGCTGCCAGTCCGGTCCGCGCTCGAACGCGACGCCGAGCTTGCCCAGCTCGTCCTCCAGCAGCCACTTCGCCTTCTGGCCGAGGCCGACCGCGTTCTCCTCGTCGTTGGTGAACCCGGTGACGCGGTAGCCGGCGAACGGCGACTCGCCCCGCTCGTCGCGCGTCGCCAGCAGCGCGGCGGGTGCGTGGCACACCACGGCGAGCGGCTTGCCCGACGCGAGGGCGGCGTTGAGCAGGGCACCGGAGTCGGCGTCGTGGGAGAGGTCCTCCATCGGACCGTGGCCGCCGGGGTAGTAGACGGCGTCGTAGTCCGACAGGTTCACGTCCGTGAGCACGATCGGCTCGCGCAGTTCGCCGGCGGACTCGAGGACCTGCGCGAGCTTCGCGGCCTCTTCCTCGCCGCCGGCCATGTCCGGGTTCAGGCTGCCCTGGTCGACGGTAGGCACCACACCGCCCGGGGTCGCCACCACGATCGTGTGGCCCGCGTCCTTGAGCGCGGTGTACGGGGCGGCGAACTCCTCGGCCCAGTACCCGGTCGGATGCCGAGTTCCGTCGTTGAGCGTCCAGTGGTCGGCGCCCGTCATGACGAACAGGACTCGTGCCATGGTTCTCGTTCTCCTCTGGTCGATCATGGGTTGCCTTGGTGGGGTACCCGTTCTGGCCGCCGGCGACCTGTCGCCGAGCTCACCCGTCCGGTTGACGGGTGGGCTAGAGCCGGGGGGAGAGCCGTGTGAGGATGTCGGCCGCGGGTTCGGCGGTGGCGTGCCGGTAGCCGGTGCCTGCCCACAGGTTGACGCGCTCGGGATCACCGGCCTGCACGGCCGCCTTGCGCAGCGCGCTGGTCAGGTGGTGCAGGGCCGGGTACCCGGCGGGAGCTTCGGCCGAATGGTCGTCGGTGAACGCGTTGCGCAGGCCCCGCGCCGGGCGGCCGGTGAACGCGCGCGTGACGACGGTCTCCCGGCGGGCCGGGTCGGCCAGCGCTTCGCGGTGGGGCTTCGACGCGCCGCTCTCGTCGGACCGCAGCAGCACGGTGCCGACGGCCACGGCGATGGCTCCGGCGTTCAGCGCCTCGGCCACGGCCTCGGGAGTGGCGAGCCCGCCGGCGCCGACCAGGGGCAGCGACACGGCGGCCCCGACCTCGCCGAGGAGCCGCGGCAGCGCGACCGCCGGCGGGACGCGGTCGGGCGTGAGCGTGCCCGAGTGCCCGCCCGCGGCCGCGGCCTGCACGAGCAGGAGATCCGCGCCGGCGTCGGCGGCCAGCCGGGCCTCGTCGGCCGAAGTCACGGTCTGCGCGACCAGCGTGCCCGCGCGGCGAAGCCGGGCGAAGACCGACGCGGCCGGCAGGCCGAAGGTGAAGCTGACCAGCGGGACGGGGCCGGCCAGCAGGAGGTCGAGCTTGGCCTCCCAGTGGTCGTCGTCCTCGGTGATCGCCCGCGGGAGGTCGAGGCCGTAGCGGTCGGCGTCGGCCCGCAGCGCGCCGGCGTAGCGGCGGTAGGCGTCCGGGTCGACGGGCACCGGGTTGGGGGCGAACAGGTTGACCCCGAACGGGATGCCCAGCGCGCGGACCTGTGCGATCTGCTCGCTGAGCGCTTCGGCCGTCTTGTACCCGCCGGCGACGAAGCCGAGGCCCCCGGCGCTTGCCGCCGCGGCCACCAGGGCGGGCGTGGTACCCCCGCCCGCCATCGGCGCCGCCAGGACCGGCGAGGTGACCCCGAGACCGGACAGCGAGCTGTGCATCTCGAACGCCTTCTCTCTTCCATGAACCCCTTCGGCTCCACGCTAGGCACCCGCGGCCGCGTTGGGAAATGCCCGTCCGGCCGCGGCTATGCTCTGCGGACATGGTTGAGGGCACACCGGCGGGCATCGAAATCCGGCACCTGCGCGCGTTCGCGTCGGTGGCCCGGCTGGCGTCGTTCACGCACGCCGCCCAGGCGCTCGCCATCACGCAGCCCGCGCTCAGCCGGACGGTGCGGCAGCTCGAGGAGTTGCTGCGCGTCACCCTGCTGGACCGCTCGCCGCGGCACGTGGAGCTGACGGAAGCGGGCCGCGCGTTCCTGGAGCACACGCAGCGCGTGCTGGCGGAGCTCGACCGCGGCGTCAGCGCTGCGCGGCGCCGCGGCACCGTGAAGCTGGGGTTCAGCTGGCTGCTGCCCACACCGTGGGCGCAGGAGACCGTGGCGCGGTTCGAACACGCCACCGGCAGTTCGGTCGACCTTGTACGCATCGACGACCCGCTCGCGGCGGTGCAGCAGGAGAAGGTGGATGTCGCGCTCGTGCGCGGGGAGGTGCGTTCGTCGCGGCTGCAGGTCGTGCACCTGTTCGACGAGGACCGGGTCGCCGTGTTCGCGGAGACGTTCCCGCTCGCCGGCGAGCCGGAGCTGGCATGGGCCGACGTGCCGAACTGGCCGCTGGTGGTCAACGTCGTCAACGGCACCACCGGCCCGTGGTCCTGGCCCGAGGGGCAGCGGCCGGCGACCGTCGTCGAGACGGCCAACTTCGACGAGTGGATCGAGAGCGTCGCCGCGGGGCGCGGGCTGGGGGTGGTGCCGGAGGTCGCGGTGCGGCGCAACATCCACCCGACGGTGCGGTTCCTCCCGATCGCCGGTGCGCCGGCGATCCCGGTCGCGCTGGCTTTCCTGCCGAGCGCGAACGGGCCGGTGCTGCGGCAGTTCGTGGAAGCGGCGCTCGGGCGGTGAAATTGGTCCGGTAATAAAGATTGACACCCGGGTGCGGGTTCGCGATTATGTAATGGAGCTGAACGCAAGAGCTCATCGGAACCAGCACAGAAACTGAGAAGGAGTCATCGTGGCGAGCATGGAGAAGCGAGGGTCGCAGCGCCGCTATCTGGGCGATCTGCGCGATGCGCTGCGCTCGTCGGATGCGCTGTCATCAATGCCGCGCCTGCCGCAAGAGCGGCTCAGTGGCTCGATGCTGCCTGAAGAGCGGCTGCTGAGCGTCGGGGGCTCCCCACCGTGACGTCGTCGACGTCATGACCGGGAGCCGCCCATCGGGAAACCGATTCGGGCGGCTTTCTCTATTTCGTGCACCCATAAATGGTGGTATATCCATTTCGTTGATGTGCTGCGCCCATTTTGTCGGCGCCTGTTCTTTCTCGGCTACCTGGTCTTTGTCAACTACACAGCGGAGCAGAAACACGCTCGCCGGCCGCGGCGAGCACGGTGGGGCTGGGCACAGGTGAGCCCACCCGGCTGTAACCCGGACGCCCTTCGGCGGCTTTGACGGTTCGACTCCGTCCCCCACCACCGACACACCAAGACAAGGCCGATGCGACTGCTGGCTAGGTCACCGCCCCTTCAAGGCGGGGGACCGGGATCGATACCCGGATCGGCTGCCACACCCCTGTAGCTCAGCTGGACAGAGCGCCGGATTACGAATCCGGAGGTCCCAGGTTCGACTCCTGGTAGGGGTACGCAGGTTTCAGGCTCACGTGGCCCAGCGGCCAGGGCAGCTCCTTGTCGAGGAGACGATCGCGGGTTCGAGTCCCGTCGTGAGCGCAGGTCCGGCACCCGAGGGGGGTGCCCGGCCGACGAGTGCGAGGGAGACGGGAACCCATCCGCTTCGGGAGCGGAAGACACCGCGTTCGACTCGCGGGCACTCGACTGAGGTTGATCAAAAGACTGTCACCAGCACGGCGCGTTGGTCCAGCGGAACGGACACCGGCCCTCACGCCGAAGACGCGGGTTCGACTCCCGCACGCGCTACGCGGTTGTAGCCCAACTGGAAGAGGCACCTGGCTGAGGGTCAGGCCAGTCGGGGTTCGAATCCCCGCAACCGCACGCAGCTCCATCGAAGACGGGTCCCCCCGCGCGCGGACCCCAAGCCCTCGTAGCCCAACCGGCAGAGGCACCGGACCCAGGCTCCGGACAGTCCAGGTTCGACTCCTGGCGAGGGCACGCTTTCCCGGGTGGTGTATCCGGCAACACGGCGGATTTTGGTTCCGCAGAGCCAGGTTCGAGTCCTGGCCCGGGAGCACCACGCGATGCCCGTTCGTCCAACCGGCGGGACTCCGGACTCTGGATCCGGCAACCGAGGTTCGAACCCTCGACGGGCAGCGGGGCGCGGCACAACGAGGAGGGCTGGCCGAGTGGCAAGGCACCGGATTGCTAATCCGTGGTCCGGGACGGCACGTCCCGGCGCGCGTTCGACCCGCGCGCCCTCCGCGCACGACGGCGGCACTCGGGTGTTGCCGGGCCAGGGAGGATTGGCCGAGTGGTAAGGCAGCCGTTTCGAAAACGGTGGTCGGGTGTGCTGAGCGCCCGCGTGGGTTCGACTCCTGCATCCTCCGCACCTCGCCCGCGCGAACCCGGCGAAGCCCTCGTGGTCCAACGGACACGACTCCGGCGTCCGAAGCCGGGAACGCAGGTTCGACTCCTGCCGGGGGCACCGCGGCACACCGCGACGCGCGGGGCCCAGTGGCCGGCCGGGGCTCATATCCCCGGATCGTCTGGATCGACACCAGGACGCGCGACCGAACTCTGCTCCGCTGGTAGTCGCCGGCTCCTTCGCGGGCCGGGGCCGGACTCGGCCCTGCGAACGAGGGCTGCTCTCGTTGGCAGGGCCGAACTTCGCGGTACGGACCTTTCCATTGTGCAGCTAGGAAAATCGGCTCTTGGAGTTCGGACCGTTCCTGTCTCCGTCCACCGTCTACCTCCCAGCCCCTCGACGCCGAGTCCGGGCGGCGGCCCGGTGACAGTCCACTCAGGACTGTCGCGGCGTGCTGCTCGACAGCAAAGCCCTGCGGCGGCTGCACCGCACGCACCACCACGCCGGACCGCGTCTGGCCGAGCTGCTGTCCCGCAACCTGCGCGACCTCGCCCGTGGCTCGCAGCGCGTCGTCGTCGCGTCCGGAACCTTCGCCGCGGGCCGGGTTTCCCGCCGCGCCGACACCGCACAGCCGGACCTCAGGCTCACGGTGACGTCGTGGACCGGGCGCAGTTTCGCGGCCAGCTCGCCCCGGCTGCGCACGGCCACCTTCGCGAACACCGACTTCACGTGGTCCCGCCGCGCTTGCCCTCGGCAGCCCGCGCAACTCGGCCTGGGGTGGGGTCGTGGCGCAACTGGGGCCGCTGGTGGTGCTGGCGATCGTCTTGCCGTGACGGATCCTCGCTACGATCGCTGGATCGCCACACCGAGGGGGACCGGCCGATGCCGCAACTGCTGGGCGCGATCGACAGCAGCATCACGGTCGAGTTTGGCCAGTTCGTGCTGCAGGAAATCCCGATGAGCCGCAACGCGCTGGCCGTGGGGGAGCCGAGCGGTGACTGGCTTGTCCTGGGCGGGGCCGGGGGACTGCTGCTGCACAGCGCCGGGAACGACCACGACCCGGCGGTGCGGGTGGAGCTGTGGGACGCCGAGCCGCCGGCGGCGCACGGCGAGTGGGACCAGGTGGTCACGGTTGGGTGCGACCTGGCCGATCAGGTGCGCCTGCAGTCGGTCACTGCCGCCATGTCGCCCGACGTGCTCACCCTGGGGCGGCCCGGCCCGCATCACGCCCGGGTGCACGAGGGCGGCCGCGCCGCGACGGCGGAGCTGGCCGAAGGTACCTTCGCCGAGGGCGTCGAAGGCTGGCTGATCCAGCTCTGGCCCGCGTGAGGGGCCCGGATATTCTCGCCGGACCATGACGAACCTCGACCGGATCCGCGCCGACCTCATCGCCGACCCCGACAACGCGTGGGCGAAGGAAGCCGGTTACGAGCCCCTCTACACCGCGGAGCCGTCGGCGAAGGTGGCGCTCATCGGGCAGGCGCCCGGGCGGAAGGCGCAGGAGAGCGGCGTCCCCTGGAACGACGCCAGCGGCGTGAAGCTGCGCGGCTGGCTCGGGGTGACCGACGAGGAGTTCTACGATCCCGGGCTGTTCGCGATCGTGCCGATGGATTTCTTCTACCCCGGCAAGGCGGCCTCCGGTGACGCGCCGCCGCGCCGCGGGGTTGCGGACAAGTGGCATCCGCGGATTTTCGCCGAGCTGCCCGAGATCCGGCTGACGGTGCTCGTCGGCAGCTACGCGCAGAAGCACTACCTGCACGCCGGGCGCGGGTGGAGCCTCACGGAGACCGTCCGGTCGTTCCGCGACTACCTGCCGTCGACGATCCCGCTCGTGCACCCGTCGCCGCTGAACGTCGGGTGGCACCTGCGGAACCCGTGGTTCGAGCAGGAGGTCGTGCCGGAGCTGCGGATGCTGGTGGCGGCCGCGTTGCAGTCCTGAGTGGACGCATCAGAAGATGCTGAGCCCCGTGACGTTGCCGAACGTCTCGAGCGCCATCGCCGCGGACACGGAGTTGCCCTTCTCGTCGAGCCCCGGCCCCCACGCCGCGATCGCGCAGCGGTCCGGCACGATCGCGAGGATCCCGCCGCCGACACCGCTCTTGCACGGCAGCCCCACGCGATACGCGAACTCGCCGGCGGCGTCGTAGGTGCCGCAGGTGAGCATGATCGCGTTGATGCGCCGGGCGTCCTGCTTCGACAGCAGGCGCGTGCCGTCGCGGCGGACGCCGTGGCGCGCCAGGACCAGCCCCGCGCGGGCGAGCTCGACGCACGAGGCCATGATCGAGCATTGGCGGAAGTAGTGGTCGAGCATCTCGTCGACGGGGTTGAGGACGTTGCCGAAATCGGCCATCAGGTAGGCCAGCGAACGGTTGCGGTTCCCGGTACGCGTCTCGGACTCGGCCATCGCCGGGTCGTAGGTGAGGTCGGGGTTCCCGGTCTCCGCGGCCAGGAACGCGCACAGGGCGCCACAGGCGTCGCCGGTGTCCGCGAGGAGCTGGTCGGTCACCAGCAGCGCGCCCGCGTTGATGAACGGGTTGCGCGGCACGCCGCGCTCGATCTCCAGCTGGATCAGCGAGTTGAACCGCGTCCCCGACGGCTCGCGGTTCACGCGCCGCCAGATCGACGCGTCGTCGTGCCCGAGCACGTGCGCGAGCGCGAACGCCTTCGAGATGCTCTGGATCGAGAACGGCACCTCCGCGTCACCCACCTGGTGCACCTCGCCGTCGACGGTCGCCACCGCGAACCCGAACTGGCCCGGGTCCACGCAGATCAGGTCGGGGATGTAGTCCGCCACCTTGCCGGCCCCGATGTGGGGCTTCGTGGCCGCCCAGACCTCACCGACAGCGCGCTCGTAGTCCACCGGCCGCCTTTCCACACGTGATCACGGCGGCTCCGATGATGTCACGACTACTGCGGGTCGTCGCCTGCCCAGGTCCAGTGGGGGACTTCGCGCAGGGGGTGGAGGTCGACGTCCGTCTCGGCGTGGGAGTTCTGCAGGGCGACCCGGGAGCCGAACTCGACGTGTTCGCGGACAGCGTCGCGGAACGGCGCGTCGCGGGGCATCCCCGCGGTGTCCAGGGCCGCGAGGTAGAGCTGGACGAACCGCTGCCGCTGGGCTTCGGTGATCTTCAGTCCCCGGTGGACGGAGATCAGGTGCGCGAACCCCAGCTCGCGCGAGAAGCGGTCCGGCCCGCCGAACGACTCGGCCGTGAACGACGTCAGGTGCTCGACGTGCCGCGGCTGTCCCGCGCCGAACAACGGCTGCAGCAGCGGATCCGCCAGCACGCTGTCGTAGAACAGCTGCTCCAGCCGGTGCAGGGCGGCTTCCCCGCCGGCGTGCTCGAACAGTGAGGGCATGCGTCCAGCGTAGGGCAGGTATCGGACATTGGCGGGCAATTTCACCGGTGGCTTGAGCGCGTGGTGGCCGCGACCCGATTCGCATGGTTGCGTTTGTCGTGGCGATCGTGCTCACGAGTGTGGCGATCCTGGTCAGCGGCGCAGCACAGACGGTGCTGCAGTATTTGGCGACGCTGGGCTTCGTTCTGGCTTGGGCCGCAACCTGCTCTGGGGTATACAACCGCGGCGAGCCCTGGTTGCGAGGTGCATGTCTGAAGAGCTTGAAGTGTGGCGGTTCTTCGCGGTTGGGGGTCTTCCTGTCGTGGCGCGAACGACGAATCGAGGCGGTCATCGTCCGGTCCCTTGGGCAGGCCGGCGATTCTGGCAGATACAGTCGATCATGAAGCCGCCCCACCGGAGGTCTCGATGAGTGTTCCCTTGCCGGAGAAGTTCGGGTACCAGCGGGTCGACGCGGGGGGCGTGCGGATCAACTGCGCGGTCGCCGGGGAGGGGCCGCCGGTGTTGCTGCTGCACGGTTATCCGCAGACGCACTTGATCTGGCACCACGTCGCGCCGCGGCTGGCGGAGGAGTTCACCGTGGTGCTGACCGATTTGCGCGGGTACGGTGACAGCGACAAGCCGGCCGGCGGCGACCAAAAATATGCCAAGCGGGCCATGGCGGACGACCAGCTCCAGGTCATGGCGAAGCTGGGCTTCGACCGCTTCGCCGTCGCTGGGCACGACCGCGGCGGGCGGGTGGGGCACCGGCTCGCGCTCGACGCGCCCGAAGCGGTAAAGGCGCTGGCGGTGCTGGACATCGTCCCCACGCGGTATGCGTTCCAGCACGCCGACAAGGACTTCGGAATGGGCTACTACCACTGGTTCTTCCTCGCCGCCGGCAACGGAATCCCCGAACGGCTGCTCGCCGGCGACCCCGAGTTCTGGGTCACCTCGCGCATGAACTCCCGCCACGACGGCGGCACGCCCTTCGATCCCGCCGCCGTCGCCGAGTACGTGCGGTGCTTCTCCGCGCCGGAGGCGATCGCCGCTTCGTGCGCGGACTACCGTGCCGCGGCGGGCATCGACCTCGAACACGACGACGCGGACGCGGCAGCGGGCCGGCTCGTCACCAGCCCGCTGCTCGCGCTGTGGGGGAACGGCAGCTTCGTCGGCCGCTCCTACGACGTGCCCGCCGCGTGGCGCGAGTACGCGACGGACCTGCGCACGCTCGCCGTCGAGAGCGACCATTACCTGCCGGAGGAACAACCGCACGTTGTCGCCGAAGCATTGCGGGACTTCTTCGCGGAGACCTAAGCCCCGGGCGTCTGCAGCGGCACCGGGCCGTCCATCAGCCGCACGCCGCCGTCGACGTGGAGGTCCAGCGCGTTGACGGCGGGGTTGCGCAGGAGGAACTGCGTGGCGTCGACGATGTCGGCCATCGTGATCGGCGTGCCGGTGAGCGTGCGCGCGGGCGGGTTGCCGGGGACCTTGCGCCAGACCGGGCTGTCGAGGACGACACCCGGGTGCAGTGCGTTGACCCGGATCGGCGCGAGCTCCCAAGCCAGCGTGCGCACGAGTGAGCTGACGCCGCCGTTGGTCGCGGACACCATCGTCGACCCGGGATACGGCCGGTCTTTCGCGCTGCCGCCGAACAGCACCACCGAGCCGTGCGGGGCGAACCGGTCGCGAAGGGCGCGGACGGCTTCGGCGTACCCGACGAGCTTGACCGTGGCGGCGCGCACCGCGTCGGCGACGCTGAACGCGTGGATGCTGCCGCCGTCCTGGTGGATGGCGGTGATGACGAGCCCGTCGATCTCGTCGACGCCAGTGAGGGCGCCGGCGATCGTCTCTGGCATCGCCAAGTCGACACCGAGCCCGGTCGCCCGTCCGCCGATTTCCCGCGCGGCGGCTTCGGCGCGGCCCGGATCGCGGCTGGTGACGATCACCGCGTCCCCGCGGTCGGCCAACGCCCCGGCGACGGCCCGCCCCAGTCCGCCGCTGCCCCCGATGACCAGGATTCGAGACACGAGCTTCCCTTCGTGAAACCTGCCGGAACGGCTACCCGCCGGCCTACGGACATCTGTCCGGCAACAGTGGACCGGAGCCACAAAGTGTGTCAAGTGCTCCCAAGACGCCAGTAGAAAGGGGAACTCAACGGCTGTTGAGTCTTGACAACGGCCGCTTCGGGTTGAATCGTCGTCGTCTGACGGACAGCTGTCCGACGTTGGTTGCAGGCGCACGAACCTGGCCGTCTGCCGCTGAAAGGGACCAACCCATGGAGCACTACACGGCACCGGCGGTCGCGGCCGGGCTCGAGTTCACCCCGCCGACGCAACGCGCGCAGGACGCGATCGCGGCGGCGATCGCGCGGCGGGACGCGCCGGGCAAGCACGTCTTCGCCTCCGAAAAGCCGATCGCGAACGAGGACGGAGAAACCGAACGCCTCCCCGGCGGCACGACCGTGACCCACCGCTTCGTCGACGGCCCGGGCGACATGGAGACCGTCCGCTGGCACTTCGTCGAGGCGGGCACGTCGGACAAGCCGGTGGTGGTGTTCCTGCACGGGATTCCCGATTCGTGGTACCTGTTCCACCACCAGATCACCGATCTCGCCGCCGACTTTCGCGTGCTGTCGATCGATCTCAAGGGATACGGCCAGTCGGAGAAGTCCCCGGGCGACTACCGGCACGTCGGGGTGGCCGACCAGCTCGTGGGTCTGCTGGACGTGCTCGGCATCGAGCGGCCGAGCTTCGTCACCCACGACCGCGGTGGCCCGATCGTCGACTACCTCGCCTCGCGCCACCCGGAGCGGATCCACAAGTACGTGCGCGGTGAGCAGCAGCTGTGGCACTGGCACCCGGACGTGTCGCCGCAGGAGAAGTGGTTCACCGACCTCGACCACAACCCGTTCGGCGACCCCGCGGAGCTGGTGTCGAACCTGCACGCGATCCTCTCGACCCGCCCGGTCGCCGAGGAGGACGTGCGGCGCACGATCCGGGAGGCGAGCCACCCGGGCATCAAGTGGGCGGTGCCGCGGTACTTCCAGTCGACCACCATCAAGAAGGAGTGGATCGACCGGCGCCTCGACCTGATCCGCACCTGGCAGTGCCCGATCCTGGTGCTGCAGGGTTACGAGGACCCGTTCCAGCCGTACGAGTACTTCGAAGACATCGAGAAGCACATCCCGAACTCCCGGCTCGCGTTCGTCGGCGCGGGGCACTTCCCGCCGCTGGAGAACCCGGGTGAGACGAGCGAGAAGATCGCGGCCTTCCTGGCCGGCTAGGAGCGGACGAGAACCATGCACATCGACTGGGATGTCCCGATCACGATGGACGACGGGCTGGTCCTGCGGGCGGACGTGTTCCGGCCCGAGGACGCGGGGTCGCACCCGGTGCTCATGACCCACGGCCCGTACGCGAAGGGGCTCGCGTTCCAGGACGGCTACCAGGCCATGTGGAGCAACCTGGAGGCCGAGCACCCGGACGCCCTGGCGGGTTCGTCGAACCGATACCAGAACTGGGAAACCGTGGACCCGGAGAAGTGGGTGCCGGACGGGTACGTCGTGATCCGCGTCGACTCGCGCGGCGCCGGCCGTTCGCCCGGGTACCTCGACATCCTCTCGCCGCGCGAGACACGGGACTACTACACCTGCATCGAGTGGGCCGCGGTCCAGCCCTGGAGCACCGGCAAGGTCGGGTTGCTCGGCATCTCCTACTACGGCATCAACCAGTGGCAGGTCGCCGCGCTGCAGCCGCCGCACCTCGCGGCGATCTGCCCGTGGGAGGGCGCGAGCGACTACTACCGCGAGTTCACCCACCACGGCGGGATCCTCGACGTCTTCGTGAAACAGTGGTACCCGGTCCAGGTTTCCTCGGTGCAGCACGGGGTCGCGGACAGCCCGCGCAGCCGCGTCACCGGCGAGCCGGTGGCCGGGCCCGAGGTGCTCACTCCCGAGGAACTGGCGAAGAACGTCGCCGACACCGTCGCCGAGCTGCGCGACCACCCGCTGCTGGACGAGTACTACCGCGAGCGCACGGCGGACCTGGCGAAGATCACCGTGCCCGTGCTCTCGGCCACGAACTGGGCCCACCACCTGCACACCCGCGGCGGGTTCGAGGGTTACGCCGGCGTGTCGAGCGAGCAGAAGTGGCTCGAGGTCCACGGCCTGCAGCACTGGGTCGAGTTCTACACCGACTACGGGGTCGCGCTGCAGAAGCGGTTCTTCGGGCATTTCCTCAAGGGCGAGGACACCGGGTGGGCCGAGCAGCCGCCGGTGGTCGTGCACGCCCGCCGCGTCGACGGGACGTTCGAGAAGCGCGGCGAGACCGCGTGGCCGCTCGACCGGACACAGTGGGCACAGTTTCACCTCGACCTCGACGGCGGGACGCTGGCCGCGGCCGGGGATGTGACGCGGCGCGAGACGGCGTTCGCGGCGCAGGGCGAGGGGCTCACGTTCTGGACCGAGCCGTTGACCGAGGAGCTGGAGCTCACGGGCCCGGCGTCGGCGCACCTGCGCGTCGCCTCGTCCACGGCCGACGCCGACCTGTTCCTCGCCTTGCGTGTGCAGGATCCTGCCGGCCGCGACGTGACGTTCCCCGCTGCCATGGATCCCCACGGCGGCGTCGGGTTCGGCTGGCTGCGTTCGTCGTTGCGCAAGACCGACCCGGCAAAGAGCCTGCCGTACCGGCCTTGGCACACCTACGACGAGCGGCAGCCGCTCATCCCGGGCGAGCCGGTGGACGTCGACGTCGAGATCTGGCCCACGTCGGTGATCATCCCGGCCGGCCACCGGCTCGGGGTTTCCTTGCTGGGGCGCGACTTCGAGTTCCCCGGCGACGGCCCGTGGCCCTCGGCGTACGGGATCTCCATGCGCGGCAACGGGATCTACGTCCACAACGATCCCCACGACCGCGGATCGGACGTCTACGCCGGCACGACCACCTTGATCAGCGGCGGCGAGCACCCGTCCTACCTCCTGCTCCCGGTCGTGCCCCGCACGGCCGGCTGAGCCGGGTGGCCGCGGTGGGACGCCACCGTGGCCACCCTGGGTTCAGCGTCGGCTCAGGACCGGCCGAGGCCGTGCGGCGAGCCGAGACCGGTCGGGCCGTCCCAGCCGGGGCCGGCCTGGCAGACCTTCGGGCCCCAGCCCAGGCCCTGGCAGACCGACGGTGCCGCACCGTCGGTCGTGACGTCGTGGAACGCCGAGGCCGGCGCGCCGTACAGCGCGCTCGGGCCCGTCGCGCCGGTGGTGTGGCCGCTGCTGCGCACGTACCACGCGGCCACGAACGGCGACGAAGCGCTGGTGCCGCCGCTGACGATCCAGTTCTGCGGCTTGCCCGTGAAGGGCGCGTAGGTGTCGTACACCGCCGGGCCGTTCGCCGGGTCGGCGATGGCGGCGACATCGGAGGACGCGCGGTGTCCACCGCAGTTCTCGGCGGTCGAAGCGGGCTGGCCGGCGGCGGGCGGGAACGTCAGGGCGCACTCGCCGCCGAGGTTGTGCCACGCCTGTTCGGTGAATTTCGTACGCGACGCGTCGGAGGGCTTCAGCGCCGTGCCCCCGACGCCGACCGCCCACGGCAAGTTGGCGGGCCAGGTGTAGAAGCTCGTGTCGGCCTTGCTCTTGGCCGAAGCCGAAGCCGAAGCCGAAACCGCCGTCGCGTCGGCGCTGCCGACGTCACCGATCGACGCGAACAGCGGCACCCCCGGGTGGTTCAGAGCCTTGCTGTAGGGCGCGTCGATCGTGGCCGAGTCGAGGACCTCGATGTCGCTGAGGCTCACGGCGTTCGCGCCGAGTCGGACCGCCGTCTGGTAGGCGGTGGCGTAGTCGGCGGCCTTCTCGTCGGGGTCGGGCTCACCGGTCGCGTCGAGGTCCGGCGGCTGCACCACCGTGATGCGACAGGCCGGGCACGCCGCGGAGGCCATGTCGACGTCGAGTGACGTCTCGATGGCCCAGTCCTCCTCGGACTCCTTGAACTCGTCGGTGGTCTCGGGCCGCACCGGCGGCCCGCCGTGGAAGTCGGTGATCGTGAGGCACCCGCTCGCCGTCGTGCACGCGGGCAGCCCGTACTGCTCGCGGTAGACGGCCAGATCCGACTCCAGGTGCGTGTTCGCGCCCGCGCTGATCACCGCGATCGTGCCGTTGCGCCCGATGCCCGCGGCCGGCAGCGAGTAGGCGCGCGCGAGGTCCGTGGCCCCGAGCCCGACCGGCGTCGTCGTCGACAACGCCTTTGCCGAGCCGGGGCTCTCGGTGACCACGGCGGCCTGGCACCCGGCGGCACACGCGGTCCGCACGCCGTGGTCGCTCAGCAAGGTGCCGTCCTGGATCTGGGCCTGAAGGCCCGCGATGTCCGAAGTGCCGGGCGCGGCCTGCGCCGGGGCGCCCGCCACGGTCATCGCCGCGAGCACCGGCAGCGCCGCGGCCGCGGCCAGGGCCCGCCTCGTTGTGACTTTTCCCTTGTACAAGGACATTTCGCCTCCCAGGACTGCCGGCGGCGCCACCGCCGCCGCGCGGGCCCATCCTGGGTGACGATCTTTCGGATCCTGTCAGGAAGTTGTGTGGATCTTCGGCTGCGACAGCTGCGCGTCGAGTGAGCGCAGGGTTCGGACCGTGAGGCTGGGGGTCGTGGCGGCCAGTTCCCACACGGACAGCGTCGCGACGGAGGCGGCGCAGTCGGCGTTGGCGAGCATCGGCAGGTGGCGCACGAGGATCTCGCGGGCGGCCGGGGCCAGTTCGCCGATCGGGGTCAGGACGGCGGAGCCGAACTCGGCCGCCGGTGGGAGGTCCTCGAGTACGGCGAGGGCGTTCTCGCGTTGGGCGCGGACGAGGAGGTGGTCGCGTGTGACGGGGCCGTCGGCGGGCAGGCCGAGGCGCTCGAACTGGGACGCGGGTGCGTCGGCGGCTCGCATGAGGTCGACGAGGTGGGTGGCCATGGTGAGTTCGAGGTCGTCGGCGACGAGGGGGGCGGTCTGGCCGGGGTCGGTTTCGAGGTCGAACAGCAGGGTGCCGAACGCGTGCGGGTCGCCCCAGGCGTAGCCGGGCATGCGCAGTACGGGGGCGCCCTTGGTGAAGGGCAGGGGCGGGATCAGTTCGGCGTCGCGGAGTTCGGCGGGGGAGAAGCGGTTGTTCATGTGGGTGGGCATGAGGGTGTGCTCGAACAGTGGTGTGTTGGCGGGGGTGGCGGAGGCGCGCAGGTAGACGTAGCGGCCGTCGGTGACGTTGACGTGGGCGCCGAAGCTGCCGAACAGGCAGGCTTCCCTCGTGGTGGGGCCCGCCAGGGGGAGGCCTTGCATGTCGGCAGGCCTTGGTACGTCGAAGAAGTCGAGCAAGGTCGGTCCGAAGTCGACGGTCTGCACGAGCTCGGCCCGGCGCTCGCCGCGGGCGCGGCTGCGCGGGTCCCAGACGAACAGGGGAGTGTGGATGTTCTCGTCGTACCAGGGCTGGACGTTCTTGCCCCACCAGCCGTGCTCGCCGAGCAGGAGGCCGTGGTCGGTGCAGATGATGAGGAGGGTGTCGTCCCACAGCGCGTGGGTGTCCATCGCGTCGAGCACGCGGCCGAGCGAACTGTCGCACATGGACAGCAGGGCGCGGTACTCGTCGCGGACCTTCAGCGTGTCGCCGGGTTGTTCGGTGACCCTGCGGTAGCCGGGCCAGTCGTACTCCGGGCCTTCGTGCGTGAGGGAGTATCGCGCGCGGTGGTCTTCGGTGGCGACGAACGGTTCGTGCGGGTCGAAGCACTCGATCTGGAGGAACCAGTCCTGCTCGCCTGCGTTGGTGCCGAGGAACTCCAGCCCGGCATCGACGGTGAGTGTCTGCGGGTGCTGCCCGGGTTTGAGGAAGTGCTGCCGGTTCACCCAGTGCTGGCGGATCATCGCCGACGCCCGCCGTCCCCCGACCGCCGGTTCCGGCATTTCGGGATCGGCCACCTGGCCCTTCCAGCGGTCGCCTTCCTGGCCGCGGAAGAACTCGTAGGTGTCGAAGCGGTTGTGGTAGGTCGCGCCGCCGTCTTCCCAGTAGTGCTGGTGATCCGTGACGAGGTGGGTGTGGACGCCGTTCCGCGAGAGCAGTTCGGGCACCGAGTCGTCGAACGGCTCCAGCGGCCCCCACGACCGGTGCAGGAAGTTGTACCGGCCCGTGTGCAGCTCGCGGCGCGCCGGCATGCACGGCATGCTGCCCGCGTAGCAGTTGTCGAACGTCACGGCCGCCTCGGCCAGCCGCTCGAACTGCGGCGCCTGCACGCCCGTCGCCCCGTACGGCGGCAGGTACCGGCGGTTCAGGGTGTCGAACAGGACGACGATCGCGCGCATGGGCCGGGCTCCTCCTCAGGCGGGTTCCACCCCGCCCAGCCTAGGGAACTCGTGGGACGGGCAGCGGCCGAACTTTGGCGAACGCGGCCCCCGCCTGATTGACTGTGGCTGCCCGGCTCTGCCGGGCGTCAGACACCCAAGACGATTCTGGAGGACGCATGCCCGTCTCGAAGGCGCACGCGAACTGGAACGGCGACCTTCCCACCGGGTCGGGGCAGTTCACCGCCGGGGGAGGAAGCATCAGCGGGAGCGTGACCTTCAAGTCGCGCTTCGAGGACGGCCCCGGGTCGAACCCGGAGCAGCTTATCGCCGCGGCGCACGCGTCGTGCTTCTCGATGGCGCTGGCCAACACGCTGGCGAGTGCGGGATTCCCGGCCGAGTCGATCGAAACGGACGCTTCGGTCACCCTGCGCCCGGTGGACGGCGCGCCGACGATCATCAAGATCGAGCTCGTGACGGAGGGCCGCGTGCCCGGTGTCAACGAGGAGCAGTTCACGGAGTACGCGGCGCAGGCCAAGGCCGGCTGCCCGGTCAGCCGCGCGCTCGCGGGCGTCCCGGAGATCACCGTGCAGGCGTCGCTGGCCGGCTGAGCCGTGCGAGCGCTCGCTCCCGCGCGGGGCGAGCGCTCGATCAGCCTGGGGCTGCCCCGACGCGTCCCGACAGGGAGACCGGGCCGGGTTCCGGCAGGCGGGCCTCGACCGGCCCGGTGAGAATCGGGGGATGAGTGAACGCTCCGACCCCGACCGTCGCCGGGCCGCGACCACCGGCTGGGCCCACCGCCACCGCGACGTCTCCGGCGGCTGGCTCCGCCCGACCGTGTTCGGTGCGGTGGACGGCCTGGTCACCAACGCGGCCCTCATCGCAGGCGTCGGCGGCAGCGGCGTCGCGCCGCACACGATCGTGCTCACCGGGTTGGCGGGACTGGTCGCGGGAGCGTTCTCGATGGGCGCGGGCGAGTACGTGTCGGTGACCAACCAGAACGAGCTCGTGCACGCCGAGGTCGCGCTCGAAGCCGACATGCACGCGCGCTTCCCGCAACAGGAGCACGACGAGCTGGTCAGCCGCTTCGTCTCCTACGGTGCCGACGACGACACCGCCCGCCGCATGGCCGAAGCCGTCGCGCGCAACCCGGACCAGGCGCTGCGGCTGCACACGCGCGAGGAGCTCGGCGTCGATCCGCAGGACCTGCCGTCCGCCCTGCTGGCGGGTGGTGCGTCGTTCGTCGCGTTCTCGATCGGTGCGCTGCTTCCGTTGCTGCCGTACTTGCTCGGCGCGAGCACGCTGGTCGTGTCGCTGATTCTGACGGCGGTCGCGCTGCTGGCCGGGGGGATGACGGTCGGCAAGCTGACCGGAAGGCCGCTGGTCCACTCCGGGCTGCGGCAGCTCGTCCTCGGGGCGCTGGCCGTCGCAGTCACCTACGGCATCGGCCAGCTGATCGGTGCGCCCGTCGGCTGAGGGCGGCGGTCGTGATCAGGCGTTCTTCAGCAGGTCCAGCAGGGCGGCGTGGAGCTGGGCCGGCGCGGCGAGGAACGAGGTGGCCTGCGGGTGCCAGGGGGTGCCGTCGGCATCGGTGACGACCGCGCCGGCCTCGCGGGCGATCAGGCTCGCGCCGAGGAGGTTGCCGGCGTCGCGGCCGTAGAGCCAGAAGCCGTCCATGCGCCCGGCGGCGACGTCGGCGATCTGCAGGGAGGTCGGGCCCAGGTTGCGGACGGCGCCGACGTGGGGGAGGACCGCCGAGAGCGAGCGGCCGGCCTGCTCGGCGGCGTTCGGCTGGGTGGTGATGAAGGGCGGCTGGCTGGTGCCGACGAGCGTGACCGGGAGCTCGGCCGTGGCCGGCGGGGTGAGGCGGTCGCCGTCGAGGAACGCGCCGAGGCCGGTCGCCGCGTGGTAGGTCTCGCCGCGGACTTCGCTGTGGATCACGGCGGCGACCGGGGTGGCGTCCTCGACCAGGGTGATGCTGACGCACCAGTACGGCAGCCCGCGCAGGTACTGGACGGCGCCGTCGGCGAGGTCGACGACCCAGCGTTGCTCGCCGGGCGGGACGGTGGTGTCGATCTCGCCGGCCCATTCCACACCGGGTCGCAGTGCGGTGAGACTCGCCCGGAGTGCGCCTTCGGCTGAGCGTTCGAGGGCGTCGAAGGTCTCGCGGAACTCGGTGAAAGTGGTGGGGGCCGCGGGCCTGGGCCGGGCGGCGAGGAGGCGGCCGGCTTCCCGGGCCGCGGCGATCATGCCGTCGATCAGGGTGGTTGTCATGGGCCAAGCGTGCTCCCGGGTGGGCGATTATGAGGTGTTTCGGTGGCTCTTTTGATCGAACTCAGTGCCATCATGGGCTGGTGGTGAGCAATGCCGTCCTCGAAGACGACGACATTCGGCTGATCGCGGCCCTGCAGTGCGACGGTCGCGTGACGATCGAGCGCGCGGCGGCTGTGCTCGGCCTGAACCAGCGCGCGGTCCGCCGGCGGCTGCGGGTGTTGCTGGACGGCGTCGTGCGCGTGGTCGCGACCCGGCCGCGCGCCGCGTTCCCGGGCGTGACCCTGCTGCGGATCCGGGTGCTGCGCGGCAAGATCGACGCCGTCACGGCCGCCCTCGCGGCGCGCGACGACGTCCTCTACCTCGACCTCTCGCACGCCGGCGACGAGATCTCGGCCGCCGTCGTCTCCGACCCGAGCCGCCGCAACGCCCTCGTCTTCCGCCAGCTCCCCGCGACGACCGCCGTCACCGAGATCCACGCCGAAACCGTGATGCACGTCTTCTCCGACGCGAGCGACTGGCGCCTCGACGTGCTCACCGAGACCGAACGAGCCGACCTGACGGTGATGTCCGCCCAGGCCACCACCGGCGACCTCGACTCCGTCGACTCCTCGATCCTCACCACCCTGGCGCGCGACGCCCGCCTGCCCGCGGCCGCCGTCGCCGCCGAGGTGCGCCACCCCGAGTCCACCGTGCGCCGCCGCCTCGCCACCCTCCGCACCGACGGCCGCCTCCTCACCCAGACCTTCGTCGACCCGCACCACCTCGGCCTCCGCATCGACGCGAACATCACGATGCACGTCCCACCCGCGAAGCTCGACCACGCCGGCCGCACCCTCGCCCACCACCCGGCGGTCCACGGCGCCCTCGCCACGACCGGCAGCTCCAACCTCCACGCCGCCGTCTGGCTGCGCGATCTGGATCACCTGTACCGGTTCGTCACGGAGGATCTGGCGCAGCTCGGGGTGGAGCGGGTCGAGACGTTTTTGGTGGGGCAGGCGGTGAAGCGGCCGGGTAAATGAGGTCTACCCGGTCTCGGTCTGACGGGACGAAAGCCGAGGCGCTTCCGTGATGCCCGCGGCACGGAGTTCCTCGGTAATAACCTCCCGCAAGCGGAACTTCTGCACCTTCGTGCCCGACATCGGCCAGTCCGTGACGAAGCGGATGTAGCGCGGGACCTTGAACGTCGCGATGCGGCCGAGGCAGTGGTCGATCAGGGTGCGTTCGGTGGTGGTGGCGCCGGGGCGGAGCTGGATGAAGGCGGCGGCCACTTCGCCGAGGCGGGCGTCCGGGGCGGCGACGACCTGGACGACGCCGCAGGCGGGGTGGTCGGCGAGGCAGCCTTCGACCTCGGCGGCGGAGACGTTTTCGCCGCCGACCTTGAGCATGTCTTTGAGCCTCGAGACGTAGGAGAGGCGGCCGGCGGGGTCGGCGACGACGAGGTCGCCCGTGGAGAACCAGCCGGCGGGGTCGAGGCGTTCGGCGGTCAGCTCGGGGTCGCGGTGGTAGTGGGAGAAGCGGGAGGTGCCGCGGAACTGGAGTTCGCCGCGGGTGCCCGCGGGGACCGGTGCGCGAGTCGCAGGGTCGACGACGCGGACTTCCATGTGCCGCAACACTTTGCCGCTCGTGGTGGCGCGGACGTCGGCCGGGTCGTCGGGGGAGCCGACGCAGCAGAAGCCGAGGGACTCCGTCGAGCCGAGGGACGACATCTGGACGGCCGGGGCGATCCGGGCCTGCATGGCGCGCAGCCGTTCGGGGGCGCCGACGTTGAGCACGAGGCGCAGCGCGGACAAGTCGGTACCAGGAAACTCAGGGTGGTCGAGCACGCGCAGCCAGATCGTCTCGAACGCGGGAAACGCGACCGTGCACCGTTCTTCGGAGAGCTGACGCAACGCCAGACCCGGCTCGAACGGTCCGGTGTGGACCATCGCGCAGCCGGCCGCCAGCGCCGCGAGGACGACGTCGTAGCCGCCACAGTGGAACATCGGCAGGGCGGTCCAGAAGCGGTCCTCTGAAGTGAGGCCGAGCCGTTCGGCGACGGCTTCGCCTTCAGCGACCAGGGAAGCGTTGTCGTGCACGCACCCGTGCGGCCGGGCGGTCGTGCCGGAGGTGTAGAGGATCAACGCGGGATCGCCGGCGCGCACACCGGCCCGGGCCGCGGTCACCGTCGCCGCGTCGGCAGAACTCGCCGAGAACGCGGCGCGCGAGAGCCAGCCGGCGGGCGCGGGGCCGTCGTCCACGGCGACGATCGCACGCAACACCGGCGCCACCCGCAGGGAAAGACCGGAAGAAGGAGCGAGCCCGGGAAGCGCCGAGGCGAGCACCGGCCCGAGCGTGGTGTCGGCGAACAGCAGCCGCAGGTCGGCGTGCTCGACGACGTAGGCGAGTTCCGCGGCCTTGAGCCGGGGGTTCACCGGGACGGTGACCGCGCCGAGGTAGGCGATCCCCAACCAGGTCGTCACGCTCGCGATCCCGCCGGGCACCAGCACGCCGACGTGATCGCCGGGGCGGATTCCCCGCGCCCACAACGATCCGGCCAGTCGCCGGGCTTCGGCGGCGATCTCGCCATAACTCAGCCGTCCGTCGGGGAACACGACTTCGCGCTCGGTGGCGCACCGGTCGAGCAGATCCGGGATGGTGGACATGGCCCCTCCAGAGCGGCTATTGGCGCACCCGCGGCGCTTCCGTGATGCCGGCGGCCACCAGCTCGTCGGCGATCCTCTTGCGCAGCTCCACTTTCTTGATCTTCGTCCCCGACATCGGCCACTCGGTCACCCAGCGGACGTAGCGCGGCACCCGGTATGACGCGATCCGCCCGACGCAGTGGTCGATCAGCTCCCGCTCGGTCACCGAACACCCCGGCTTGAGCTGGACGAACGCCGCCGGCACCTCGACATACCGCGCGTCCGGGGCTGCCACCACGGCCACGATCGCGACGGCCGGGTGCGTGAGCAGGTGCCCCTCGACCTCGGCCGCCGCGACGTTCTCGCCGCCCACCTTGAGCATGTCCTTGAGCCGGGACACGAACGTCAGCCGACCGTCGGAGTCCGCGACGACCACGTCGCCGGTGTGGAACCAGCCGGCGGAGTCGAACACGCGCGCGGTGAGGTCCGGGTCGCGGAAGTAACCGTCGAACGTGTTGGGGCCACGGAAAAGCAGCTCACCGGGCACACCGGGGGACACGTCGTCACCTGACGGATCAACGACCCGGCATTGCATCCCGGGCATCGGATGCCCGCCGGTTTCCACGCGTTTGTCCGGTGGGTCGTCGAGCCGGTTGAGCGTGAGGAACGCGGCGGACTCCGTCATCGCCACGCACGACACGTGCACCGCGTCGGGGAGCCGCGCCGCCATGGTGCGGAGCCGTTCGGGTACGCCGACCACCATCACGACCCGGATCCGCGACAGGTCGTACGAGGCGAAGTCCGGCCGGTCGAGCACGGGCAGCCAGATCGTCTCGAAGGCCGCGAGCGCGACCGTCACGCGCTCGCGGACCAGGATTTCCAACGTCGTGGCGGGGTCGAAGAACCGCGGGTGCACAAAGGTGGCGCCCGCCGTGAGGCAGGTGAGGGCGAAGGTGATCCCGCCACCGTGGAACAGCGGGATCGCCGTCCACACCCGGTCGTCCGCGGTCAGCGGCATCCGCTCGCGGGCGATCCCGTCGGCCAGCCGGGTGAGGGCTTCGTGGCTGAGCATCGCGCCTTTGGGCGCGGCCGTGGTCCCCGACGTGTAGACCAGCAACGCGGTGTCGCGGACCCGCACGCTCGCCGCCGCCCGGTCGGCCTCGGCGGCAGGACACGCACTCGCGAAGAACTCCGCGGAGGACATCAGCCCGCCGCCACCAGGACCGCCCAGGTGCACGACGTGCTCCAGCTCGGCAGCAGCGCCCTCGGCGAGCCCCGGAAACGTCCGGTGCAGCAGCTCGGCGAAGTCCGGCTCGCCGGCCCGCGGGGGAGCGGTCACGAGCACCCGCATCCCCGAGTGCGTGACGATGCCTTCGAGCTCCACCGACTTGAACCGCGCGTTGACCGGCACCGCGATCGCGCCGGCCTCGGTGGCGGCCACCAGCATCGCGAGGAGATCGACCGACGCGGGCAGCAGGATCCCGACCCGGTCGCCCGGCTGAACTCCCAGCCCCACCAGCGCGAGAGTGAGCTCCCGGACGCGGTCGGCGAGCGCGCCGTAAGTGGCCCGTTCGGCAGGGAAGACGAGGGCTTCGCGATCGGGATGCGCCAGCCCTCGACGGCGCACCAGATCGCCGAGCGTGGTGGCGGCCACGGGCCGGACGGAACCGGCGGATCTGCTCGTCATCGGCCACTCCCCGCTCTATCTACCGACCGTTTGACAAACTAGCGTGGGTACTTGATGGTGGACAAGCCGGAAAACCCAGCCGCGACAATGCGTTGACCGCGACTGCGGCGAAGAAAGGTGATGCCGTGTCGAGTTACGACGTGGTGGTGATCGGGGCGGGCGCGGCCGGCCTGTGCGCGGGAGCGCTGCTCGCGCGCGAAGGCAAGCGGGTCGTCGTGCTCGACCGCAGCCCGTACCTGGGCGGGCGCGCCATGGCCGTGCCGGACGAGGGCTTCACCGTCAACCTCGGCGGGCACCTGATCGAAGACGGCGGATCAGGCCTCACCAAGGTGTTCGAGCACGTCGGCAAGGAGCTGATCCACGGCGAGGTCAGCAAGGAGATGCCGATCTGGGAAAACGGGTCGGGCTGGGGCTCGATCCGCGACCGCTACACCGACCGCGCGGAACTGAAGAAGGTCATCAAGGCACTCGCCGACACCCCGTACTCCGAGCTCGACGACTGGGACGATCGGTCGCTGCGTGAATGGATCCACCAGCACACGTCCGACCAGGGCGTGGTGGACCTGTTCGAGTTCATCTCCGTGCTGGAGTGCATGACCGACAACTGGTACGACCACTCCGCCAGCGACAACCTCTACGTGCGCAAGATGCACTACGAGGAGCGCAACACCGCCGCCTACTCGTGCTGGCCCGGCCAGGGCTGGGACGGGCTGTGGCGCGACCTCGCCGACGCGATCACCGGGCACGGCGGCGAGCTGCGCCTGGGGACCACGGTCGAGCGCGTGATCGTCGAAAACGGTGCGGTGCAAGGCGTCGCGGTCGCCCGCGAACCCCGGGTACTGCCCAACGAGTTCTTCGAGGAGGAGATCCTCGAGGCCCCCGCGGTGATCTCCACGCTGCCGGTGTGGCACGTGCTGAACGTGGTGCCGCGCAGCGTGCTCCCGGAGTGGTACGCCTCGCAGATCGAGTTCCTGGCGCAGGACAAGTTCCGCATCGCCTGGCTCGGGCTCTACCTCGCCACCGAGGAGCCGGTCACGCAGTTCGACCCGCGTGAGCTCTCGACGTGGACCGCGACGCCGTCGACGGACTGCTCCGGGTTCATGTTCGACCAGTCGGCGATGGACCCGTCGTGCTCGCCCGAAGGCACGCACCTGCACGTGCTGGGCGCGATCATCCCGGGCGCGAAGGGCCGCGACCGCGAGTGGTGCCGCGCCACGATGCAGGCCTTCGAACGCGACGTCGAGACGATGTGGCCCGGCCTGGCGAACCCGGTCTGGCGGCGCCGGCACCTGGTGTTCGAGCCGAGCTTCGGCGTGATCCAGATGCCCGGGCTGGTCGGGAAGTACCGGCCGCACTGGCGCGCGCCCAACGTCGAGGGGCTCTGGTTCGCCAGCGAGACCTTCCGCAGCCGTGGCGTCGGCACCGACCGCGCGGCCCGCGCCGCCCTCACGTGCGTCGAGGACTACCTCGGTGCGCGGATCCCGACGTTCGGCGATGGATGGAGGTACTGAGTGGAGCGTCTGCAGCTCGGTGTGCCCGGTCAGATCATGCCGCCCGCGGACGCCGCGGTGAAGTTCGCGCGCCGCAGCGAAGCCGAGGGCTTCGACGCCGTGTGGTGGCCTGACCACCTCATGGGCTGGCACGCCGACACCATGTGGACCGAGGACCTGACGCCGCTCGCCGCGGTGCAGCCCAACCCGCACGCCTACTTCGACCCGCTGATCATGATGGGTGTCGTCGGCGCGCAGACCGAGCGGATCAAGGTCGGCGTCGTCGTCACCGACCTGATCCGGCGCAACCCGGCGATGGCCGCGGCGAGCGCGCTGACACTGGACCACGTCACGAAGGGCCGCGCGATCATCGGGCTCGGCTCGGGGGAACGGCTCAACATCACGCCGTACGGGATGTCGTTCGACAAGCCCGTCGCGAAGCTGGGCGAAGGCATCGACGTGATGCGGCTGCTGTGGGAGGCCGACGGACCCGTCGACTACGCCGGGAAGTTCCACACGCTGGAGAACGCCGTCCTGGGATTGCAACCCTACCAAGGGAAAGCGCCCGAGATCTGGACGGCCGCGCACGGCCCGCGGATGCTGGAGCTCACCGGGGCCAAGGCCGACGGGTGGCTGCCCACCAAGATGTCGCCGGCCGAGTACGCCAAGTCGCTCACCACGATCCGGCAGTCGGCGCAGGACGCGCGCCGCGATCCCGAGGCGATCACCCCCGGCATGCTCGGGTACCTGCTCATGGGTCCCGACGAGGAGACGGTCCGGCGGCTCACCGAGGCACCGCTCGTGCGCGCGCTGTGTGTTTTGCTGCCCGCACAGGTCTTCCGCGACCTCGGCGTCGAACCGCCGCTGGACGGCGGGCCGGGCGGATCCGGCTTCCACGACTTCATCCCCACGGCCGTGTCGCGTGCCGAGTCGCTGAGGATCATCGACGCGATCCCGCCGAAAGTCGTGCGGCACTACGCGTTCTGCGGCACCCCGGCCCAGGTGGCCGAGCAGCTGGCGGAGTACCGCGAGGCCGGGCTGCGCCACCTCGTCATGTGGAACATCACCGCGTTCGGCGACCCGTCGCTGGCGAGGTGGTCGTTCCAGGCGATGACGGAGCTGAAGAAGCTGGTCGGGTCGTGAGCCGGGCGGCGGTGGAGGCGTATTTCTCCGCGATCAACGCCGAGCGGTTCGCCGACCTGGCCGGGGTTTTCACCGAGGAGGTGGAGATCCACACCGTCGGCGCGGCCCCGGTCGTCGGCCGGGATGCGGCGATCGCGCACTTCGCGAAGCTCCTCGCGGGCTACGCCGAGCACGAAGACCGCGTGACGCGCTGGATCGAAGCCGCCGAGGCCGTGGTGACGGAGATCGGCTTCACGGGCCGTCTGCGCGACGGCCGTCCGATCGGGTTCAGCGCCCTCGACGTGTTCGACCTGCGCGAGGGCCGGATCGCGAAAGTCGCCACCTGGTACGACACCCGCGACGTGCGCCGCCAGGTGCTCGCGTCATAGGGCGCGGCCTTTCGCGGTCTGCACCATGTCCATCCGCTCGATGCCCGCGCCGAACGGCGCGGCCTGCGGGGCAAGGCTCGCCAATGCCCGCTCGTAGGCCGCCACCAACGCGTCTTCGGCCGGGTAGTCGAAGGGATCCGTGGTGCCTGACGCGCGCAGGACCGGTTCGTTCGCGAGCATCCACTCGACGGTCTCGGCGATCCCGTCGGTTACCGAGACCACGTCGCGGTAGCCGAGGTCCTCGCGCAGCCGGGTCGTGTCCACAATGCACGTGGGAGACTCCTGGCCGCCGAACGCCGACACCGCGAGGCCGGGATTGGGCAGTTCCCGGGGCAGCGACCGGATTTCCAGGTCGCTGCCCGCGGCGCGGGCGACGAGCTGCGCCCACTGCCGCACGGTGAGGAGCTCGTCGTCGGCGACGTTGTAGGCCTTGCCCGCCGCGATCGCGGGCCGGTCGACGGCCAGCAGCACGGCCTCCGCCGCGTTGCGCGCGGCGGCGCGGGAGTGGACGCCGTGCCCGCCGTCGGCGAGGACCAGCCACGGGCGCCCGTCCAGCACGCGGCGCACCACGTTCCACTCCCAGGCGTACGGGTTGCGCGGCCCGTAGACGGTGGGGTAGCGCAGGTAGGTGGCGGCGAAGGAACCCTTGGCGCCCAACGAGAACACGTGGTCTTCGGTGCGCCGGATCGGGCCGGTGCTGTAGCCGGCGAAGCGGGGTTCGTCCGGCGCGACGAGCGGGTGCGAGTCCTCGCGCACGGGCAGCTGCACGCCGTACGGGAACCGCGAACCGGGGTTGACGTAACCCTGGTAAACCGGCACACCGCCGACCACGACCAGGTGCGCGCAGCGGTTCGCCACTCCGTCGGCGATGAGCCGGACCCGGCCGTAGGTCGCGACGACCACGTCCCACCCGCCCTCGCCCACGGCGCGCGCGATGTCGTCCGCCTCGAACGGGCTGCCGTGCACGTGCGGGACGTCCGGCAGCTGGGCGACCTCGTGGCGGCCGGTGTGGAACACCGTCACCTCGTGCCCGCGGGCGAGCAGCCCCGCCACGATCGGGGGACCGGTCGGGCCCGTGCCACCGACGACCAGCGCGCGGCCCATCAGGCCCGGGCCGTTCGGGGGAAGCTTCGCGGCCTGCCGTCGTCGTGCACTGGAGCCTCCCTGCGCGAGTCCTGTCCGCAGCATGACAAGCCCGATCTTCACTGTCAAACGGTTGGTTGACAGACCCTTGTTGGGGCACCGGTGTGGTGCTAATCTCACCGCTACCAAACGGCCGTTAGTCAGTGACGATGACGTCATGGAGGACGCCGATGTCCGTAGCCGCCACCGCTGGACCCGACATCCTGTCCGAGGAGTTCGCTGCGGATCCCTACCGCGCGTACCGGGTGATGCGCGAGCAGCACCCGCTCATCTGGCACGAAGCCACGCAGAGCTATGTGATCAGCCGGTACGCGGACGTCGAGCGTGCCTTCAAGGACCCGGTGTTCACCAGCCACAACTACGACTGGCAGCTCGAGCCCGTGCACGGCCGGACCATCCTGCAGATGGACGGGCGCGAGCACTCCACGCACCGGAACCTGGTCGCGCCGGCCTTCCGCGGCCGGGACCTGATGACCAAGTTTCTGCCCGTCATCGAACAGAACTCGCGCGACCTCGTCGACGCGTTTCGCCGCGACGGGCGCGTCGACCTCGTCGACCAGTACGCGACGCGGTTCCCGATCAACGTGATCGTGGACATGCTCGGCCTGCCCAAGTCCGACCACGAGCACTTCCACCGCTGGTACAGCTCGATCATGGCCTTCCTGTCGAACCTCTCCGGTGACGAGCAGGTCATGGCCGAAGGGATCCGTACCAAGGAGGAGTTCGAGGCCTACCTGCTGCCGATCATTCGCGAGCGCCGCGAAAACCCGGGCGAGGACCTGCTTTCCACGCTGTGCTCCGCCGAGATCGACGGCGTGCGGATGAGCGACGAGGAGATCAAGGCCTTCTGCAGCCTGCTGCTGACCGCGGGCGGGGAGACCACCGACAAGGCCATCGCCAGCCTGATGCGCAACCTCGTCGCGAACCTCGACCAGCTCGAAGCGGTGCGCGCCGACCACTCGCTGATCGCGGCCGCGTTCGCGGAGACCCTGCGGTTCTCGCCGCCGGTGCACATGATCATGCGCCAGCCCGCCGAGGACGTGGAGCTCTCGGGCGGGGTCGTCGAAGCGGGCAAGACCGTGACCTGCCTGATCGGCGCGGCGAACCGCGACCCGGCCAAGTACGCCGATCCCGACTCGTTCAACCTCCTGCGCGCCGACCTCGACCTCGGCCGGGCCTACACCGCCGGCGCCAACCACACGGCGTTCTGCCTGGGACGCCATTTCTGCGTCGGCGCGATGCTGGCCAAGACCGAGCTCGACACCGGCATCGCGCACCTGCTCGACGCCATGCGGGACATCCGCTTCGACGGCGATGCGCCGCCGGAGCACGGCGTGTTCACCCGCGCCCCCACTTCGCTGCCCCTGACCTTCACGCCCGCCTGAGGAGGCACCCGCATGACCGCACGCGCCGAGATCGAAAACGTCCTGGGCAAGGCTTCTTGGGGCTACGACGAGAACGACGTCGGCCTGATCGCCGATCAGTTCACCGAGACGGCCACGATGACCATGCAGATCGGCCGCGAAGGTGACACGATCGGGCCGTTCGAGGGTCGCGAGGCGATCCGCAAGCTGCACGCAGATTCGCTCGTCGCGCAGACCGACCAGCGCCGGCACAACCTCTCGAACCTGGTGCTCACCAAGGAAACCCCGGACAGCGCGGCGACGACCGCGAACCTCACGCTGCTCTCGATCGAGAACGGCGCGGTGCGGGTGCTCTCCAGCGGCTGGTACCGCGACGAGCTGGTGAAGCAGGGGGACCGCTGGCTGATCGCGACCCGGCACATCTACCTCGACCTGCCCTACTGATCCCCGCACCGGCACCTACCAGAGGACACCCATGGTCAACATCGGACGGATCCCGGAGAAGTGGGCGGCGCTCACGCCCACCCGGGACGCGATCGTCGACGCCCCGAGCGGCCGGCGGATGGACTGGAGAACCCTCGACGAACGCGTCCGCAGGCTCGCCAACGGGCTGGCGGGCGAGGGCGGCCTCGGTCTGTCCCAAGGGGACCGGGTCGCGATCCTGGCGAAGAACTCCATCGAGTACCAGGAGCTGTACTACGCCGCCGGGCGCGCCGGGCTCGTTACGCAGCCGCTGAACTGGCGGCTCGGAGCGGGCGAGCTGACCCGGATCGTCGCCGACGCGGCGCCGAAAGCGGTGATCGCGTCCGACGAGTGGCTCGATACCGCGAAGCAGCTGCAGGCCGCGGTGGACGTGCCCAACTGGCTGCAGTACGGCGAATCGGGCGACGGAAGCTACGAGGACCTGCTGGCGCGCAGCAGCACCGACGAGCCGGTGCAGTCGTCGTCGGTCGGTGACGCCGATCCGTTTTTCATCCTCTACACCGGCGGCACCACCGGAGAGTCGAAGGGCGCGCTGCACAGCCACACGAGCGTGTCGTTCGGGATGCTCAACCAGACCGTCGCCGAGCGCATCGTCGCGACCGACGTCTACATGCTGACCGGGCAGATGTACCACATCCCGGTGGTGCTCTCGATGAACTACCACCGCCACGGCTGCCCGCTGGTGCTGATGAACTTCGAGGCGCGCACGGCGCTGGAGCTCATCCAGGAGGAGCGCGTCTCGGCGTTCCTCGGCATCACCACGATGCTGAACTGGATGATGGCCGTGCCGGGCTTCTCCTCCTACGACATCTCGGCCCTGCGCAACATCCAGTACGGCGGCGGGCCCATGCCCTCGTCGGTGGTCAAGGCGGCGCTGGACCAGTTCCCCTGCACGCTGATCCAGGGTTACGGGCAGACCGAGGGCACCACGATGTGCTTCCTGTCGCAGGAAGACCACCTCGACGCCGTGCGCGGCATCCACCCGGAACGGCTGATGTCCTGCGGGCGCGAGGGTTTCGTCACGCAGGTCCGCGTCGTCGACCCGGACGGGCGCGAGGTGCCCAAGGACGGCCGGACCGCGGGCGAGATCATCGTGCGGTCCGAGGCCAACATGCTCGGTTACCTCAACCGCCCCGACCTCACCGAGAACACGATCCGCGACGGCTGGATGTGGACCGGCGACATCGCCACCTGGGACGCCGAGTCGTACGTGTTCATCGTCGACCGCGCCAAGGACATGATCATCTCCGGTGGCGAGAACATCTACTCGATCCAGGTCGAGGAGGCGGTGAACAAACACCCGTCGGTGCTGGAGTGCGCGGTGATCGGCGTGCCCGACGACGAGTGGGGCGAAGCGGTGAAGGCGTTCGTGGTGCTCAAGCCCGAGACGACGGCGACGGAGGCCGACATCATCGCCACGGCCAAGCAGCACCTCGCCTCCTACCAGAAGCCCCGGTCCGTCGAGTTCGTCGACGCCCTGCCCAAGGCGCCCACCGGGAAGATCCTCAAGCGCGACCTGCGCCGCGCGTACTGGGCGGACCGCGGCCGGTCCGTGTGACGGCGGGACTGCACCACCTCGGCGTGCGCGTGGCGGAGCTGGACCGGGCCGTGGCCTTCTACCGCGAGCTCGGCGCCGAACCGCTCGCGCCGCCATTCACGCTCGATCCCGGTGCGGCCGCGCTGGCGATGAACACCGAGCGCGAGGTGCGCGTCGCCCTGCTCGGGTTCCCGGACGGCAGCGGGATCGAGCTGTTCGAGTTCGGCGAGCCGGCGCCGGAGTGGTGTGCCGCGCAGGAGCCGGCCGCCCGGCTGCCGCACCTCGGCATCCGGGTCGCCGACGTCGACTCCGCGTTGGCCCGGGCCGAGGCCGCCGGCGGGCAGCGGCTGTGGAACCGGCCGAAACAGTGGGGGCCGGTACGGGTGGTGTACCTGCGCGACCCGGACGGGACCGTGCTCGAACTGCTCGACGCGCCGTTGCGGGCGGTCGCCGACGTGGTCGCCCCGTGAGTACCCGGCAGGAGGAGGTTTCTTGTCCTACGACGTGATCGTGCTCGGTGCCGGCGTGTCCGGCCTGGTCACGGCGTCAGTGCTGGCCGAACAGGGCCAACGCGTGCTGCTGCTGGAAAAGCACGCGTACCTCGGCGGGCGGGCGCGCGAGTACCGGTACAAGGGGCACCAGCTCGGCCTCGGCAGCCACCTCGTCGAGGATCCCGGCGACTCGCTGACGAGGGTGTGCGCGCTCATGGGGCTCGACCTCGTGCACTCCGAACGCAGCGACTCCATGCCGTTCTGGACCAACGGCCGGGGCTGGGCGCCGATCCAGGAGCAGTACGCGGGCAGCGCGAAGCAGGGCCTCAAGCGGTGCATCCAGGCGTTGAACGCGACGTCGTACGAGGAGCTGGAGAACTGGAACCACGCTTCGCTGCGGGAGTGGATGGCGCAGTACACCTCCGACGAGGGCGTGTACACGGTGTGGGAAGCCATCTCGGTGCTGGAGCAGATCACCTTGCGGCCGTGGGAACACTCGGCCTCGGAGAACCTGTACACGCGCAAGCTGCACTACTCGACGCGGCGCACCGCCGGATACTCGTTCTGGCCCATGGGCGGCTGGGATGCGTTGTGGCACAACATGATGGCGGCGTTCGAGGCCCACGGTGGTGAGCTCCGGCTGTCGGCGCCGGTCCGCCGGGTCGACGTGCGCGATAGCGCCGTGCGCGGCGTGACGCTGCGCGACGGCGAGGAGATCGCGGCCCCACAGGTGGTCGTGTCGGCGCCGGTGTGGGACCTGCTGCGGCTGTTCGACGACGACGTGCTGCCGTGGGACCTCGCGGCGCGCATCCGCATGCTGGCGGCCAACCGCAACCGGGCCTGCTGGATCGGTTACTGGATCGCCGCGAAGGAGCCGGTGATCGCGATGACCGAGCGGGAGATGGCGTCGTTCCTGTCCACACCCCGCTGCGGCCTGCCCGGCTTCACCCTCAACTTCACCGGCTACGACGGCGGGGTCTCGCCCGCAGGGGAGTACCTGACGTGCGTCGGGGCCTCGTTCGACGCGACCACCCACTACGGCGACCGGGCTTGGCTCGACCGGAAGTTCGCCGAGCTGTGGGAGGACATCGAGGAGATGCTGCCGGCGGCGCGCGGGGCACTGTGGACGAAGCCGCACGTCGTCACCAGCTACGGCGTGATCACCAAACCGGGCCTGGTCGGCCCGGTCCGGCCTGACACGAAGGTCCGCGGGATCGAGGGCTTGTGGCTGACCGGCGACACGACGCGCGCCCGCGGCATCGGGATCGACAAGGCCGCGCGCTCGGGCATCACGGCGGCCGAGGCCGTGCTGGGCAAGCGGCTCGACGCGTTCGCCGGGACGCTGCGCTACTGACCGGAAGTCTTTGAACGGCAACAAGTTTCTTCCAGCAGAGGAGGCGGACATGACGGGACGGGTCGCGGGAAAGGTCGCGTTCATCACGGGCGCGGCACGTGGGCAAGGCCGCGCACACGCGGTGCGGCTCGCGGAGGAGGGCGCCGACATCATCGCGATCGACGCGTGCGCGGCGGTCGAGACGGTGGACAAGTACCCGCCGGCCACCGAGGAGGACCTGGCCGAGACCACCGCGCTGGTCGAGAAGGCCGGTGGGCAGATCGTGGCGAGCAAGGCCGACGTCCGGGACGCCAAAGGCCTGCAGGCCGCTCTCGACGAGGGAGTCGAGCGGTTCGGCGGGCTGGATATCGTCGTGGCGAACGCCGGCATCGCCACCTACGGCATGTCCTGGGAGCTCACCGAGGACATGTGGCAGGACATGCTCGACGTCAACCTCACCGGGGTCTGGCACACCGCGAAGGCCGCGGTGCCGCACCTGATGCGCCGCGGCGGCGGGTCGATGGTGTTCACCAGCTCGATCGGCGGGCTGAAGGGCATCATGCAGGTCGGGCACTACGTGGCCGCCAAGCACGGGATGGTCGGGCTGATGCGCACGATGGCCAACGAGCTCGCCGGGCACCGCATCCGTGTCAACACCGTGCATCCGACCAATGTGGACACCCACATGATCCAGAACCCCGGCACGTGGGGGATGTTCGCCCCGGACGACCCGGCGCCGACGAGGGAGGCGGCTATGCCGGGCTTCCTGTCGCTCAACGCGCTCCAGGTGCCGTGGGTCGACCCGATCGACATCGCCAACGCCGTGCTGTTCCTCTCCAGCGACGAGGCGCGGTACGTGACCGGGGTCGCGCTGCCCGTCGACGCGGGGGCCACGATCAAATGAGGATCGAGGGTTCCGTCGGCCTGGTCACCGGCGGTGCGTCGGGGCTCGGCGCCGGCACCGCGCGGCGGCTGGTCGCGGGCGGTGGCCGGGTGGGCATCCTCGACCTGGCGAGCTCGGCCGGCGCCGAGCTCGCGGCCGAGCTGGGCGAAGGCGCGCTGTTCGTGCCCACCGATGTGTCGGACGAGGCGGCGGTCGAGAAG
Organism: Amycolatopsis sp. DSM 110486; assembly: GCF_019468465.1. Lineage (NCBI taxonomy): Bacteria > Bacillati > Actinomycetota > Actinomycetes > Pseudonocardiales > Pseudonocardiaceae > Amycolatopsis > Amycolatopsis sp. DSM 110486. The sequence goes on along the minus strand of NZ_CP080519.1, from coordinate 10,776,973 downwards.
GCCGTCGGCGCGGTCGCCGAGCGGTTCGGGCGGCTCGACGTGTGCGTCAACGCGGCCGGGATCAGCCCGGCCGCGCGGGTGCTGTCGCGCAAGGGCGAGCTGCACCCGCTCGATCTCTTCCGGCGCACTGTGGAGATCAACCTCGTGGGCGCGTTCGATGTGCTGCGCCACGCCGTCGCCGTGATGGCGCGCAACGAGCCGGGCCCGGACGGCGAGCGCGGGCTGATCGTCAACGTCTCGTCGGCCGCCGCGCTGGAAGGGCAGGCCGGGCAGGCGGCGTATTCGGCGTCGAAGGGCGGGCTGGTCGCACTGACGCTGCCGCTCGCGCGGGATCTCGCGATCTGGGGGATTCGCGTGATGACGGTGTGCCCGGGGATCATGGACACGGGCATGCTGGCCGGGGCCGACGAGAAGCGCCGCGCCGCGCTGATGGACCTGCACGTGTTCCCGAAACGCCTGGGCCGCCCGGAAGACTTCGCCCGGCTCGTGGCGAGCTTCATGGAAAACGAGCTGCTCAACGGCGAGGTGGTCCGGCTCGACGCCGCGACCCGCCTCTGACGCGACCACCGACGACGAGGAGTTTCCGATGTCCCCCGACCCCACGCCGCTGGCGGGCCGCATCGCGCTGGTGACCGGCGGCTCGCGCGGTGTGGGCCGTGCGATCGCGACGCGGCTCGCGGCCGACGGTGCCGCCGTCGCGGTCAACTACCGGCGTGACGCCGGCGCGGCCGAGGAGGTCGTGGCGGGGATCGCGGCCGAGGGCGGGACCGCGGTCGCCTACCGCGCGTCCGTGGACGACGAGGCCGCCGTCGCCGCCATGGTGCAGCGGATCCGGGCCGACCTCGGCCCCGTCGACCTGCTCGTGAGCAACGCCGGAACGGCGAGCCGCGGCACGCCGATCGCGGACACCGACGAGCAGGAATACCTGCGGCTGCTGCGCGTCCACACGCTGGGGCCGCTCGCGTTGATCCGCGCGCTGCTGCCGGGGATGCGCGCCGCGGCCCGGGGCGACGTGATCGTGGTGTCGAGCGCGATCGTGGAGACCACGCCGGCGGGTGGCGCCGCGTACACGATGGCGAAGGCCGCGATGGAGACCGCCGCGCGGACCCTGGCGCACGAGGAACGGCCGCACGGCGTGCGGGTCAACATCGTCGCGCCCGGCCTGGTGGCGACCGACATGGGCGAGCGCCTCGTCGCGGCGTCCGGCGCGCCGATGATCGCCGACCTCGACGCGCGCTACCCCTTCGGCCGCGTGGCGCGGCCCGAGGACGTGGCCGGTGTCGTGGCGTTCCTCGCCTCTGCCGACGCCGATTACCTGACGGCGCAACGCATCCTCGTCGACGGTGGCGGGCCGGACGTCCCGATCGTCGCCGTCCCGAAGGCGTGACAGCCGGGACCGCCGGGCTCAGCCGAGCGTGATCAGCGGAGCCCCGGCGGCGACGGAGGTGCCGGGGGAGACGAGGACGGTCCCGACGACACCGCCGACCTCCGTGCGCACCTGCATCTCCATCTTCATCGCCTCCAGCACCGCGACGACGTCACCCGCGGCGACCTCCTGCCCGGGCTCGACCCGGACCGCGACCACGGTGGCGTCCATCGGCGCGGTGGGCGGTCCGCCGGCTGCCGCGCCTGCGGTGCTTCCTGATCCGCTGTCGCGTGAGGGGCGTTCCGACGGCGCGGCAACCACCCCGGGCCGCTGAGCGCGTCCGTAAACCGCGATCTCGACGGGCCCGCGGTCCGTGGCGATCCGGACCAGCCGGGCGGGCACGGCGTTCGTGCCCGAGGTGTGCGGGGCGGGGGGAGCGGCAGGAGCCGTGGCCGGTTCCGGCACCCACTCCCGTTCGACGGATCCCGTGTCGTGCCTGCCTTCCGTGAACGACGCCGATTCGAGGATCGTGCGCAGGTACGGCGCGGTCGTCGGCGGACCCGCGACCCGCAGTTCGCCCAACGCGCCCACGAGCCGGCGTCGCGCGGTGTCGCGGTCGGCGCCGTGGGCGAGGACCTTGCCGAAGAGCGAGTCGTACATCGCCGGCACCGCGTCGCCGGTCTCGACACCGAAGTCGTTGCGGATCCCCGGACCCAGCGGCAGCGTCAGGCCGGTCACGGTGCCCGGCGCCGGCCGGAAACCCGCCGACGGATCCTCGGCCGCGATGCGGGCCTGGATCGCGTGTCCGCGCACCACCACGTCGTCCTGCGTGAACGGCAGCGGCTCACCGAGCGCGACCCGCAGCTGCGCCGCGACGAGGTCGAGGCCGGTGACCAGCTCGGTCACGCCGTGCTCGACCTGCAGCCGGGTGTTCATCTCCAGGAAGAAGAACTCGCCGGTCTCCGGCAGCACGAGGAACTCGACCGTGCCCGCGCCGACGTAACCGACCTCGCGCGCCAGGGTCACGGCCGCCTCCCGCAGCGCGGCGCGCACCCGATCCGGCAGGCCGAACGCCGGCGCCTCCTCGATGAGCTTCTGGTGCCGGCGCTGCACCGAGCAGTCCCGGTCGGCGAGGTGGACGACCGTGCCGTGCGCGTCGCCGAACACCTGCACTTCGACGTGCCGCACCGGCTGGAGGTAGCGCTCGAGGTGCACCTCCGGCCGTCCGAACGCGGCGCCCGCTTCCCGCCCGGCCGCGGCCATCGCCTCGGCGAGCCCGCCGGCGGACGTCACGACGCGCATGCCCCGCCCGCCCCCGCCGAACGAAGCCTTGACCACCAAGGGAAAGCCGATCCGGTCCGCCTCGGCCGCCGCCTGCTCGGCCGTGAGATCCGCGGTGCCGGGCGGCACCGGCACGCCGCACTTCCGGGCCACCGCGCGCGCCGCGACTTTGTCGCCCATCCGCGCGATGACCTCGGCGGACGGCCCGACGAACGTCAGCCCGGCCGCGGTGACTGCCTCGGCGAACCCGGCGTCCTCGCTCAGCAGGCCGTAACCCGGGTGCACGAGGCTCGCACCGGCCGCCTTCGCCGCACCCAGCACCGCGTCGACGTCCAGGTAGGACGCTCGCGCGGGCGGCGGTCCGATCCGGTGAGCTTCGTCGGCCAGCCGGACGTGCAGCGCGCCGGCGTCCGCGTCGCTGTGGACGGCGGCGGCTCGCAGACCGAGTTCGTGGCACGCGCGGATGATGCGAACGGCGATCTCGCCGCGGTTCGCCACCAGGACGGTCGCCTCTGGCATGTCGGTTTCCCTCACGTCCGTGGTGTCGCTGCACACCCGTCTTGGGGGTTCCGTCGCGGACGACGAGCACCCCGTGGAGAACTGTCTACCAACCAGTCGTCTGATAGTCTAGGGTCGGCTCCGGGGACGGACCACCCGATCCCGGCCAGGGGAGGTCCCGTGACGACGAGGAGCACCGTGCGCGACGACTCGGGTGGCGACACCGCCGAACCGGCCGAGGTCACGATGGCCGACCGGCTCGCCGTCCTCCGCGAGAAGCAGGCGGCCGCCCACGCCAGCGGTGGGCCGGAAGGCCTGCGCCGGCACCGGGAATCCGGCCGGCTGCCCGTGCGGGAGCGGATCGAGCTGCTCGTCGACTCCGGCTCGTGGTTCGAGATCGGCGCGCTCGCGCTGCCGGAGCTGCGCCGGGAAAAGCCGATCCCCGGCGACGCCGTGGTGACCGGGTTCGGCCTGCTCGACGGCCGGCGCATCGGCGTGATCGGCATCGACTCCTCCGTGGTGGCCGGCACGACCGCCCCCATCAGCATGCGCAAGCAGGGCCGGCTCATCGAGCACGCGCAACGCCACGGTTTCCCCCTCGTCCTGCTGTGCGACGCCGACGGCGGCCGGATGCCGGACGTCTCCGGCTGGCGCTTTTCCGGTCTTCCCTTGGACTTCACCACGTTCCTCAAGCCGCCGCCCGGTCAGCCGGTGGTGCCGAGAGCCGCGGCCGTGCTCGGTCCGAGCTACGGCGACTCCGCCCTGCACGCCTCGACCGCCCACTTCGTGGTGATGGTGCGCAGCGGGTCGATCGCGCTCTCGGGTCCGTCGGTCGTGGAGCCGGCGATCGGCGAGAAGGTCACCGACACCGAGCTCGGCGGCCCGGCCGCGGCGACCGAAGCGGGCAACGCGCACCTCGTCGTGGAGACCGAGGCCGACGCGATGGACGCCATCGCCGCGTTCCTGTCCTACCTGCCGCAGAACTCGACGCTGAAGCCGCCGCTCGCTCCGCCGCGCCCGCCGGCCCGGGACCCGCGTGAGCTCGAGTCGATCGTCCCGCTCGGCCCGCGCTCCGGTTACGACATGCGCGACGTGTTCGCGTGCATCGCCGACGAGGAGAGCGTGCTGCCCTGGGCCGACGGCTGGGGGCCGAGCCTCCTGTGCGCCCTCGCCCGGATCGAAGGGCGGCCGGTCGGGCTCATCGGCAACCAGCCGATCGTGCGCGCCGGGGCGCTGGAGCCGCCGACGCTGGCGAAGGAGCGGACGTTCGTGAAGCTGTGCGACACGTTCGGCCTGCCACTGGTGTTCCTGCACGACGTGCCCGGTCTCATGATCGGCACCCAGGCCGAGCGCGGCGGCATCCTGCACGGCTACGAAGGGCTCGTGTCCGCGATCGCCGAGGCGACCGTGCCGAAGGTCGGGGTGGTGCTGCGCAAGGCCTACGGTGGCGGGCACTTCGCGATGGGCGGGCGCCCGACCAAACCGGACTTCCTCTACGCGTGGCCGAGTGCCGAGCTGGGGTTCATGGCGCCCGAGACCGGCATCCGCACGATCCACCGGCGCCGGCTGGAACGCGTGCTGGCCGAGGAAGGCCCCGAGGCGCACGCGGCGCTCGTCGCCGAGCTGACCGAGGAGTGGATCAGCGAGGCCGAGCCGTGGGAGGCCGCCGCGCACCTGTCGCTGGACGACGTCATCGAGCCCGCCCGCACGCGGGACGTCATCGCGACGAGCATCGAGATCGCCTCGGGAGGACTTGCGTGAGCACCTGGAATCCCGCTGCGGCCCGCACCTTGCGGGTCGAGGTCGACGACACCGGCGACGGCGAGGGCGCGGTCGCGGTGCTCACCATGGACACCCCGGGCAAGCTCAACGCGATGGGCCGCGAATTCTGGCCGGAGTTGCGGGAAGCGTTGGCCCACTTGGCCTCCGACGGCCGCACGCGAGCCGTGATCATCACCGGCGCGGGTGACAAGGCGTTCTCGGCCGGCGGCGACATCGCGAGTTTCGCCGACCTCACCGACGTCGTCGCCAAGCGGGAGTTCCAGCAGGACTGCATGCGCACCTTCGCCGCGGTGGAGGAGTCGCCACTGCCGATCGTCGCGGCCGTGAACGGGTTCGCCCTCGGCGGCGGGTGCGAGCTGGCCCTGGCGTGTGACGTGGTGGTGGCCGCCGAGACGGCGACGTTCGGGATGCCGGAGTGCGGTGTCGGGTTGGTCCCGGGGTTCGGGGTGCTGCGCGCGCCCTCGGTGATCGGGCGGCACTGGACGAAGCTCATGATGTTCGGCGGCGAGCGGGTCGACGCGCCCACGGCGCTGCGGATCGGCCTTGCGCAGAAGGTGGTTCCCGCCGCCGAGCTGATGAGCACCGCACGCGAGCTCGCCGGGCGGTTCGCGTCGATGGCCCCGCTCGCCGTGGCCAGCGGCAAGAACCTGGTCAACCGCGGCGTCGACCGCGGCGAGTTCGACCACTCGACCGCCGCGCTCACCACCCTGCACGCCACCGCGGACGCCGCGGAGGGCATCGCCGCCTTCCTCGGCAAACGGCCGCCCAAGTTCGAGGGCCGCTGATGACCGCCCGCCCCGACCCGTTCGTGGCGCTGATGCGCCGCTACGTCAACGACTACACCAACCGCCACGATGTCTCCGTGTGCGCGGAGATCATGGAGCCCGGCTACGTCCTGCGCATGGGCCCGCACGAGGTCGCCGGGCGCGACGACGCGTACATCCCGGCGGCGCAGCGGCAGTTCGAGCAGTATCCCGGGCTGTGCCTGACGGTCCACTCGATCGTCACCGACGGCCGGAAACTGGCTCTGCGGTTCTCCGAACACGGCCGGCGCGCCCGCGACGGACAGGTCGCCGTGTGGACGGGCATCGGGCTGTACCGCTGGAACGGCCGCCGGCTGGAGACGAACTTCGTGGAGCAGGACTACCTGTCCCGCCGCCGTCAGCTGAGCTCCGGGAACCCGTCTCCGGTCGACCCGCCCGCACCGGCGCCGTGGGACACCGAAGCCGAACCGGCGAACCCCGCCGCGGAATCCCTCGTCCGGCACTGGATCGCGTCCGGTGGGGCCGTGCAGCCGCAGGACCCCCCGGCCGCGGTCCGCTTCGACGACGGCGACGCCGGGCCCGCGTTGCTCACCGACGTCACATCGAGGATCGACGAGCTGTTCTCCGCGGGCGAGCACGTCGCTTTCCGGATCACCGCCACGGGCGCCTACGCCGGCGGGCTCGGCCCCGACGGCGGTGAAGCGGCCGTCGGCACGCCCGCGACCCTGCACCTCGTCGGTCTGGTCTCCGTCGAGGGCGGCCGGATCGGCGGCTGGATCGTCCGCGACCGGCTCGGGCTGGCCCGCGGTCTCGCGCAGCCGGCCACCGCCGGCTCCTGAGAGGACACCCATGTCTGCCACCGAAAACCCCGCCGTCCCCGACGACCTGCTCGAGCCGTCGGCGAGCGCCGACCCCTACCCCGTCCTCCGCGAGCTGCGCGCCGCGGACCCGGTGCACTGGAGCGAGAAGCACCGCGCGTGGCTGCTCACGCGCTACGAAGACGTCTCGGCGGCGTTCCAGAACAAGGCGTTCTCGAGCGACCGCGTCCGGCCGCTGCTCGCCGCGCGCGCCGAGCGGCCCGACCAGCCGGAGGCGACGACCGCGGTGCTCGCGCTGATGGCGAGCTGGATGGTCGTGTCCGACCCGCCGGCGCACACCCGGCTGCGCAAGCTCGCCGCGGGAGCGTTCAAGGGCCAGGGGATCGCGCGGATGGACGGCATGATCACCCGGATCGTCGACGAGCACATCGACGGCTTCCTCCGCGGCTCCGGCCCGCAGGACCTGATCGAGCACATCGCGTATCCCTTGCCCACCACCGTGATCGCCACGATGCTCGGCGCGGCGCCCGAGGACCGCGATCGCTTCCGCGAGTGGTCCGACGAGCTCGCGCTGGTCGCGTTCGGCGCCGGCGGCACCGCGCGGGCCGAACGGCACGAACGGGCGTTGCGCGGCCTGCGGGAGATGGACTCCTACGTCCGCGAGCTCATCGCGAAGCGCCGCACCGACCCGGGCGAGGACATGCTGTCCGCGCTCATGGCGCACGACGGCGACGCCGACCACCTCTCCGACGACGAGCTCGTGGCCATGTGCGCCCTGCTGCTGTTCGCCGGCCACGAAACCACGACCAACTCCATCGCCAACTCCTTGCTGGCCCTGCTGCGACGGCCGGACCAGCTCGACCGGCTGCGCCAGGATCCGGCGCTGATCGGTCCCGCGGTCGAGGAGCTGCTGCGGTTCGACGGGCCGATCAAGGTCCTGATCCGCTGGGTCGTCGCGGAGACCGAGGTCGGGGGACGGACGATCGCGCCCGGCGAACGCGTGCACCTCGTGCTGGCCGCCGCCAACCGCGACCCGGCGAAGTTCACCGACCCCGACGCGCTGGACCTCGGCCGCGCCCCCAACCCGCACCTGGCGTTCGGCAAAGGCATCCACGCCTGCATCGGCGCGCAGCTCGCGCGGATGGAGACGCGGATCGCGGTGGGCCGGATCCTCGCCCGCATGCCCGAACTCGCGCTCGCCCGCGATCCACAGTGGAAGGCGAGCCTGGCGTCGCGGGCCATGGAGACGCTCCCCGTCACGCACGGCGCCGGGAGGATCTCGTGAAGATCGGCCAGGTGCCCGACGTCTGCCAGGGCCACGCGCAGTGCTACATCATCGACCCGGAGCTGTTCCCCCTCAACGACGACGGCTTCTCCGGTGTCGCCGCGGAACAGGAGGTGCCGCCGGGGGAGGAGGACACCGCCGAGATGGGCGTCGAGGCGTGCCCGGTCGCGGCGCTGCGGATCCTGCCGTGAGCGCGCTGGACGTCCTGTTCACGCCGGTGCGGGTAGGCCGGCTGACGTTCGGCAACCGGCTCGTGATGGCACCCATGGGCACGTGCCTGGACCAGGGCGGCTACATCACCGACGACACCGTGGCCTACTACCGGCGCCGCGCCGAGGGTGGCGTCGGCGCGATCACCGTCGAGGGCTGCCTGGTTTCCGCGGACACGGTCGGGCCAGAGCCGCGCCTGTGCGCGCCGCAGTTCGTGCCGGGGTTGCGGCGGATCGTCGAGGCGGTGCGCCCGCACGGATCCGTGGTGGGCGTGCAGCTCATGCACCCGGGCCGCCAGGTGGTCGCCGGCCCGTCCGTGGCGCCGTCGCCGGTCGCGCTGAACTCGGCCGCGCCCACCCCGCACGAGCTGACCGCGCCCGAGATCGAGCGGATCGTCGCCGACTACGCGCAGGCGGCCCGGTTCGCGGCCGAGGCGGGGTTCGACTACCTGGAGGTGCACGGTGCGCACGGGTACCTGCCCTCGAACTTCCTGTCGCCCCGGCACAACCTGCGCACCGACGGCTACGGCGGGAGCCTCGAAAACCGTGCCCGGTTCTCGCTCGAAGTGGCGCGCGCGATCGTCGCGGCCGTGGACCTCCCGCTCGTCTGGCGGCTCAACGGGACCGACGCCGAGCCTGGCGGGTTCGACCTGGACTCGGCCGTCGCGGTGGCGAAAATGCTGGAGGCCGCGGGCGTCGCGTCGATCTCCGTGTCCTCGGGCACCTGGCTGACCCTGCACGAGACGCTGGCGCCGATGGCGGTGCGGCGCGGCCACATGCGCCCGCTCGTCCAGGCCGTGCGCCAGGCCGTGTCGGTACCGGTGATGGCCGTCGGCCGGCTGGACGACCCGGCGCTGGCCGCCGAGATCGTGGCTTCCGGCGACGCGGACCTGGTGCTGCTCGGCCGCGGATTGATCGCCGAACCGGACTGGCCGGACCTCGTGCGCGCAGGCCGGCTGGGCGAGGTGCGTCCGTGCATCGCGTGCAACGCGTGCGTGGACCTGGTCGGCCGCGGCGAGCGGGCGCGATGCTCGGTGAACCCGGAGGTGGGCCGCGAGCTCACGTGGTCCGTCGAGCCCGCCGCGGCACCGCGAAACGTGATGGTGGTCGGCTCCGGGCCGTCGGGGCTGGAGGCCGCGCGGATCGCCCGGCTGCGCGGGCACCGCGTGTCCGTGTGGGAGGCCGACGACGCGCTCGGCGGCAAGCTGTCCGTGGCGGGGGCGGCGCCGAGCAAGCGGGAAGTGTTGCGGTTCCGGGATTTCCAGGCTCGCCGGCTGGTCGAGCTGGGGGTCGAGATCCGCACGTCGGCACGAGTCTCCGCGGGGACGGTGGCCGAGGAGCGGCCGGACGTCGTGGTCGTCGCGACAGGCGCGGTTCCGTTGGTGCCGCCCGTGCCCGGCATCGACGGGCCGGACGTGTACGACGCGCAACGGCTGCTACGCGGGGAGATCGAGGTGGTGCCAGGGACCCGGCTGGTGGTCGTCGGCGGCAGCGCCACCGGGTGCGAGACCGCGGAGCTGATGCGGGCCCGGGGCGCCGAGGTGACGATCGTCGAGATGCGCGGGAGCATCGGCCGCGGCATCGAGGCGATCACGCGGCGGCAGCTGGTGAAACAGCTGCGCCACGACGGTGTCCGTGTCCTCACCAAGGCCGTGGTCGTCGGGATCGAGCCGGGCTCCGTGCGCTGGCGCCCGGCCGCCGAGGACACAGTCGACACCGCGGCCGACGAGATCGTCGAGGCCGATCTCGTCGCGCTGGCCATCGGCTGGCGCGCGACCGGCCCGCAGGTCGCCGCGGAGCTCGCGGCCGACGGCGTCGACGTCCGCATCCTCGGTGACGCCGAAACCCCGGCGGATTTCGTGCGCGCGATCAACGCCGGCGCGGACACGGGGCTCGCCGTCTGAGTGCCGGTCGCTCGCCGACGGTAGCGTGATCGCCACCCGCCGGGACCACGGCCGGTGGTTGACTAATCGGTCGTTTGGTAGATTGATGGTTTCGAAAGGTCCGCTCGTGCCCAGTGCGCCCGGCGGCGAAGCTCACGAATGAGGGTGGTCCGGGTGCGGCAGCCGGCGGGCAGGGCGGAGCGACGCGGCGGTGGTTCGCGCAAACCCCGTGAGGAACGGTGGGCGGAGCTGTTCGCCGTCGCCACCGAGGTCTTCTACGAAAAGGGCTACGAAGGCGCTTCGCTGCAGCACATCGCCGACCGGCTCGGGCTGCTCAAGGGGAGTCTCTACTACTACATCCACTCGAAGGAAGACCTGCTCTTCGAGGTCATGAGCGAGGTCCACCGCCAGGGCCTCGCCAACATCGTCGAACTGGCGAGCCGGCCGGGTGACCCGTTGCAGCGCCTGCGCAACGTGGTGATCGGGCACGTCGACCACATGTGCAGCAACCTCACGGGGACCACCGTGTTCCTGCACGAGATGGCGGCGCTGCCGGAGGAACGGCAGGCCGAGATCCTCGGCGGCGAGCACGCGTACCGCTCGGTGTTCCTCGGCCTGGTCCAGAAGGGCAAGGCCGAAGGCCTGGTGCGCGCGGACATCGACCCCAAGCTGGCGAGCCTGTCGATCCTCGGGTCGGTGAACTGGGTGTACCGCTGGTTCCGGCCCGGGGGAGAGTTCACGCCGAAGCAGATCGGCGAGCACTTCGCCGACCTGATCGTCCACAGTCTCGCGGCTGACGGCGTGCTGCCGTCCGAAAAGCCCGCCAAACCCAAGCGGGGCAAGGAAACCACGGCGTCGGAAAGCTGACTCGCCGCGAGCCGGGTGGTCCCGGCCCGCAGCGGTGAGTGTCAGGCGTCGAGGAATTTCCGCAGCGCGGCGTCGAACCGCTCGGGCTGCTCCAGGAACGGGCAGTGCGCGGCCTTCTCGATGATCTCCAGCCGGGATCCGGCGATGTGCTCGTGCAGGTAAGGCGCGTTGCCCGCCGGCACCGCGACGTCGTCCGCGCCCGTGATGACCAGCGTCGGGACCTTGATGAGCTCCAGCACGTCGCGGTAGTCCTGGATGATGAAGTCCCACGACGCCAGCGCCATCGCCGCCTGATCGCAGCGGCGCATCTCGGCCAGCGTGGCTTCACGGTCCTCAGGCGAAAGCGGGGCGGCGAAGAACGCCGGCAGCAGGCTTTCCGCCGCGGCGCCGAAGTCGCTGCCGACCAGCCCGACCCAGCCCAGCAGGCCTTCGAGGTCCGCGAAGCCCAGGTCCCAGCCCTCGGACTTCAGCAGCTTCGGGCTCGCGCCGACCAGCGTCAGCGTGCGCAGGCGATCCGTCCCGAACAGCTCGACGTACTGCAGAGCCGTGGACCCGCCGCCGGACCAGGCCACCAGGTGCACCGGCTCGTCGCCCGTCCACGCCACGACCTCGGCGAGATCCGCCGCGAGCCGTGCGGTCCGCTGACCGCGGGTGGTCTTGTCCGACTCGCCCTGCCCGCGCGGGTCGTAGGACACGACCCGGAACGAGGCGGTGAGCGTCTCGAACTGCTTGCGGAACCACCACGTGGAGACGCCCCAGCCGGGCAGGAGCAGCAGGATGGGGCCGGCTCCTTCGTCCCGGACGTGCAGCCGGGTGCCGTCGCGCATCGTCAGGTCGGGCATCGTTGCCTCACTCGAATCTACCGGTCGTTTGGTGGCCGAGCTTAGCAGTGGCCCGGGCCACATCCAAGACGGACGCGGCGCCCGCTCGGGTCAAAAGCCCAGCGAGCGGCCGATGATCTCTTTCATGACTTCGGTGGTGCCCGCGTAGATGGTCTGGATCCGGCTGTCGGTCCAGGCCCGGGCGATGGGGTACTCGGCCATGTAGCCGTAGCCGCCGTGTAGCTGCACCCCGCGGTCGACGACCCGCTGGCACAGCTCGGTGGTCCACCACTTCGCCTGCGCCGCCTCGACGGCGTCCAGCTCGCCGCGGCTGTGGGCGAGCAGCAGCCGGTCGACGTAGGACTGCGCGATCTCGGTCTCGGTTTTCATCTCGGCCAGCACGAACCGGTTGTGCTGGAACGAACCGATGGGGCTGCCGAACGCCTCGCGGCTCTTCGCGTACTCCACGCACAGCTCGTAGGCCCGGCGCGCCTGCGCGGTGGCCTGCACGGCGACGGCGAGGCGCTCCTGGCTGAGGTGGTTCATCATCAGGTAAAAGCCGCGGCCCTCGTCTCCGAGGAGGTTGGCCGCCGGCACGCGGACGTCGTCGAAGAACAGCTCGGCGGTGTCGGCGGCGTGCTGCCCGACCTTGGCCAGCTTCGCGCCGCGGCGGAACCCCGCGCGGTCGGCCTCGACGACCAGCAGCGAGATGCCCTTGCGGCCCGCCGCGGGGTCGGTTTTCACCGCGGTGATGACGAGGTCGGCGTTGAGGGCGTTGGTGATGAAGGTCTTGGTGCCGTTGACGACGTAGTGCTCGCCGTCGCGCACGGCTCGCGTGGTGATCGCCGCGACGTCGGAACCCGCGCCGGGTTCGGTCATCGCCAGCGCGAGGATGGTCTCGCCGGCGACCACGCCGGGCAGCCAGCGGGCGGCCTGGTCCGCCGCGCAGTGGTCCACGAGGTAGGGCAACGCGATGTCCGCCTGCAGCGACAACCCGAGCCCCGCGCCCAACACGTCCGCGGCGGCCAGTTCCTCGTTGAGGATGGCGTTGAAGCGGAAGTCCGCACTGCCGCCTCCGCCGTGCTCCTCGGGTGCGGAGATGCCGAGCAGCCCGACTTTCCCGGCGGCGCGGAACAGCTCGCGGTCGACGCGGCCGGCGGCTTCCCAGCGTTCACGGTGCGGAACCACCTCGGTCGCCACGAACCGCCGGACGCTGTCCCGGTACGCCTCGTGTTCGGCGTCGTACACCGCGCGCTGCACCGCCCCACCCCGCTTCTGTCGGCTGGGGCGAAACTACCTGACGTCTGTTTGGTGAGTAAAGGCGACGACTGGTGCGTGCCGGCGGGGACGAGCGGGGTAGGCGGGCCGGTGTTCCCACAACGAGAGCCCGCTTACCCCGCGCGCCTTCCGCCGCGAACTCGCCGAAGGTGCCCGAGCGCACCCGCGGCGGGGGACCCGCGGTGGCTCGCCGTCCGCGTCCGCGGCGCCCGGGGGAAAGCGGCGCGGACGCGGACGGGGGTCACTTCGTGGCGATCTTCTGCCCGACCAGGATCAGGTCGGCATCGGGGACGTACGCCGAGTTCAGCTGCTGCAGGTGCTGCCAGCCACCGGCGATGCCGGTGCGCGCGGCGATGCCCGACAGGGTGTCGCCCGCGACGACGGTGTAGTCGCCGTTGGGGTTCGACCGCGTCGCGCCGGCCGCGGGCGTGCTCTTGACCTGCGGTTTCGCCTGCTGCTTGACCTGCGGCTTCGCCTTGGCCTTGAGCTGGGTCTTCGCCTGGGGCTTGGCCGCCTTGGCCTTGCTGCGGCCGGTGGCGGCGCCACTGTCGGCGGACCCGGTGCTCAGCTGGCCCGAGAACGAGCCGAAGCCGGCCGGGCCGGAGCCGGTGCTGCACTCCCACGGCGCCGAACCCGACCTGGCGTAGATCCGGTCCGCGACGACCTGCTGCTGGGCGGGGGAGGCCTTGTCCGCGGTCGGGGCGAACTGGCCGCCACCGTTGGCGAGCCAGGTTCCGGTCACGATCTGGAACAGACCGGCCGGGCGTCCGGCGCGCTGGCCGGCCGCGGTGTTGTTGACCGCGGTCGGGTTGCCGGAGCTCTCGCACTTGACCAGTCCGGCCTGCCCGGGGAAGGCGTTGGCCGTGCCGGCGCTGACGAGGCCGATGCCGCCGAGCGCGGCGCTCGCGAGAGCCGCGGTCGCGCCGGTGCGTTTCAGGACGGTTTTGGTGTGGCTGGGTTTGCTGTGTCGCCCCACGGGGGTGGGCTCCTTCGTTTTCACACCGCGCACCCGGCTCCGCGGCCAGGGGAGGGCCACGTCTGCCGGAGTCTCGCGGTGGCTTCCGGCCGCTGATCCTCGGGGGTGGATCGCAGGTCACCGCGAAAGCACGAGAAGGTTAAGAACAAGCAACGACATGTGTACAGACTCCGTGGGAAGCGACACAGATCATCAACGCGCGTAGTGGCGGGGCAACAATGTGTCATGTCAGATGGTGGCCAGTTGGTGAGTAGATCTTGGCTTTGCCCCAACGAAATCTGCTCGACGAGTTGCCTGTTCGACGCGGAACCGGTCTCGGAGAAAACTTTCCCACTTCGCACACAGTTCGCCAATCGGCACTAGTTTTCGACTCCGATGCGCTCGGGTGTCTCGGTTCGGCGGAACGCAGGCGGGCGTGGTGGATCTTGCGCCATGCTGATCACATGGAGTTCTCCGAGGTTCTGCGCCACCGCCGGATGGTCCGGGCCTACCGGCCCGAACCCGTGCCCGAAGACGTCCTGCGCCGCGTGGTGCGGGTGGTCCGCCGCGCGCCGAGTGCGGGTTTCAGCCAGGGGCACCGGCTCGCGGTGATCACGGCGCCCGACGTCCGCGCCCGCATCGCCGAGATCGCCGAGAAGCCGTACCTCGACCTCGGCCTCCCGGCGTGGATCTCCGAGGCGCCCGTGCACATCGCGGTCGGGATCCGGGAGGCGTCCTACCACGAGCGCTACCAGGAAGCCGACAAAACCGACGACGACGGCGCGGAAGGGGAGTGGACCGTCCCGTACTGGTGGTTCGACAGCGGCGCGCTGCTGTCGCTGCTGCAGCTCGCCGCCACCGACGAGGGCCTCGCCACGGGCTTCTTCGGCCCCGGCGAGCGGGCCCAGTTCGAGGCGGTCCACGCCCTCACCGGCTTCCCCGAAGACGTGTCGCTGACGGGCGTCCTGACGCTCGGCTACTCGGCCGAAGACCCGGGCGCGCCGCCGAGCGGCAGTGCGGGAAAGCGTCAGAAGCTGTCGCTGGACCAGCTGATCACCTGGCAGAGCTGAGCCGTCAGATCAAGTTCAGGCCACCGTCGACGGTCAGCACGGCGCCGGTCGTGTACGGGCTGTTCAGCAGGCTCAGCACGGCGGCCGCCGCGTCTTCGGGCGCGCCCAGTCGGCTCAGTGGCGCCCGCTCGCCGACGGTGTCGCGCAGGTCCGTCCAGTCGTGGGTGAGCGGGGTGTCGATGTAGCCGGGGGCGATCGCGTTGACGCGGATCTCGGGCGCCAGCGCGACCGCGAGCAGCTTGGTCAGGTGGATCAGCCCGGCTTTGCTGACCGCGTACGGGATCGAACTGCCGCTCACGGTGAGCCCGGCCACCGACGCCACGTTGACGATCGCGCCGCGCGTCGCTCGCAACGCGGGCGCCGCGGCGCGCGAAAGGTGCCAGGGACCGAGCAGGTTGACGCCGAGGACCTGGTCCCACCATTCGTCCGGCACGGCGTCGAGGTCCCGGTGCGGGATCTGCCGCGCGATGCCGGCGTTGTTCACGACCACGTCGAGCCGGCCCCACCGCTCGACGGCAGCGGCCACCAGCTTCGGCGCCACCCCGGGGTCAGAGATGTCGCCGTCCACGTACACGGCGTCCGGAAGCTCCGCGACGAGCGCGTCGCCCGCCTCGGGTTTGCCGAAATCGTGCACCACGACGCGGTGCCCCTGCCTGGCCAGCGCGCGGCACACGGCGGCGCCGATGCCCCCGGCCGCGCCGGTCACCAGCGCCACCGGGCTCTTCGTCGTCACGTGACGGCTCCCTTCGTTCTCGCCCCCTTGTAATGCGCCGACTGTTGACTGACTCGGTCAGTCAATCAATACTGGGCCCGTGCGAGGGAGAGTGCCGGCGCGGCCGGTGGGGGAGATCGCCGAGGCTGCGGCCCGGGTGTTCATGGCCAAGGGCTACCAGGCGGCCGGCGTGTCCGACGTATCCGCGGCCCTCGGGCTGAGCCACGGCGCGGTCTACACCTATGCCAAGAGCAAGGAAGCGTTGCTGTACCTGGCTTTGCTGCGCCTGATCCGGCCGGACGCGGTGGACACGCTGGCCACTCCGGTGCCCACGCCGACGCCGGAGGAGATCGTGGCGCTGATCGACGGCTGGGCCGCCGACGACAGCGGCCTCCCCGCGCTGGCCGCGTCCGCCGGCCGGAGGCAGCGACCCGTTGCCGACGAGCTCGGCGCGATCGTCGACGAGCTCTACGGCTTCATCGAACGCAACCGCCACCTGCTCGCCCTCGTCGAACGATGCGCGGCCGACCTGCCCGAGCTCGCGCAGTACTACTTCGTGCAGCGGCGCCGCGGCATGCTCGACACCCTCGCCGACTACCTCACCCGGCGGATCCGCTCCGGCGCGCTGGGCGCCGTCCCCGACGTGCCGGCCGCGGCGCGCTTCATCGTCGAGACCATCGCGTGGTTCGCCTGGCACCGCCTCGGCGACCCCGACTCCGCCCGCCTCGACGACGACGCCTGCCGGGCCACGGTCCGCCATCTGGTGCTGGCCGCGTTCGTACCCCGTCCCTCGTCCTGACGTGAAGGTCGAGATGTCCTTCGCGACAAGCGAAAGTCCGCGAGGGACAGACCGGCCGTCCATGCCTGCAGTGTTCGTGCCCCGTCCCCGTCCTGACCGGAAGGCGAGAAGCCATGCATGACACGGGAAAGATCGAAACCGACAGGCCGGTCGCCCGAGCCGAGCGGCTGGCGTGGCGCCCGGTACTGGCGGTGGTCGCCGTGGCCGGAGTCGTGCACCTGGCGGTGGCGGCGCGCTTCGGCTGGCACCGCGACGAGTTCTACTACGTGGTCTCCGGCCGGCACCTCGCTTGGGGCTACCCCGACCAACCGCCGCTGACGCCGTTGCTGGCGCGGCTGGCCGCCGACCTGCCGGGTGGTGTCCTGCCCCTGCGGCTGCTCGCGATCGCCGCGCAGCTGGGCTGTGTCCTGCTGGCCGCCAAGCTCGCGGCGGAGTTCGGCGGCCGCTCTCGTGCTCAGACCATCACGGCCGCGGCGATCGCGGCGTGTCCCGTGTTCGTCGCCGGCTCGATGTTGTTCGGCACGACGGTCACGGACCAGCTGGCCTGGGCCGCGGTGTTCGTCGCGGTGGCGAGGGCGCTGCGGTCGGGCACCGTCCGCGCGTGGCTCCTGGCCGGCGCGGTGACCGGGATCGGGCTGGAGAACAAGTACACCGTCGGAGTGCTGCTGCTCGGTGTTGTCGTGGGGTTGGCCCTGTTCCGGCGCACTGTGCTGCGGACACCCGGGCCGTGGCTGGCCGGTGCGCTGGCCGCGGTGCTGGTCGCGCCCAACGTGGTGTGGAACGCGCAGCACAGCTGGGCGCAGTTCCGCATGGCCGGCGTGCTCTCGGCCGAGCAGGGCGGGCCGCTCGGGGCGCTGCCGAACGTGCCGCTGCTGCTGCTGGTGCTCGCCGGCCCGCCGCTGATCGCCCTGTGGATCTTCGGGGTGCGGTGGCTGGCCGGGAACCGTGATCACCGGTGGGTGCTCGTCGTCGCGGTGACCGCCGTGGTCGTCTTCACCGCGGGCGGCGGCAAGAGCTACTACGCGGCGCCGGCCTTGATCGGCCTGTTCGCCGCGGGTGGGGTGTGGGCCGAAACCCGGTACGCGGTCACCCCACGGCGATGGCGGATCGCGATCGTGCTCTCGGGGGTGTTCGCGGTGCTGATCGGACTGCCCGTGTTGCCGGTGAGTGCGGAACGCGTGTTCGCCTCGGTCAACCCGCAGCTGGTGGAGACTTACGGCTGGCCCGATGTCGTTCGCCAGGTCACGGCCGTGGCCGACACCCTGCCGCCCGGCTCCAGCGTTTTCACCAGCAACTACGGCGAAGCCGGCGCCCTGACCCTCCTCGGCCCCGACGCGGGCCTGCAGCTGCCGGTTTCCAGCGCCCACAACGGTTACCTCCTGTGGGGCTCGCCCGCAGGCACCCCGGACACCGTGCTGTGCGTGGGGGAGTGGGGCCCGGACTACCTGCGCCGCTTCTGGTCCGACGTCCGCGAGATCGCGCCCATCACCACCCCCGGCGGCGTCGCGAACGAAGAAACCACGAACCACGCGGCGATCTACCTGTGCCGCCAACCCCATGGCACCTGGGCGCAGCTGTGGCCGGGACTCAGCCATCTCGACTGAGCGCCTCAGCGGCCGCAGCTGGGCGCGCAGGCCGGGTGACGCACGAGCCTCTCTCCGGGGTGGGGCTGATCGCCGTTAAAACGACAGTGGTGTAGAAATACTACATCGTTGTCGAAGATCTGGGCTTCCGGGGAAGGCGGTCTGCTGCATGAATCCGTTGAGCGCGACGTCGTGGCTCTCGAGCCTCGGCGCAGCGGGGGTGTTCCTCGCGCTGTTCGCCGAAACCGGTTTGCTGGTCGGGTTCTTCCTGCCCGGTGACTCGTTGCTGTTCACCGCGGGGCTGTTCTGCACCACCAGCGCCACGGCGACCGTCCACCTGTCTTTGCCGCTGGTGCTGGTGGCCGCGGTCGCCGGTGCGCTGCTGGGGGCGCAGACCGGGTTCGTGCTGGGCCGGCGCGGGGGCCGGGCGTTGCTGGCGCGGACGGGCAACGCGCATCTGCATCGGGGGATGAGCCGGGCCGAGGAGTTGTTCACGCGTTACGGCCATGCGAAGGCGATCGTCCTGGCCCGGTTCATCCCGGTCGTGCGGACTGTGCTGAACCCGCTCGCGGGCGTTCTCGACGTGCCCGCGCGGACGTTCACGCTGTGGCAGGTCCTGGGCGGGCTGTTGTGGTCGGTCGGGGTCACGGTCGCCGGGTATCTTCTCGGGGCGAGCGTCCCAGGGATCGACCAGTACCTGCTGCCGATCATCGCGCTCGTGGTGATCGTTTCGCTGATCCCGCTGGCGCTCGAGGTTCTCCGGAGCCGCAAGCAGCGCCGCGACGCCGGGTCCTGATGTTCTCGTCGCACGACAAAGGAAAAACGAAGTGAGCGCGATCGACCTCGGCCAGTCCGTGATCCTCGGGATCGTGGAAGGCCTGACCGAATTCCTGCCCGTGTCCTCCACGGGCCACCTCAAGATCGCCGAAGGACTGCTCGGCATCCCCGTCGACGAGCAGTCCGTGGTCGGGTTCACCGCAGTGATCCAGGTCGGTGCCATCGCCGCGGTGCTGGTGTATTTCTTCCGCGACATCGTGCGGTTCGCCGCCGCGTGGGGTCGCGGGCTGGTCAACTCGCGGGCGCGCCAGGAGCACGACTACAAGTTCGCCTGGTGGGTCATCCTCGCCACGATCCCGATCGTCGTCGCCGGCCTGCTGTTCCAGTCGCTGGTGAAGGGGCCGCTCGCGTCGTTGTGGGTCGTCGCGATCTCGCTCATCGCGGGCAGCGGGATCATGTGGGCGGCGGACCGGTTCGGGACGGGCAAACGCGGTGAGGCCGAGTCCACGTTCGCCGACGCGATGCTGGTCGGCTCGTCGCAGATCCTCGCGCTGCTGTTCCCCGGGTTTTCCCGTTCCGGCGCGACGATCTCGACCGGTCTGCTGCGGGGCCTGGACCGGGTCGCGGCCACGCGGTTGTCGTTTTTCCTGTCGATCCCGGCGCTGACCGGCGCCGGGCTCTACGAGCTGAAGGACGCGCTCGGCGGCGGCCTGGACGTGCTGCCGCTCGTGGTCGGGACGGTCGTGTCGTTCGTCGTGGCCTACGCCACGATCGCGTGGCTGCTGAAGTTCGTCGCGGCGCACACGTTCACGGCGTTCGTGATCTACCGGCTCGTGGTGGGGGTCGCGCTGCTGGCCGCGCTGACCTCGGGCGTGCTGTCGGCCTGAGCCGCGCCGGGCCGGCGTGGGGGTCAGGAAGCGCGGATCCGGCGGGCCGGAGTGTGTCGGCGGCGGCCCAAGCCGAACGTCTCGGCGTACAGCGCCAGCAGTTGTTCCGTGGCCGTGTCCCACCCGGACCCGGCGGCGTGGCGGCGTGCCTCGGCGCGGTGGTCGGCGCTCAGCAGCGCGCGGGCGTGGGCGGGCAGGTCGGCCGGCCGGTCGACGGGGAAGAACTCGGCGGCCGTGGTGCCGGAGAGCGTCGAGCGCGCTGCGGGGCTTTCGGCGGCGAGCACAGGCAGGCCGCTGGCGAGGGCCTCCAGCAGCACGAGGCCGAGAGTGTCCGTTGTGGACGGGAAGACGAACAGGTCCGCCGTGCGGTAGGCCTCGGCGAGCGCGTCTCCGTGGAGCATGCCGGTGAAGACCGTGCCCGCCGGCAGCGTGCGTTCGAGGTGGGCGCGGGCCGGGCCGTCGCCGACGAGCACCAGGCGGAAGCCCTCGGCCAGTGGCGCGAGCCGGTGCAGGCCCTTCTCCGAGGCCAGCCTGCCGACGTAGAGCGCGACCGGGCGCCCGTCGGTGTGCCGGCTCGACGCGGGGCGGAAGCGCTCGAGGTCGACGCCGCGCGGCCACAGGTGGACCCGCTCGATGCCGTGGCGCGCCAGGTCTTCGACCGACGCGCTCGACGTCGCGAGGTTGAGGTGCGCGCGCCGGTGTAGGGCTCGAAGCAGTGTCCAGATCAGCGGCACGGCTGCGCCGAGCCGGTAGTGACGCGCGTAGCTGGCGACGTCCGTGTGGTACGAAGCGACGATCCGCCGGTCCTGTTTCCGCGCGGCGAGTAGCCCCGCGACGCCGAGCAGCACCGGGTTGACCAGGTGCACCACGTCGGGGTCGAACTCGCGCAGGTGGTCGGCGACGCGGGGGAGCGGCAGGCCCCATCGTTTGCCGCCGTAGAGGAACTTCGCACCGACGGTCGGGACGGTGCGAACCCGCGCGCCGGCGAGGCCGCTCGGGCCGCCGGCTTCCGGGGCGATCATCAGCACGTCGTGGCCCCGCGCGTGCAGTTCGCGCACGGTGGCGACGAGCCTGGTCACGATCCCGTCGGTGGACGGCAGCCACGTCTCGGTCACGAACGCGATGCGCACCGCGTCACCGGGTCCGTCGCCCGGCAGCCCGCGACGCGCCCACGAGCGCCGCGATCACCAGCAGCAGAGCGAGACTCACGGGGCCGGTGCCCGCTCCGACGCCGCCTCGCTCAGGCCCGACGCCGAGCCAGTCGGCGAACGAGGCGCCCAGCGGCCGGGTCAGGACGTAGGCGGCCCAGAACGTCGCGACGGACCCGAGGCCCGCGAACCGCCGGGCCAGTGGCGGGACGGTGATGACGACCGCGAACACCAGTCCCGAGCCGAGGTAGCCGAGGTGCAGGGTCGTGGCGGTGAGGTCGCCGAGCGCGGTGCCGAGCGCGAAGGTCGTGCCGACGGCGAGCCAGTAGCACGCCTCGCGCCGCGGCGTGGTGATGTCGTGAATGGACAGAGTGTGTTCGAAGCGGTGCCACAGCAGGAAAACGATGGCAAGCGCGACCGCGAACACGCCCGCCGACACCGCGTAGGGCACGCCGAAGCCGACGTGGGCGGCGTCGGCGGCCATCGTGCCGAACACGCTCACCAGCACCACGGTCATCCAGTACAGCCACGGGCGGTACGCGCGGGACCGGAACTGCGCGGTGAGCGCGCCGGCGAGCACGAGGCCCGCCCCGGCCACCGCGATCACGGGATCCACGGTGTGGGCGAAGAAATCACTTGTCGTCTCGCCGACGCCGGTCGTGAGCACTTTGATCACCCAGAACAGGGCGGTGACTTCCGGGACCTTGCTCGCGGTGCGGTGCCCGGCACGAGGACCGCCGCCGCTCAGTTCCGCTGTCGTCATGGGGAAATCCTCCCAGGTGCCGAGTTTCTTCCCGACACCGGAATGATTGTTCCTTCGATGTTCTTGATGATTGTTTTGCCGGTTTACCGCTTGCGGAAAAATTGCTTCCGGAAAACCTTCCGCTAACCTTCAGGACGGTATCTTGTCGCCGGTTTTCGCTGCTGTATCCGGAAAGTCATTTCACGCTTTGTTCTCTCCGGCGTTTCCTGGAGTCCTCTTCCGGGGCTTGGAATACCCCGGGCGCCGCAGCCGGCGGGCGCCGGATGACAGGAGGAAGATCCGTGTCGCGTACCCCTTTGTTCGCTCTTCTCGCCGCAGCGGGATTGTTCGCCACGGCATTGCCGGCCGCCGCGGCGCAGCCCGAGCAGCGGCACGTGCTGCTCGTCTCGGTCGACGGCATGCACCAGTCGGACCTCGCCTGGTACACCGCGGCCCACCCGCACTCGGCGCTCGCGAGCCTGGTGGCGCACGGCACGCAGTACACGCACGCGAACACGCCCGTGCCCTCGGACTCGTTCCCCGGCCTCGTCGCCCAGGTCACCGGCGGCAACCCCGCGACGACCGGCGTGTACTACGACGCCACCTACAACCGGGCGCTGCTGCCCGCGGGCACCACGAACTGCGCCGGCGTGAAGCCGGGCGCGGTCGTGGACTACACCGAGGATCTCGACCGCGACAAGAGTTCCGTCGACGCCGGACAGGGTCTCGCCGGTCTGCCCGACAGCGTGCTGAAGATGACCGGGAACCCGCGCACGCTCATCGACCCGGCGAAGCTGCCGGTCGACCCGCGCACGTGCGAACCCGTTTACCCGCACCAGTACCTTCAGGTGAACACGGTCTTCGAGGTGGCTCGCCAGGCCGGGTTGCGCACCGCGTGGTCGGACAAGCACCCCGCTTACGAACTGCTGAACGGACCGTCCGGCACCGGCGTGCAGGACCTGTTCACGCCGGAGATCAACAGCCAGGTGCCCGGCGGCGGGTCCGGAGCGGACTGGACCACGGACAACGCCGCGACCCAGCGCTACGACTCGTACAAGGCCCGTGCGGTGCTCAACGAGATCGACGGCTACGACCACAGCGGCACCGCGAAGGTCGGCACGCCGGCGGTGTTCGGGCTGAACTTCCAGTCGGTGTCGACCGCGCAGAAGCTCCCCGTCTCCGGCGGTCAGGCCGGTGGGTACCTGGCGGGCGGCGCGCCCGGCCCGGTCGTGCGCTCGGCGCTGGACTTCGTGGACCGACAGCTCGGTGCTTTCACGGCGGAACTCGAGCGTCGCCACCTCGACCGCAGCACGACCATCGTGTTGTCCGCCAAGCACGGTCAGTCGCCGATCGACCCGAACGCGCTGACCCGCATCGACGACGGCGCCCTGCTCGACGGTCTCAACGCGGCGTGGCGCGCGGCCCACCCGGGCGCGGCCGACCTCGTGGCCCAGTCGACCGACGACGACGCGCTGCTGTTGTGGCTCACCGACCGCTCGGCCGCGGCCACGACGTTCGCGAAGAACTACCTCCTCGCGCGGTCCGGCACCGGCAACGGGGTCACCGGCGCGCCGAAGCCGTTCGTCCACTCCGGACTGACGACCGCCCACGCGGGAGCCGACGCCGCCCGCTACTTCGGCGTGCGCCCCGGCGACGACCGGGTGCCCGACCTCGTCGGCCTCACCGTGCCCGGTGTGGTGTTCACCGGCGGGCAGTCGAAGATCGCCGAACACGGCGGCGCCGCCGCCGACGATCGGTCCGTTCCCCTGGTCGTCGGCGGCACCGGCCGCGGGCTGAGCGTCGGCGCCGCGGTGGAGACCACGCAGATCGCGCCGACGATCCTGCGGCTGCTGCGCCTCGACCCGCGGTCGCTCGCGGCGGTGCGCGCGGAAGGCACCCGCGTGCTGCCGGAACTCGGCCGGTAGTGGGGCCGGCGCCCGCACCGCTCGTGCGGGCGCCGGAGACTGGACGAAACAGGCTCGGGCGCACCCGGAAGCCTCGAATGACTACATGAATGTAGATTTACTACATGCCTGTAGAAATTTACGAAGGCGATCGAGTGGTGATCGTGTCCGCGCGGGTCGGCGCCGGGCACGACGGTGCGGCGCGGGAGCTCGCCCGATGGCTGGCCGAGCGGGGAGTGCGCGCCGACCGCGTCGACTTCCTCGACCTGCTGCCGGGCCGGCTCGGGCAGACGCTGTGCGGTGCCTACCACCGGCAGCTGCAGGTCGCCCCGCGCAGCTGGGACTGGCTGCTGGGGGCGCTCGGTTCACCGGCGCTCGCGGCGACTGCCCGGCGGCTCGCGGCACTTGCGTCCGCCGGACTGGCCGAGGTGGTGGGCGACGACGCCCGGCTGGTAGTGTCGACCTACCCGCTCGCGACGCACGCGGCGGCGCACCTGCGGGCGCGCGGACGGCTCGCGCCGGGGCTGGTGGCGTACCTGACGGATCCCTCGGTGCACCGGCTGTGCGTGAGCGCGCAGGCCGACCTGACGGTGGCACCCAATGAGACCGCGGCACGGCAGGCGCGAGCCTGGGGCGCGGGCCGCGTGCTGGTCGCGCCGCCACTGGTCGCGCCCGCGTTCCGGCCGGTCGCCGGCACGGCCGAGCGGACGCGGCTGCGGTTCGCGTACGGCCTGCCCGCGGATCGCGCGCTGGCCCTGGTCGTCTCCGGGTCCTGGGGCGTCGGCGAGGTCGAGCGGACGGTGGCCGATCTGCGCGCCGACGGCTCGGCCGAGCCCGTGGTCGTCTGCGGCCGCAACGACGCGTTGCGCGAACGCCTGCGCAGCGCCGGCCTCCGGCACGTGTTCGGCTGGGTGGACACGATGGCCGACCTGATGCGCGCGTGCGACGTCGTGGTCCAGAACGCGGGCGGGCTCACGACTTCCGAAGCCCTTGCGACGGGGCTGCCGGTGCTGACCTACCGCTGCCTGCCTGGCCACGGCCGCGCCAACGCCGCTGTGCTGGACCAGGAGGGCACGGTGCCGTGGGTGCGGACGCCGGACGCGCTCGGCCCGGCCGTGCGTGCCGCGCTGGCCGGGGAAACCGTGCCGGCCATGCCGGTCGAGGTGGCCGGGTGATCCGCGCGGCGGCTCTGGCCGCGCTCGCCGGCCACGCCGCTCCGGCCGCGTTGTTCTTGCCGGCCCTGCGCTCCGCCGCGCTGGCGGGAGTGGGCAACCCCGGCCATGTCGCGCTTACGTTCGACGACGGGCCGCATCCCCGCTCGACGCCGCGTTTCCTTGCGCTGCTGGCGAAAACCGGGACGCGAGCGACGTTTTTCGTGCTCGGCCGTGAGCTCGCCCGTTGCCCGGAGCTCGGGCGCGAGATCGTCGCTGCCGGGCACGAGGTCGCGGTGCACGGCTGGAACCACCGCTGTTTCCTGCGCCGTTCGCCCTCGGGCCTGCACGACGACCTCGCGCGCACGGCCGAGCTGATCACCGACGTCGCCGGCGTCCGGCCGCGGTGGCTGCGGGCGCCCTACGGGGTGTTTTCGACGAGCTCCCTGATCACCGCGCGAAAGCTGGGCCTGCGGCCCGTGCTGTGGACGACCTGGGGGTTCGACTGGTCCGCCCGCGCGACCCCGGCGTCGGTGGCCGCGACAGTCCACAAGGGACTTCGCCCCGGTGGCACGATCCTGTTGCACGACTCCGACGTCGCTTCCTCGACCGTCGGTTCGTGGCGCTCAGCGCTCGGCGCACTCCCGGCGATCCTGGCCGGCTGCGCGGACCGCGGCCTCGCGGTGGGGCCGCTGTGCGACCACGGAGCCGGAAACGCACGAGGCCAGCTGGGCGGCCTCGATGTCGGCGTGCAACGCGATCGCGGCCTGCGCGCCGGCGCCGGCGGACCAGCCGCAGCAGCCGAGCACCACGGCAACCGCGAAGGCGGTCAGCACGCCGCGACGGCGCGGCGGTGACACGGGGGCGTCGAGCAGTGCGCGTACCCGCTGCGGCACCGGGCCGCCGCCGGCGGCGAGCGCGTACGAGCCGTGCCCGCGGTCCGCCAGCGCGGCCTTGGCCACCGCCGTCGCGACCACGCGCCGGTCGCCGACGCCGGACGCGGCGGCTTCGTCGGCCCAGCGTTCCATCGCGAACCGGGCCGCCGCCGTCAGCGGGCGAACGAGCGGGTTCAGCGCCGTGGCGAGAACGCCGACCGCGGCATAGCTCGGATGACGCAACCGCAGGTGCGCCCGCTCGTGCTGCAGGAGGGCGGCCCGCTCACCGGGTTCGAGCGCGGCGAGCATCCCCGTGGACACGGCGATGCGGCCGCCGCGCCCGGCGATGGCGAACGCCACGGGCTCCGCTCCCGGCAGGACCACCACGCCGCCTTCGCGGGAATGCTCGTCCAGCTCCGCGTGCACCCGCCGGTACCAACGCCAGTGGCGGTGGCACGCGTGCACAGCCGAGAGCGCCGCGGCGATCAGAAGCGCGCAGCAGACGATCGCCACCGGGATCGGCATGCCGGCGGTGAACGTCGCGGGAGTGAAGTGCCCGAGCTCGGCGACCACGGGCACCAGCGACAGCCCGGCGAGAGCACCCACGGCCAAAGCCCCGCCGCTGCCCGCCGCGAACACCAGTGCCAGGAACGTCAGCAGCCGCGTCGCGGCCCGCGGTGACAGCCGCGGCGCGAGCCAGCGGGCCACCGGCCACGACGCTGCCGGCAGGACGAGCGGAACGAGCAGGCCGGCGCCCACGGTCTCACTCGCCTTTTCGGTCGTGCTGAAGGAGGTTGAGCAGCGCCTGCTCGTCGTCGGCCGACAGGTTCGACACGAACCGGGCCAGCACGCTCTCGCGGTTGGCCTCTCCGTCGAGTACCGCGCGCATCCGCCGCGCCGCCAGGCCCGGGGCGTCTTCCGCCGGGCTGTAGACGAACATGCGGCCCCGCTTCTCCCGCGTGACGACGTCTTTCTCGTAGAGGCGGGACAGGATCGTCACCACGGTGGTGTAGGCGAGCGTGTCGTCGCCGAGCCGTTGCCGCACGTCCGCCGCGGAGGCCGCGCCGTGCTGCCAGAGCACGGCCAGCACTTCGGCCTCGAGCTCACCAGGTCCCCTGCGCATGGCCTGAATCTACACTGGTGTCGTAGTTCACGGTGCCGTCGGCGGCCGGAACCGGAGCGACGTGGCGAAGAAGTCACGCTGGTCGGCCTGCAGGTAACGGGTGAGGTTGCCGGGCATCGTCGGCAGGAGCTTGTCCGGCGCAAGGCCCGGCGCGTCGGGGCGGTAGCTGGTGAAGGTGACCATCGGGGAGTGGATGTCGAGCTCCATGCCCTGCTGGATGCCGGCTTGGACCATGGCGTCGGCGAGGGTGTGCAGGGTGAGCCCGGTGCCGCCGACGTAGAGGAGGTTGCCGGCGCGGTCGGTGCCGAGGCCCGAGCGCCACGTGTACTGGAACTGGTTCGACGCGCTGCCCCAATGGCCGGCCGGGTTGAGGTCGAGGCCGGGCACGGGGGCGCCGTGGTCGATCACGACGTCGAGGTTCTGGCGCACAGCGGTGAGGTGCGGGTTCATGGTGGCGTCACGGCCCCATTGGGCGACGGAGACGCGTCCGGTGTCGTCGATCACGACCGATGCCATGCCGTCGTGCAGGGGCGCGACGGTGGTGCCGTCGAGGTAGTAGCCGCCGTTGCAGTCCTTCAGCTTGAAACCGGAGTTGAACGCGGCGACGAGGGTGCCGCGCAGTTCGGCGGGAATCGCGGCCGGGCCGGGACCGCCGGGGTCTTTCGTGCCGGAGAACAATTGTGTGCGCACCAGTGACTGGTTCAGCCAAGCGACTCCGGCGACGACACTCGCGTGGGCGGGATCGGGCTGGAGGAACGTCGTGTATTCGGCTACCTGGCCGCCGCTGCGCGCGCCCGGGAGCCATTCGCCCGCGCCGGCGGCCGCGCCCGGACCGACGGGCAGGTTTCGCGGGCGTGGACCCGCCCCGCCGGCCGCGATACCTCCCGTGGAGGGCAGGTCGCGGGGCGGCGGCGGTGCGCTCGAGGGCGGGTGCCGCGTGAACCACCAGTTCTCGACGGCGTTGACCACACCGCCGAGACCGAGGTCACGCAGCCAATCCACGGTCCGGACGGCGACGCTCGCGTCGCCGGGATAGGTGAGCGCGTAGCCGTAGGTGCCGGCGGGGTAGGCCAGCAGGGCCGCGATCACCAGGAGCGCGAGCCGGCGCCGACGGCGCTTCGGCCGTGGGCCCAGGGGTGCCTGCGGGGACGGAACCGGGCGCGGGAAGGGCTGATCAGCGGACATGTCCGCAAGCTATTCCGGGCCTGGTGCACGCCCGGAAAGCCGCGGGTTAGCGACCGGGAAAAACGCATTCGACGGTGAACGGGAACGCATTTCACCCGGGCCGGAGGTAAGAAATGGTTCCAGTCAGGTTAGCGGAAGGCAAAATGATCGCCGCCCGCACCGAAACCCGTAAACGCGGATATTCTCGGCGCATGGCCCGAGTTCTCCTCGTCGAAGACGACCGCACCATCGGTGAGGTCCTGCACGCGAGCCTGGCCCAGCACGGGCACGAAGTCGCGTGGCACACCCACGGGCGCACCGCCCTGCACGACGCCGCGAATCAGCCGTGCGACCTGGTGCTGCTCGACCTCGGCCTGCCCGACCTCGACGGCACCGAGGTCTGCCGCGAGCTGCGCGGCGCGCTGCCCGCCTGCGTGATCGTGATGCTCACCGCGCGCGCCGACGAGATGGACGTGGTCGTCGGCCTCGAAGCGGGCGCCGACGACTACCTGGTCAAGCCCGTGCCGCTCGGCGAGCTGCACGCCCGCCTTCGGGCGCACCTGCGCCGCCATTCGACCGACCGGAGCCAGGGCGAGATCACCCTCGGCCGGCTGCGGATCGACCCGGCGGCGCGGCGGGTCACTGTGGACGGCACCGAGTTTCCTTTGCGGGCCAAGGAGTTCGAGCTTCTGCTGCGGCTGGCACAGGAACCGGGCAACGCCGTGAGCCGGGAAACGCTGATGGCCGACGTCTGGGACGCGCACTGGTTCGGCTCGACCAAAACGCTCGACGTCCACATCGCCACGCTGCGGCGCAAACTCGCCGAGGCCGGCGGTGTGGGCCCGATGCCGGAGATCGCCACGCTGCGCCGGCACGGCTACCGGCTCGAGGAACCGGAAGGGTGAGCCCGTGCGCCGCCGCATCGTCCTGACGACGGTGCTCGCCGCGTTGGTCGCGATCGGGCTGTTCGGCGTCCCGCTCGCCGTCGCCGTGGCGCGCTACTTCGTCACGGCCGAGCGTGCCGAGCTCGAACGCGCCGCCGACGCCTACGCGCTCGACGTCTCGGGCGACCTCCTGCGCCACCGCACGCCGGATCGCACTCCTGAGACCGAAGATCCCACCTCCGTCGCGGTCTACAGCCCCCAAGGCGCGTTGCTCGCCGGCGTCGGCCCGCCCGCGCTCGCCCCGGCCGGGGAAACGGACGGCGTCGTCACCGCGGACACCGACGACGACCTCGTGGTGATCGTCCCGCTCGACGACGACGGAACGGTCGTCGCGCAGGTCCGCGCGGCCACCTCGCGCACCGAGGTCTACTGGCACACCGGCCTGACCTGGCTCGGCATGGCCGGCCTGGCCGTCGTCGCGTTGCTGTCGGCGTACCTGGTGGCCCGCAGCCAGGCGCGTCGGCTGGCCCGCCCGCTCGAACAGCTGTCGGCGACCGCGCGCGACCTCGGCGACGGCGACTTCAGCATCCGCGCGGGCCGGGCCGGGATTCCCGAGATCGACTCGGTGGGCGAGTCCCTCGACTCCACCGCCGTGCGGCTCGACGACCTGCTCGCCCGTGAACGTGCCTTCTCCGCCGACGCGTCGCACCAGCTGCGCACCCCGCTCGCCGGCCTTCGCCTGCAGCTGGAGGCCGCGCTGGAGAACCCTCGCGCGAACCTGCGCGACGTGGTCGAGGCCGGCGTCGCGACGACCGGGCGGCTCGACCGGACCGTCACCGACCTGCTCGCCCTCGCCCGCGACACTCCGCCGGTGCGCGACGCCACCGCTGCGGCCGACGAGCTCGCCGCCCTCGAGCTGGAGTGGGCGCCCGCGCTGGCCGGGCCCGGACGCGAGCTCGTGCTGGCCGTGGAACCCGTCGTCGCGGGCGCGCGGCTGTCCGGTCCGGTGCTGCGGCAGATCATGACCGTGCTCTTGGACAACGCGCTGCGCCACGGCGCCGGCACCGTCACGATCACCGCCCGCGACGCCGGCGGAGTGCTCGCGGTCGACGTCGCCGACGAAGGCGACGGGATCACCCCGGGCACGGACGTGTTCCACCGCCGCTCACCCGGCGCCCGCGGCACCGGGATCGGCCTCGCCCTCGCGCGCCGCCTGGCCGAGGCCGAAGGCGGGCGGCTGCGCCTGACGCGCCCGCGGCCGGCCCTCTTCACCCTGCTGTTGCCGCTGGAGCCCTGACCCGAGGTGCGTCTCGGGGCGACCGTGGGGCCGGTGCCGAGCGAGAAACGGTCACCGCGCGGGCAGCGCCGACGCGTACTCCGTCAGCTCGGCACGCCTGGTGTCGCCGGGCTTGGTCATCGCAGGATCGGTACCACGGCCTGGGTGATTCACAGCGCCGAACAGGTTGGTCTTGATCTGCGCGCGGGCCCGTTCCTCGCCGACCTCCTCGATGGCGCCGAAGAGCCCGTATCCGGTGTTGTTGCCGACGACGTCGAGCCGGCTGAAGCGTGCAACGGGCAACGGGCGACTGGACCTGGATCGCGCGCTGGACACCTCCGTCGTGCTCCCGTACACCACGGCGGCCGACCGGCTGGCGGCCGGCGCGCCGACGAAGGTCCTCATCCGCACGGACCTCGGCGCGGCGAGCCTGATCGCCCGCCAGGCGCCGATCGCGTTGAGCCCCAACGGACACGACTCGCTGCAGGTCCTGGCGCCGCCGGACCCGGCGAGTCTGCGGGGCGGCGTCGAGCACGACATCAACGGCCTGTTCGTGGTGCTCGGGCTGGTCTCCCTGGTGGTCGGCGCGATCGGCATCGCCGACGTCACCCTGGTGACCGTGCTGGAACGCGTCGGCGAGATCGGCCTCCGCCGCTCGCTCGGCGCGCGCCGCCGGCACATCGCGGCCCAGTTCCTCGTGGTATCGGTGACCGTGGGGCTGCTCGGCAGCAGCGCGGGGATCATCGCCGTGGTGGTCGTCTCCGCGGTGAACGGCTGGACCCCGGTGCTGGACCTGTCCCTCGCCGCGGGCGCACCGGTGACGGGTGCGCTGGTCGGGCTGCTCGCCGGCCTGTACCCGGCGATGCGGGCGGCGCGCATGGAACCGGTCGAGACGCTGCGTTCGGGCACCTGGGGCGCTCGGTGGCCGTAGGATCGGTGATCATGAGGTACGCGATCGCGATTCCGCAGTACTACTCCGACGGCTCGTTCGATCCTGGTGCGTTCCGGGACTACCTGGTGCGCGCGCAGGAGGCGGGCTTCCACAGCGCGTGGACGCAGGAGGCCGTGTTCGGCAGGCGCCCGCAGCTGAGCCCGATGGAGGCGATGACGTTCGCCGCCGCGTGCACCGACACCCTGCGCCTGGGCTGCACGGTGTTCGTGTCCACGCTGCACATCCCCGCGCAGCTGGCGAAGAGCACCAGCAGCCTCGACCAGCTGTCGCGGGGCCGGCTCGAGGTCGGCGTCGGCTCCGGCGGCAAGAACCGGCCGTTCCCGGCGTTCGGCATGCGGCCCGAGCGCTACCTGGCCCGGTTCACCGAAGGCGTCGAGCTCCTCAAACAGCTGTGGACACAGGACAGCGTCGACCACGACGGCGAGTTCTGGCAGCTGTCCGGCGCGACGATCACACCCCGCCCGGTTCAGAAGCCGCACCCGCCGCTGTGGTTCGGCGGCAGCGGGCCGAAGGCGCTGAGGCGCGCCCTCGACCTGGGCACGGGATTCTTCGGCGCGGGCTCGACCCCGACGGCCGACTTCGCCGAGCAGGTGCGATTCGTCCGGGCGCAAGGCGATCGCCCGGACTTCGAGATCGCCAAACGCGTCTACCTCGCGGTCGAAGCCGACGCCGCACGCGCCCGGGAACGCGTCAACGCCGAGCTCACCGCGCTCTACGGCGCCCTCCCGCCCGCCATCGAAGCGGCCGCGATCGCCGGCACCCCGGACGACTGCGTCCGCGCCCTCCGCGAGGTGATCGACGCCGGCGCCGAGCTCATCCTGTTCACCCCGCTGTACGACCAGGCCCGGCACGCGGACGTGATCGCGAAGGAGATCATCCCGGCCTTGAGGTGACCGTCACGCCGTTGCCCTGAAACGACTTCGGCGGGTTTTTGGTGATCACCTTCGTTTGCCCGCGGGAAAAACGCTCCTGGCCCGGCTGGGCGACCGCAAGGTTTTCCCTCACCTCGGAGGCGAGCGGCGTGCTCGTGCTCGAACCCTTGGAGAAAGCGTTTTCTGGCGGCGCAGTCTTGACCATTTCCTGCATCGTGACCCCGGGCTTGTTGAGCGTCGGCGGCGCAGACCTGGAACGGCCCTTCGGCGGCGGCTACTCCTTCGTACTTCCCGGCGTCGACCGGTCCCGTGGCGAAATACCTTGGCGAATCGCTCTTCGACGCTGCCGTCCGACCAGCGCGGCTGCGCGCCCGGAAATCGCCGCCTCAAACCGCCTGCGGCGGCGCCTGCAACCCCGAGAAAACCGCCGCCACAAGCCGCCGCCCCTGGGCCGCACCGGCGTCGTTGTTCGGGACCCGCCAGAGGAAGCTCATCAGCAGGATGATGTCCGCCGGGTCGTGACCCGGGGCGATGGTGCCCTCCGCGACGCACGCGTCGACGAGCTTGGTCACCGCCGCGGTGGCCGGGGCCCAGGAGGCGGTGATCAGGTCCTGGGCGGCGGCGCTGTGCAGCGCGTCGCCGAGGCCGTGCTTGATGCGGATGTACGCGGCGAGCGTCTCGAACCACTCGATGAAGGCGGCCTTCGCCGACGGCTGGCGGGCCAGCACCTCGTCGGCGGTGGTGGTGAGGCGGTCGATGTCGTGCTGGTAGGCCGCCAGGATCAGGTCCTCGCGGGTGGGGAAGTGGCGGTAGAGCGTCCCGGCGCCGACGCCGGCGCGCTTGGCGACCTCGCTCAGCGGCACGAGGGGGTTCTGCGCGAACAGCTCGTGCGCGGCTTCGATGATCGCGACCCGGTTGCGCGCGGCCGCTTTGCGCTGTGTGCCGTAGGTGCTCGGCGTCCCGTCGGTCATGTCTGCGATCATGCCCCACCTTTGACTCGCGGAGAATCCTCCGCTAGTTTCGGAGGTACTTGCGGAGGATCCTCCGCGAGTTTTCCTCGACAGGAGACACTCCCCATGCGTTATGTGAAGCTCGGCACCACCGGCCTCGACGTCTCGCCCATCGCGATCGGCGCGATGACCTACGGCGAGCCGGACCGCGGCCATCCCGTCTGGTCCCTGGGCGAGCAGGACGCCCGCCCGCTGATCAAGCACGCGCTCGAGGCGGGCATCAACTTCTTCGACACCGCCAACATGTACTCGAACGGGTCCAGCGAAGAGATCCTCGGACGCGCGCTGAAGGACTTCGCGGATCGTGACGACGTCGTCATCGCCACCAAGCTGCGCCACCCGATGCGTCCCGGTCCCAACGGCAGGGGGCTCTCGCGCAAGGCGATCATGTCCGAGGTCGACCACTCGCTGCGGCGGCTCGGCACCGACTACATCGACCTGTACCAAGTGCACCGCAACGACCACGCGACGCCGCTGGAGGAGACCCTCGAGGCCCTCGGCGACCTCGTGAAGCTGGGCAAGGTGCGCTACCTCGGCGCGTCCTCCATGCACGCCTGGGAATTCGCGAAGGCCCTGCACCTGCAGCGCGAGCACGGGTGGGCGCGGTTCGTGTCGATGCAGGACCACTACAACCTGCTGCAGCGCGAGGAGGAGCGCGAGATGATCCCGCTGTGCCTGGACGAAGGTGTCGGCACGATCATCTGGAGCCCACTGGCGCGAGGCCGCCTCGCCCGCGCCTGGGACGACGCGAAGGCAACCGCCCGGGCCGCGACCGACGGCGACTTCGCCGACCTGCTCTACTCGCCCGCCGAAGAGGCGTCGAACCGCGCGATCGCGGACGCCGTCGGCAAGGTGGCCGCCGCACACGGCGTGAGCCGCGCGCAGATCGCCCTGGCCTGGCTGCACCGCCAGCCGGTGGTGACCGCCCCGCTCGTCGGTGCCGGGTCGGTGCAGCAGATCGACGACGCAGTGGCCTCCCTGGACGTCGTCCTCACCGACGACGAGGTTCGCTCGCTCATCACCCCCTACACCCCCCGCCACGACTGGCAGGGCATCTCCGACGAGGCCGAGCTCGACGCCATCCGCGCGCGGGTGCCCGGCATGGCCCTGTCGTAGCCGGCCGGCCGGTGTTCGGCAGAGCAGGTCCACAAGCGACACACCCGGACCGAGGACTCGCCGTTCAGACGCTCGCCACCGAACACGGGTCGTTGTTCTGCAAGGACATCAGCGACGTCGAACGAGGCCGCGGGAATCCGGCGGTACCAGAGCGGTGCCGATCCCAGGTCCCGGTGGGAAAGCCTGGCGCCGCAGTACCGGTCAAGAGCCGGCTGCTGAGCCGTGAGCGGCACGCGAGAGACCGTCCCACTTCTCCCAGCCCTCGAGGCGGCGCGCGTACTCCGCGCGGACCAGGTCCAGGCCGCCCGTGCCGAACAGCACCCGCAAGGGCGGTTCCTCGGCGTCGGCGAGTTCGAGCACGGCCTGGCCGGTGGCTTCGATGTCGCCGGGGACGAAATGCGTGGCCCTGTCGTCGTGCGCTTCGCGAATGTGGGCGTAGGCGTCGTCGGGCTGGGTCTGCGGGGAGTTGGCGGCCAAGCCGGTCTGGAAGACGATCGGCTCGATGAGCGTCACCTTGATGTTGTAGGGGGCGACCTCCGCCGCGAGCGACTGGCTCACCGCCTCCAGCGCCCACTTCGACGCGTGGTAGAGACCGAGCGCCGGGTAGGCGACAACTCCGCCGAGCGAGGAAACCTGGAGGATCCGGCCTCCGCCGCGGGCACGCATGCCCGGCAGGACGGCGCGGGTGGTCCACATCGCACCGAAGTAGTTCGTCTCCATCTGCTCGCGGACCTGCTCGTCCGTCGCTTCCTCCACGGCGCCGACGAGCATGTGCCCGGCGTTGTTCACCAGCACGTCGATGCCACCGAAGTGCGCCTCGGCCGCGGCCACGGCTTCACGGACGGCCGTCGCGTCCGCGACATCGAACCCCAGCGGAAGCACCTGGTCGCCGTAGGCGTCGACGAGCGGCTTCAGCGACGCGGCATCCCGGGCCGTCGCCGCGAGCCGGTCGCCGCGCCCCAGCGCGGCCCGCGCCCACGAAGCGCCAAGCCCCCGCGACGCCCCGGTCAGAAACCAGGTCTTCGGGCCTTGTTCGGTCATCACGTGCTCCTCTGTCGTGGGAAGCCGGTGGTTCCGGCCCCTCACCCACCACATTCCGGCGCGGGCGGCCACGTAGGCAGAGCGAGCTCTTCCCAGGGACAGGCAGTCCCTGGCTGACCGGGGCTTCCGCAGCGACACTGGGCCGATGGACTCCGCACAGCTCTCCCACTTCCTGCGGGTGCGACGCGAGGCGCTCACCCCGGGCGAGGTGGGGGTCACGTCCTCGACGCGGCGCCGCACGCCCGGCCTGCGCCGGGAGGAGGTGGCCTCGCGCGCGGGCATCTCCACCGACTACTACACCCGCTTGGAACAGGCCCGCGCCCCGAAACCGACGTCGTCGGTACTGCGCGGCCTGACCCGCGCGCTGCGCCTGACGCTGGACGAGCGGGACCACCTGTTCCGGCTCGCCGGGCACACCGCGCCCGACCGGCTTTCGACCGACGACCACGTTTCCCCCGTGCTCCTCGGCCTGCTGGATCGCCTGC
Organism: Amycolatopsis sp. DSM 110486; assembly: GCF_019468465.1. NCBI lineage: Bacteria > Bacillati > Actinomycetota > Actinomycetes > Pseudonocardiales > Pseudonocardiaceae > Amycolatopsis > Amycolatopsis sp. DSM 110486. The sequence continues at coordinate 10,741,595 of NZ_CP080519.1, read as the reverse complement.
ACGACATGCCGGCACAGGTGATGACCGACCTCGGCGAGGTCCTGGCGCAGAACGCGCTCGCCACCGCCGTCTTCGGCGACCACACCCGGCGCGACGGGCCGGACCGCAGCCTCGTGTACCGGTGGTTCACGTCGGAGGACGCCCGGGCCGCGTACCCGCTCGAAGACCGGGCCCAGGAGTCCCGGCTGCTGGCCGCGGACCTGCGCGCCGCACTCGTGCGCCGAGGCGACGCACGAGCACGGGCACTGGTCGACCAGCTGCTGCGGGACAGCACGGAGTTCGCCGAGCTGTGGTCCGCGCACGACGTCGCGGTGCTGCGCAGCCGCCGCAAACGCATCCTGCACCCCGAAACCGGCGTCCTGGAGCTCGACTGCCAAGCGCTCCTGGAGGAGAACCGGTCGCAGATCCTGGCGCTCTTCGTGCCCGTACCCGGCACGGACACGGCCGACCGCCTCGCGCTTCTCGGCGTACTCCAGGCCGGCCAGGACCGCTGACGACCGGCCGGTCAGCGTCGGCGTCGACACTCCTCGCCATCTGAACCCTCCTCGGCCACACTGAGCCGATGGACTACGTCGGCCGGGTGCCCGCGCCGCCGCTGGACCGGTTCATCGACGACATCTACTGCCTGACCGGGGTGCCGCGCCATCGCCGGATGACCGTGCCCCCGATGCCGTCGGCGCATTTGTTCGTCAACTTGGGCGGACCGTTCGTGGTGCGCGATTCCGACGCGCCGCCTGTGCTGGTGGCCGGTGGGCTGTTCACGGGAGTGCGGACGAGGCGGTTCGTCGTCGAGTACCCCGGCTGGGTGCGGCTGGTCGGGGTGCACTTCAAGCCGTGGGGGATTTCGCCGTTCGTCGACGTGGCGGCGACCGAGCTGCGGGACCGCTGGGTGCCGGCCGACGCCGTGTGGCCGCGGTCCGCGGGTCGGCTGCGCAACCGGCTCGGCGACCTCACTTCGGCCGCGGAGGCGCTGCGGGTCGTGGAGGCGGAGCTGCGTGCGCGGCTGGCCGAGACCGCCCCGCGCGGTCTCGACCTGGTCCAGCACACCGGCAGGTGGCTGGAGACCGCCCACGGCACGATCCCGGTCGGTGCGCTCAGCGATGCCGCCGGCGTCAGCGGCAATCACCTGGCCGCGCAGTTCAAGTCCCATGTCGGGCTCACCCCGAAGCGGGTGGCGCGGATCTACCGCTTCGCGCGGCTGATCCTGTCTGTCGACGCGCGGGGGCCGGTCGACTGGCCGGACCTCGCGCACCGGGCGGGCTACTTCGACCAGGCCCACTTCAGCAAGGAGTTCAAGGACTTCACCGGGCACACGCCGACCGGATACCTGACCCTGCGGCGCCGATTGCCGGCCGAGGAAGGGTTCCCGCCGGACAGCGGCCCGATGCCCGCCGAGTGAATTTTTACAAGCCCGTCGCCCACCGGGGACGGCAGGATCGGGGCATCCGCGCGAGGAGATCCGAGGAGTACTGGTGGGCACGGTGATCATGCACAACGTGGCGTCGGTGGACGGCTTCATCGCCGACGACAAGGACGACGTCGGCCCACTCCACGAATGGTACTTCAACGGGGACAACCCGATCATCGAACGCCCCGGCCGGCAGGGTGAGCAGGACTTCGACCATTCCGGAGCCGGAAACGCCTTCAAGGTCTCCAGCGCTTCAGCGGACTACGTCCGGTCGATGTGGGAGAAGATCGGCGTGATCGTGATGGGCCGCCACCTGTTCGACCTCGTGAACGGCTGGGAGGGCAAGCCGCCCGCGGGCGACCACGTGGTCGTCGTGTCGCACCGGCCCAAGCCCGAGGGCTGGCACCCCGAGGCGTCGTACCACTTCGTCGGCGGTGTGGCGGCCGCGATCGACAAGGCCCAGGAGCTCGCCGGCGAGCGGACCGTCGCGGTGAACGCCGGCGACGTGGGCGGCCAGATCCTCGCGGCCGGCCTCGTGGACGAAGTGGCGATGGACGTGGTGCCGGTGGTCTTCGGGTCGGGCAAACGCTACTTCGGCGGCATCGACGGCCAGTACCTGCTGGAGGATCCCCACGTCGTCATCCAGGGCGACGGGGTGCTGCACCTCGGATTCAAGGTGCGCCGCTGACGCCGTCCACTGTGGCCGGCCAGGCGAGGCAGGGGACTTGGAGACCGCAACGAGCCCGGCGTGGCCTGTGGGCAAGCACGCCGGGCTCGTCGTCCGGAGGGGTCCTCGTGGGACCTCGGGGTCAGTTCTTGTTGGTGCCCGGGGTGAGGACCTTGTCGATGACGAAGACGGTGGCGTTCTTCGTCGGGATGTTGCCGCAGAGGATCTTGGCGCCGTTGACGGTCATGTCGTCGCCGGTGCCTTCGATCTTGAGCGGGCCGCCCGCGGTGTTGAGCGAGGTGACGGAGCCCGCGGCAGCGAGGCCCTTGGCGTCGTAGCGCTTGCCGACGACGTGGTACTGCAGGATCGGCGCGAGCTGGTCGGGGTTCTGGGCCAGTTCGGTGAACTTCGCGTCGCCGAGGGCGTTGAACGCCGGGTCGGCCGGGGCGAAGACGGTGATGGCCTGCTGGCTGTTGAGCGTGTCGACGAGGTTGGTGGCCTTGACCGCGGCGACCAGCTTGGTCAGCAGCGGGTTGGTCGACGCGGCCGACGCGACCGGCTGTGGGCCCATGGAGTCGAGCGAGCCGGGGGAGTTGCCCTGCGGCAGCTGGGAACACGCCGGGCCGAAGACGTCGGCGTTGGTGGTCATGCCGTTGGAGGCGCCGGAGTCGTTGCTCGACGACATCGGAGCCGACGACGAGGGTGCCGGGGCGCTGCCACCGGACGAGCCGCTGCCGGTGCTGCTGCCACAGGCGGCGAGGGCGAGGGCGGCGACAGCGGTGACGCCGATTGCGGCGATACGAAGGGATTTCACGGGATAACTCCGTTCACAGTGGACAGATGTGCCAGGACCGGCCGCAGTGGGGTCGGCGGGTGTTTCTCATGAGGGATTCGGTGCCGGTCGGGGAAAGGATTGGTGCGGATGGCAACTCTTTCGAGTGAGCCGGTCAGGTCGCGATGAACGTGGTGGAGTGCCAGCCGGTGGCGCCGTCGGGGACGGTGCCGGCGCGCGCGTCGGTCTGGGTGTAGCCGGTTTTGTCGGTGGCGCGGACGAACACCTGGTGGGTGCCGGGTTTCACGGCGATCTGGGTCCACCACATGCGCCAGGTGTTCACGTTGACCTCGGTCGAGAGGGTGGTCCGTTGCCACGGGTTGTTGTCCACTTTGATCTCGACGTCGGCGATGCCGTTGTGCTGCGACCACGCGACACCGGCCAGCCGCACCGCGCCCGCCGGCACGGTGTCGAAGCCCTTCGGGGTGTCGATGCGTGATTCGGTCTTGATCGGTGCCTGCTCGCCCCAGCCGCGTTTGAGCCAGTACGCCTGCCGGGCCTTCCAGGTGGTCACCTCGATGTCCACGACCCACTTGGTCGCCGACACGTAGCCGTAGAGCCCCGGCGTGACCAGCCGTGCGGGAAATCCGTGTTCCAGCGGAAGCGGTTCCCGGTTCATCCCGATCGCGAGCATCGCGCCGCGGCCGCGATCCAGGGCCGCCGCCACGGGGGTGCCGGAGGTCCAGCCGTCGACACTCGTGCAGAACAGCTGTTCCGCTCCCGGCCGCACCCCGGCTTCGGCCAGCAGGTCGGCCAGGTCGACCCCGATGAAGTCGGACGTCGACACGTAGTCGCCACCGACCTCGTTGGACACACAGGTCATGGTGATCGTGCGTTCGACCAGCGGGCGGTTGCGGATGTCGGAGTAGCCGTAACGCAGTTCGCGCTCCACCATGCCGTGGATGCGCAGGCTCCAGTCCTCCGCGCGCAGCTGCGGTACTGACAGCGCCGTGTCCACCCTGTAGAACTTGGGGTTGGGCGTCAGGAACGTCGGTGTCCCCAGCTTGGCGAAGTCGGCGTCGGCCGGGATCGCGGGCGCGGATTTCGCGGGCACGAGGGCACCGATCGCCGCCCGCGACGCCGTCGCGTCCCGGGTGCCGCTGACCAGCTGGCCGGCCCCGCCGAGTACCCCGGCCCCGACGAGAGCACCCGCCCCGCCGAGGAGAAAGGACCGCCGCGACGTACCCCCGGACCGCTCGGCCGGCGGGTTCTTGCGGGGCGCGATCCGGTGCAGCAGCAGGAAAACGGCCACGCCCACCACCAGGCTCGTCGCCGGCGCCAGCAGCGCCACGGCGGTCAGGTCCGGCCGCTGGTGCACCGCGAACCCGCCGAGCAGCCCGAACAAGGCGACGATGACCACACCCGGCCGGGGCGAGCGCAGCGACAGCACCCCGGCGACCGCGGCCGCGGCCACCATCACCGCGGCCATGCCGCCGAGCAGCACGACTTTGTCGTAGGTGCCGAACATCTGCACCGCGAAGTCCTTCAGCTCCACCGGCGTCAGGTCGATCGCGCCGTTGCCGACGGCCAGGTAGGGCGAGGCGTTGACGCTGATGAACCCGGCGACGAGGTGCCCGGCCGCCAGCGCCGCGAACAGAGCCAGCACGCCGCAGAGCGCCGCGGAGGGGATGCGTAGCCGTGGGGGCGCGGCGCTCGGCACGGCGGGGGCTTCGGTGGTGGCCATACCGGTCATTCGGCCCCGCGCGGCTTCCGGATGGGCATCTGCTCGGGTGAGTTTCCGATCGGCAGTCATACACCGCGCAACCGGTGGCGAATACCCGGTGACCCGCCGGCCGAGTGCCGGCGGCTTTCTCGGCGCTTCGGCCGGGAGGGATCTGACATGGCCGGTCACGCCGGGACGTTGACGAGGACACCGCCGCCACTATCCACAGTGGAGGAACCGGTGACGCCCGAATCCCTGCTCGCGAGGGTGGCGCTCGGGGACGAGGCGGCGTTCGCCGCGCTGTACGACGAGCTCGCGGGCCCCGTGCTGGGCATGGCGGTGCGGGTGCTGCGGGACCGGGCGCAGTCCGAGGAGGTCGCGCAGGTGACGTTGCTCGAGATCTGGCGCAAGGCCGCGACTTTCACGGCCGGACGGGGGAACGTGCGGTCGTGGGCGCTGACGATCGCGCACCGGCGGGCGATCGACCGCGTGCGTTCCGAGCAGTCCGGCTCCGACCGGGAGGCCCGCTCCGGCCGCCTGGACCCGCGCCGGGACTTCGACGAGGTCGCCGAGCAGACGATGCTGCGCCTGGAACGCGACGACGTCCGGGCCGCGCTCGCCACGCTCACCGACCTGCAGCGCCGTTCGATCGAGCTCGCGTACTACGACGGGTACACCTGTCGCGAGGTCGGCGACCTCCTCGACGTCCCCGTCAGCACCGTCAAGTCACGCCTGCGCGACGGACTCCTCCGCCTCCGGCACGCCCTGGGAGCGCGAGCATGACCGTCGCCGAAACCCACGCCCTCACCGGCGCCTACGTGCTCGACGCCATCGGCGACTTCGAGCGGGCGCAGTTCGAACGGCACCTGCGCGACTGCGAGGTCTGCGCCCCGGAGGTGTGCGAGCTGCGGGCCGTGGCGGCTCTGCTCGGCGTCGCCGCCGACCTCGAGCCGCCGACCTCGAGCCGCCGACCTCGAGCCGCCGACCTCGAGCCGCCGGCCCGGGTGCGCGCGGCCGTGCTCGCGCGGATCGCGGCGACGCGCCAGGCTCCACCGCTCGTCCACGAACCACATCCCGCGACCGGCGTCCCTCGTCGGTGGCGAACGCGGGCGGCGATCACGGTCGCCGCCGTCGCGGCAGTGGCCGCCGGTGTCGTCGGGGGCATCACGCTGGGCGGCGGCCCGGGCGGCGACCGCGGCTCGACGGTCGTGACCGCCGACGGGCGGATCCTCGCCGCACCCGACGCGGTCACCGTCACTGCGCACGCGGCCACCGGTGGGACCGGTACCGCCGAGGCCTCCCGCGGCGTTGCACAGGTCGCGGTCTCGCTCGACGGCGTCGCGGCGCTCGACCCCGCGCACGCCTACCAGGTCTGGCTGATCGGCCCGCGCGGCCCGCAGTCGGCCGGCCTGCTCCGCCCGGACGCCGGCGCGCTGGTCAGCGCACTGCCCGCCGACGTCGACCACATCGCCGTCACCACCGAACCCGCGACGGGATCACCCCGGCCCACCACTCCGGGGGTGCTCCGGTTCGACCTCGGGTGAGCTGCTGTCCACTTCGTACCCGGGAGCAGGAAGTCCACAGTGGAGGAGAACACATGGCTGCGCACGCGTACCAGCCGGTCCACCGCGTCGCCGACGGGAACGAGCTGGCCCGCGAGCTGGACTCCTACCTCGCCGAGGGCTACGACATCGAGCGCGCGGCCGACGGATGGCTGGTGCTGCGCCGAGGATCCGCGCGGATCACGGTCGTCACCGCCGCCACACTCCCCGGCTGACGGGACGCGAAGGGTCTTCTCGCCACCCGCGATCTCCTCGCGCGAACTGCCTGGTGGCTTTCGTCTCGAACCGGACCGCCCGCCGTCCGGAACACGCCCGCACCCCACACCCCAGCAACCAGGCGGGCGGGCGAACCCCGCTCATGAAGGCGGCCGCCGTAACCGCTCGGCATCGGGGCGGGCCGCGTCGGCGAGGGTGTCGGGTGCGAGCACGACGAGACTGCCCTGGGGCGGGCGCGGGGTGATCAGCGGTCCTTTGACCGAGAAGGTCTCGCCGTCGAAGTCGACTTGGTGCACTTTGCCGGGATCGAGGTAGCGGCCGGTCGCGACGTCCTTGATGACCGCGTCGTCCTCCCACGAGTCCCACAGCCGCCGGACGACCTCGACGACATCGGTCACTTCCCGCCTCAGCGCGTCGGACCCGAGCGGCGGCCGGCCGACGGTCGCCAGCGCCTCGGGCAGGGCGGTCGCGCCGACCAGCCACGCGGCGCGTCCGTGGGCGGTTTTGTTCTCCCGCCGGGTGGACGGGGCTGGACACGGCCGCGTCCGCGACGAGAATGAAGGGCCGGTCTGGTGCGGGAGGCTGATGACGATGAAGCGAGCGATCCGGGCAGTGGCACGAGCGGTCACCGGCTGCGGCTGGGTGCTCGCACCCCCGTCCGCGCCGCTCGACTTCGGATTCGTCGTGCCCGCGCCCCGCCCGGCGGCGGCCGATGTGCCGAGCGTGCCGCTGTCACGCCGTGAGCGCGAGACGTTCCGGCGGATCGTGCAGGACTACTCCGCGCCGGAGTGACTGTCCGCAGTGGCATCCGCGGTCAGGCCAGGCCGCCGAGGACTTCGAAGGTCCGGGACTGGTCTTCGGGACCGCCGAGATCGGTCTGCGTGAACACCACTGCGGTTGCCCCGGCGTCGAAGTACCGGCGCACCGCAGCGGCGGCGGATTCGTCCCCGATGACGGCGAGCTCACCCGCGTGCCGCGCGCCGGCCAGCGACACCACCCGCTGGTAGGAGGGGACCTGATCGTAGAAAGCCATGTCCCGCAACGCTTTCGCCCGGACTTCCTCGGCGTTCGCCGGTCACCGTGCCGGCCACGAAGGCGACGATCCGCGGTGCGGGGCGGCCGGCTTCATCGGCCGCCTTGGTGATGGCGGGGACGATGTGCTCGCCGAGCACGCGTGGCGCGGCCAGGTAGGGGAGCGTGCCGTCGGCCAGTTCGCCGGTGACCCGCAGCGCTTCCGGCCCCATCGCGGCGACGAGGACCGGTACGCGCGGTTGCGCGCCGGGCACGGTGACGGGCAGGATCGGCGCGACCGTGAGCCGGAACGCCGTGGAAGTCGGCGGTGCCGGTGTCCAGCAGGGAGCTCGACGTGACCGTGCAACGGGTCATCCTCGACCACCTGCAGCGGCTGACCGAGGAGTCGGGGACCGCGGTGCTGCTGGTCACCCACGACCTCGGGGTCGCCGCGGACCGGATCGTGGTGATGTCCGAGGGCCGGGTGGTCGAGACCGGCCCCGCGGCCGGCCTGCTGGCCGACCCACGGCACGAGTACACGCGCCAGTTGCTGGCCAGCGCGCCCAGCCTGACCACGGCCCATCCCCGCGTCTCGGCACCGGCGCCGGCCGATGCCGCTCCGCTGGTCGAGGTCCGTAACGCCGTCAAGGAGTTCCGGCTGCCGCGCGTCTCGGGTCGGGCGCGGACACTGCGGGCCGTCGACGACGTCAGCTTCACCCTCCACCGCGGCCGGACGCTCGCTCTCGTCGGCGAGTCCGGCTCCGGCAAGTCGACCACCGCCCGGCTGGTGCTGCGCCTGACCGACGCGACCGCCGGCGAGATCCGTTTCGCCGGAGCCGACGTCACCACCGCGCGCGGAGCCGAGGTGCGGCAGCTGCGCCGCCGGGCGCAGCTGATCTACCAGAATCCCTACGCCTCGCTGGATCCGCGGTTCTCGATCGGCGAAGTGATCACCGAACCGTTGCGCGCCTTCGGCGTCGGTGATCGTGGCTCCCGCCTCGCCCGCGCCCGCGATCTCCTCGACCGCGTCGCTCTCCCCGCGGCCATGCTCGCCCGCCGCCCGGCCGAACTGTCCGGCGGGCAACGCCGGCGCGTCGCCATCGCGCGGGCGCTCGCGCTGTCCCCGGACCTGGTGGTGTGCGACGAACCCGTGTCGGCGCTCGACGTCTCCGTGCAGGCCCAGGTGCTCGACCTGCTGGCCGAACTCCAAGCCGACACCGGTGTCGCGTACCTGTTCATCTCCCACGACCTCGCCGTCGTCCGCCAGATCGCCCATGACGTCGCTGTGATGCGTCAGGGGCGGATCGTGGAAACCGGCACCACCGAGGACCTGTTCACCAACCCGGGCCACGAATACACCCGCGAACTCCTCGCCGCGATCCCCGGCAACCGGCACCCGCTCGCGACGGCCGGTGACGGCGGGAGCGCGGGACCGCCGTGATGCTCACGGTGTACGGCGGCCGAGGTCGGCCGCCTGGGTAACTCTTGAATCGCCCGCCGGCGCGAGCGGCTACCCGACTGGCACTCGCAGCCGGGCCGTTGTTTCTCGCCACTGTCCGTGACTCGCGGCTATCCTCCGTCAGATGCAGAGCGAGGCGGGGGTGGTCCTGGCGGGAGGGCGTTCATCGCGGATGGGCCGGCCCAAGGCGGGCTTGGAATGGCACGGCTCGACGTTGCTGTACCGGACGTGCGCGGTGCTGGGCCGGACGATCGACGGCCCGGTCGTGGTCGTCGCGGCTGCCGGGCAGGAGCTGCCCGACCTGCCGGCGGGGGTCGCGGTAGTCGAGGATCCGGTCGAGGGCCTCGGGCCGATGCAGGGCGTGGCGGCGGGGCTGGCAGCGGTGGCGGAGCGGGCCGAGGTCGCGTTCGTGTGCTCTACCGACATGCCGTTGCTGCATCCCGCGTGGGTGCGGCGGGTGCTGCGCGGGCTGGCGGAGACGGGCGCGGACATGGTCATGCCGTTCGCTCGGGGATTCCGGCAGCCGCTGGCGGCCGGGTACCGGACGTCGCTGGCCGGGCTGATCACCGGGCTGATCGGAGAGGGGAACCTGAGGCCGGGGATGTTGTTCAAGCACTGCGACGTCATCCAGCTCGACGACGCGCAGCTGCTCGACGACCGTAACTTGGCGCGGCTCGATCCGCGGCTGGAGTCGGCGGTCAACGTGAACACGCCGGAGGACTACGCCGAGGTGCGGAGTCGCCCGGCGCCGGAGGTGACGGTCGAGCGGTTCGGGGCGCTGGCGGGCAAGGACGGGCATCGGCCGCGTACGGGCCGGGCGGCGACGTTGGGTGCGGCGGCCGCGCTGGCCGGGCTGGCGCTGGACCGGCACGTGGTCGCCGCGGTGAACGGTGAGCAGGTCACACGGGATCCGTTGATGCCACTCGTGACAGGGGATTCGGTGGCGTTTCTGTCGGCGGACGCCGGCGGCTGACCGCGCCACAACCGCCCGAACGGGCCTACAGTCAGGGCATGACGCCGGGAGGCTTTTTCGGACGGGCACTGGTCGTCAACGTCGGCGACGACACGGCGACCGGTGAGACGTGCGAGCTGGACGAGCGGGTGCTGCGCGCGTACCTCGGCGGTGTCGGGCTGGGTACGTGGCTGATGCACCGGCTCGCGCCGCCACGCGTGGATCCGCTCGCGCCGGAAGCGCCGTTGGCGTTCGTGTTCTCGTCTCTCGTGGGCACCCCGCTCACCACCAGCGCGAAGTTCGCCGTGGTCGCCAAGTCCCCGTTGACCGGCTTGCTGACCGACGCGCTGGCGTCGAGCCAGTTCGCGATCGCCGGGAAGCTGACCGGGCACGATGCGATCGTCATCCGGGGCCGCGCGGCGCGATTGTCGGTGCTGCTCGTCGACGGTGCCGGGGTGCGGCTCGAACCGGCGCCGGAGCTGGCCGGGTTGTCCGCGGCGGACGCCGAAACGCAGGCCCGGCAGCGGTTCGGGCGCGGCTGGCGCACGGCGGCGATCGGGCCGGCCGGGGAGCGTCAGGTCCGCTACGCGACGATCAGCCACGACGGCCGCCATGCCGGACGAGGTGGGCTCGGCGCGGTGCTGGGAGCCAAGAACATCAAGGCGGTCCTCGTGCGGTCGGCGACCAAGGTGGCGGTGGCGGACCAGGCCGGGGTGCTGGCCGCGGCGAAGGATCTGCGGCGGCGCAGTTTCGGCCCGGCGACGGCGAAGTACCGGGAACTGGGCACGCTGGCGAACCTGCTGGCGTTCAACGCGGTCAGCACGCTGCCGACCCGCAACTTCACCGCGGCGACCTTCGACGGTGCGCCGAGGCTGGCCGCCGAGGAGCTGCACGAGCTGCGCGGGGTGGCCCGCAACAGCTGCGCGTCCTGCTCGATCGGGTGCGAGCACATCTACTCCCGCAAGGGCGGCGGCAGCCAGCGGATGGAGTACGAGAACGTGTTCGCCCTCGGCCCGCTGTGCGGGGTCTCCGACCCTGACGACGTGTTCGCCGCCAGCGCGAAGTGCGACGAGCTGGGCCTGGACACGATCTCGGCCGGCGGCACCATCGCGTGGGCCATGGAGTGCGTCGAGCGCGGCCTGATCGACGAGCCGTGGCTGAAGTTCGGCGACGGCGCGGCCCTGCTGCGGGCACTCGAGGCGATCGGTACCCGTGAGGAAGGGCTGGGCGAGCTGCTGGCCCAGGGGTCGCGGCGCGCCGCGGGGATCGTCGGGCACGGCTCGATCGGCTTCGCCCCGCAGGTGAAGGGCCTGGAGCTGCCGGGTTACGAGCCGCGCAGCCTGCAGTCGATGGCTCTGGGCCTGGCGGTGAACTCGCGCGGCGCCGACCACAACCGGTCCGGCGCCTACGAAGCCGACCTTTCGGGCGAGGTGAACCGGTTCCGCGGCGGCGAGGCCCACGTCGGCGCGGCGATCGGCACGGAGGACCGGGCCGCGGTGATGGACTCGATGATCCTGTGCAAGTTCCTGCGCGGGGTGTTCGAGGATCCGTTCACCGAGTGGGCCACGCTGTTGTCCCTGGTCACCGGGTGGCCGGTGGACTCAGCCGAGCTGCGTACCACGGCCGCGCGGATCGTGCGCGCGAAGCGGGCGTTCAACCAGCGCGAAGGGGCAACCGCGAAGGACGACACCCTGCCGCCCCGCCTGCTGGAAACGCCGCTGGAACTGCCTTCCGGCCGCTCCGCGACGTTGACCGCTCAGCGGTTGCAGGCCATGGTCGACAGTTATTACGTTGCCCGTGGGCTCGATGAGGAAGGCCGGGTGCGCGCGAGCGACCTTCCCGATCTTCTCCTCGACGCCTGACTTACGAGGGTATGTTGTATGCAGCATCCGCTCGCCTGCGACGGAGGTCAGTGATGACGACAGTCGACGAGCCCGCCACGGCGGTGCGCACGGTGACCACGACGATCGACGGCCACTCCGTGACGGTGCCCGAGGGAACCAGCATCTACAACGCGGCGCAGCAGGCCGGCGTGGACATTCCCGTGCTGTGCCACAACGAACGCTACGACCCCGTCGGCGTCTGTCGGATGTGCGTGGTCGACACCGGCGGCCGGGTCTTCGCCGCCGCGTGCGTGCGCCCGTGCGAGGACGGCATGGAAGTCAAGACCAGTACGCCCGAGCTCGAACGCAACCGCGCGACCTTGACCGAGCTGCTGCTGTCGGACCAGCCGGATCGCGCCGAGGACCCCAAGCAGACCACGACCGGCGACAACCTGTTGCTCGAGCTGGCCGACCGGTTCGACGTCGCCAAGGAAACCACCGACCTGCCGTGCGGATCCGGGCGCGGCACGGACCTGTCCAACCCGGTCATCAGCGTCGATCACGACGCTTGCATCCTGTGCGACCGGTGCGTGCGGGCCTGCGACGACATCCAGGGCAACGACGTGATCGGCCGCTCCGGCAAGGGCTACTCGACGAAGATCGCCTTCGACCTCGACGACCCCATGGGCGCCAGCTCGTGCGTCACGTGCGGTGAATGCGTGCAGGCCTGCCCGACCGGTGCGCTGACCAACAAGGCGATCAACCTCATCCCGATCCAGCCCCGCGAGCAGCTCGACGCCGTCGACAGCGTCTGCCCCTACTGCGGGGTCGGCTGCGCGCTGACCTACTACGTCGACCGCGACCGTGGGGCGATCTCCTTCGCCGAAGGCCGGGACCAGCCCGGGTCGAAGAGCCGGCTGTGCGTGAAGGGCCGCTACGGCTGGGACTACGCCGCCTCACCACAGCGGCTCACCACGCCGCTCATCCGCATCGACTCGTCGTACCCGAAGGGCCCGCTGTCCGCGGACGTGCGGGGTGACGCCGAGAACGACCGCGGGCGCGGTGGAGGCGGTGGAAACCGCAGCGGTGGCGGCCGGAGCCAGAAACGCGGGCGCGACGGCCGGCGCAAGCCGGGCGGGCTCGTCGACTACGACGAGGTCATGCCGCACTTCCGCGAGGCGACCTGGGACGAGGCACTCGACCTGGTCGCGCGGCGGCTCAAGGAGATCCACGCGACCGGCGGGCCGGGCGCGATCGCCGGGTTCGGCTCAGCGAAGTGCTCCAACGAGGAGGCTTATCTCTTCCAGAAGCTGATCCGGGCCGGTTTCGGCACGAACAACGTCGACCACTGCACGCGGCTGTGTCACGCGTCGTCGGTCGCGGCGCTGTTCGAGGGCGTCGGCTCGGGCGCGGTGTCCACGACCTACGGCGACGTGGCCAACGCGGACATCGTGATCATCACCGGGTCCAACCCGACGGCGAACCACCCGGTCGCCAGCTCGTTCTTCAAGCAGGCCCGCCGCCGCGGCACCAAGATCGTGTACGTGGACCCGCGCGCCAGCACGGTGGCCGAGCACGCCGACTACTACTGCCAGGTCAAGCCCGGCACCGACGTTGCGTTCTACAACTCGATCATGTACGAGGTGATCCGCCTCGGCCTGATCGACCGCGAGTTCATCGCCGAGCGAGTGTCCGGCTACGAAGAGCTCGCGCGCACGGTCGCCGAGTACCCGCCGGAGCGCGCCGCGCAGATCACCGGCGTGGACGCGGACCTGATCCGCGAGGTCGCCCGCGAGTGGGGCGAGGCGGGCGCGGGCGTCATCTACTGGGGCATGGGCATTTCCCAGCACACCACCGGCACCGACAACGCTCGTTGCCTGATCGCCTTGTGCTCGATCACCGGCAACGTCGGGCGGCCCGGCGCCGGCCTGCACCCGTTGCGCGGCCAGAACAACGTGCAGGGCGCCTCCGATGCGGGCCTGATCCCGATGTTCTACCCGGACTACCAGGGTGTGGACCTCGACGGCACCCGGAAGCGGTTCGAGCAGGCGTGGGGCACGGAGCTGGATCCGAAGCGCGGGCTGACCGTCACCGAGATCATCGGTTCCGTGCTCAAACCCGGTGGCGTGCGCGGGATGTACATGCTCGGGGAGAACCCGTTCCTGTCCGACCCGAACATCAACAAGGTCCGCAAAGCGTTGGCAGCGCTGGACTTCCTGGTCGTGCAGGACATCTTCCTCACCGAGACCGCCGAGTTCGCCGACGTGATCCTGCCCGCGTCGTCGTACCTGGAAAAGGACGGCAGCTACACCAACACCGACCGGCGGGTGCAACTGGGCCGCAAGGTCATGGACCCACCCGGGCAGGCGAGGGTCGACTGGGAGATCGTGCAGGACATCGCCCGGCGGATCGGCCTGGACTGGACCTACTCGGCGCCCGGCGAGATCTTCGACGAGATGGTCGCGCTGATGCCCTCGTACAAGAACCTGCGCCACGACAACCTCGGCCTGTCCGGCAAGCTCTACCCCAACGCCGATCCGGAGCACTCCGACGGCACCGTGGTGCTGTTCGACGAGCGGTTCAACACCGACGACGGCCTGGCCCACCTCGTCGCCGCGCACTGGCTGCCCGCCAAGGAACTCCCGGACGCGGAGTACCCGTTGGTGCTCAACACCGGCCGGCTGCTGGAGCACTGGCACACCGGGTCGATGACCCGGCGCTCGTTCGCGCTGGACTCGATCGCTCCGATTGCGGAGGTGTACATGCACCCGAAGGACGCCGCCGACCGCGGCTTGGCCCACGGTGAACGGGCCCGCGTGCGGTCGCGGCGCGGGGTGATCGAGCTGCAGGTGCGGATCTCGCACCGCGAACAGCTCGGGAACTGCTTCATCCCGTTCCACTTCCGGGAAGCGGCGGCGAACCTGCTGACCATCGACGAGATCGACCCGTACGGCAAGATCCCCGAGTTCAAGTTCTGCGCGATCCAGGTCGAGGCCCTGGGCGCGGCGCACACGGAATCCGTCACGGCAGTGGGAGTCGCGGAATGACCTTGATTCCCGAGCGGGTACCCGGTGTCGAGGCGCGGGCGGGCAAGTTCCCCGGCCCGTCGCTGATCCCCGCGCTGAACGCGATCCAGGCGCGGCTGGGCTGGCTGCCGCGCGAGGAGCTGGAGGAGCTGGCGCGCGATGTACGCCGGCCCCTTTACGAGATCGAGGGCCTGATCTCGTTCTACCCGCACTTCCGCACCACGCCGCCGAAAAAGGTGCAGATCAGCGTCTGTCACGACCTGTCGTGCTGGCTGCGCTCGGGCGAGGACAGGATCGCGGCGATCAAGCGCCAGTACGGCGAAGACACCGACGTCGAGCTGGTCGAGGTCTCGTGCCTGGGCCGCTGCGACGCCGCGCCCGCGGCCGCGGTGAACGAGCACCCGGCGCCGGTGTCCGAAGTGGACACTTTGGTCACCGCCGCGCGCGGCGGGGGCGTCGGGCACGCGTCGGCGGCGCGGCGCGAGGAACCGTGGCCGAACGACCCGTACCCGGGCGGCTCCGGTGTGGGCGATCGCTATCGCTCGTTGCGTGCGTTGCTGGCCGGTGAGATCAGTCCCGAGGCCGTGGTGGCGACGCTGAAAGACTCCGGGCTGCGCGGCATGGGCGGCGCCGGGTTCCCGACCGGGCAGAAGTGGAGCCTGGTCGCGGGTGCCCAGCCGGGCACGGTGAAGTATGCGATCTGTAACGCCGACGAGTCCGAGCCGGGCACCTTCAAGGACCGGCAGATCCTCGCCGAGCAGCCGCACCTGGTGCTGGAAGGGCTGCTCCTGGGCATGGCGGTGGTCGGCGCCGAGCAGGGCTGGGTGTTCATCCGGCACGAGTACGGCCCCGAGGAACACGTGCTGCGCGAGGAGATCGATGCGCTGCGCGAGGCCGGGGTGATCGGCCCGGACGCGTGCGGCAGCGGGCGCCGGTTGGAGCTGGACATCTTCGTCTCGCCCGGCGGCTACATCCTCGGCGAGGAGACAGCGCTGCTCGAGTGCATGGAGGGCCACCGCGGCGAGCCCCGCAACAAGCCGCCGTTCCCGGGCAACTACGGCCTGCACGGCCGCCCGACGCTGATCAACTCCGTGGAAACCTTCGCCGACGTGCCGGTGATTCTGCAGCGGGGCGCGGACTGGTGGCAGTCGCAGGGCGTCGGCGACTCGACGGGCTGGAAGTTCTTCGCCGTTTCGGGGCACGTGACCAGCCCGGGTGTCTATTGCGTGCCGATGGGCACCACCGTGCGGGAGCTGATCGACACCGCCGGTGGCGTGCTCGACGGCGCGGCCGTGGGCGCGGTCCAGCCGGGCGGGGCGTCGTCCAACTTCATCGGTCCCGACCGGCTCGACCTGCGGCTGGACTTCGCGTCGCTGGCCGAGGCCGGCACGATGCTCGGTTCTGGCGCGCTGGTGGTGCTGGCGGAGGGCACCGACCTGCTGGCCGCGTCGACGAACGTGCTGCGGTTCTTCCGCAACGAGTCGTGCGGCAAGTGTGTGCCCTGCCGGGTCGGGTCCACCAAGGCGCACACGCTGCTGAGTGGTGTGCTCGATTCGGGCTCCGAGCTGGACGACGCCGGACGGGGGAAGGTCCTGCAGCTCGAAGAGGCCATGCGCAAGACCTCGATCTGCGGGCTCGGCCAGGTCGCGCTCGGGCCCGTGGTGTCCGTGCTGGGCTTGGCCAAGGGCGGCGCCGCGGCCCGTCCGCACCCGAAGCCCGAAGGCGCGAAGGACCAGCCGGATCGGTGAGCGGACGCGAGTTCTTCACCACCCGCACCGTCGCCGAGGCCCTCGCGGGGTTCCGCCCTTCGCACCGCACCGCGGTCGAGACGGTTGCGTTGGCGGCGGCACTGCACCGGGTGCCGGCCGGGGACATCCCGTCGCCGCACGCCCTGCCCGGCTTCGTCAAGTCCACAGTGGACGGATTTGCGGTCCGGGCGGCGGACACCTACGGCGCCTCCGACGGCCTGCCGTCCTACCTCGACCTGCTCGGCGCGGTGCGGATGGGTGCGGCGCCCACGGTGCCCGTGCACCCGGGCGGCTGCGTGGCGATTCCGACCGGCGGCGTGCTTCCCGAGGGGGCGGACGCGGTGGTGATGGTCGAGTTCACCGCCGAAACCATGCCGGGCACGATCGAGGTCACCCGGCCGGTCGCGCCGGGCGGCGGGCTCGTGCGCGCCGACGACGACGTGGCCGCCGGCGGGTCGCTCGTTCCGGGTGGCCGGCCGCTGCGTGCCCCGGACCTGGGCCTGCTGGCCGCCGCCGGCGTGGTGACCGTGTCGGTGCACGCACGGCCGCGGGTCGTGATCATCTCCACCGGCGACGAAGTGGTTCCGCCGCAGACCTCGTCGCTGAGCGCGGGCCAGGTGCGTGATGCCACGGCGTCCGCGTTGGCCGGCTTGGTGCTCGACGCCGGTGGTGAACCCGTGCCCGGCGGCATCGTGTCGGACGAACCCGGAGCGTTGAAGGACAAGCTGACCTCGGTCCTGCCCGGGGCGGATCTCGTGGTCGTGTCGGCCGGGTCGTCGGTCGGGGCCCGGGACGAGACCGCGGGCGCCGTCGCCGCGGTCGGCGAGGTGTGGTGTCACGGGCTGGCGATCAAGCCCGGGAAGCCCACGCTGCTGGCCGAGTGCGCCGGGGTTCCGGTGATCGGCCTGCCGGGCAACCCGCTGTCCGCGCTGGTGGTGTTCGGGCAGATCGGGATTCCCCTGCTGTGGCGGCTCAGCGGCTGCGAGATCCCGCCGGCCCGGCCGTCGACGCGGGCGCGGCTGTCGCGAGACCTGGCCTCGGCCGCCGGGCGGCTGGACGTGGTGCAGGTGCGCGTACGTGACGGCGTCGCCGAGCCGCTGTTCGGGCCGTCGGCGCTGCTGTCGGTGCTGACCCGGGCGGACGGGTACGTGGTCATTCCGGAGCCGGCGACCGGGCTGGACGGCGGCCTGGACGTCGATGTCACGCTGTACGCATGAACAGCCCGTTCATCTCCGACGTCCCCGCCGCCCAGGCCCACGACGCCTGGCGGGAAGCGCGGGCCGCCGCCGGGTGCCCGGCCCGGGTCGAGGCGATCCGGGTCCCCGTCGGTGCCGCGGTGGGCCGGGTCACGGCGGAACCGGTGTGGGCGCAACGGTCTTCGCCGGCGTTCGACTCGTCCGGGATGGACGGCATCGCCGTGCGAGCGGCCGACACGGTCGGGGCGTCGGAGACGACGCCGGTGGTGGTGACGGACTTCGAGGTCGTCGACACCGGCGACCCGCTGCCGCCCGGGTACGACGCGGTGGTCATGCGCGAACACGTCCACCACACACTCGACGGTGCCGAACTGCGCACGGCGGTGCCGCCGTACCAGCACGTGCGCTCCATCGGCGAGGACATCAGCGCCGCCGAGTTGTTGTTGCCGGAGGGCCACCGGCTGCGCCCGGTAGACGTCGCCGCCAGTGCCGCCGCAGGCGTCATCGAGCTGTCCGTGCGGCGGGCGCCGATCGTGGTGATCATCCCGACCGGCGACGAGATCCGGCCGATCGGGACCGAGCTGCGGCCGGGCGAGATCGCCGACACCAACTCGGTCATGTTGGCCGCGCAGGCCCGCGAGGCCGGCTGCGACGCGCGGGTCACCGCCATCGTCGCCGACGACCCGGCCGCCATCACCGCCGCCGTGCGCACAGCCGCGTGCGCAGCCGACCTGGTCATGCTCATCGCGGGATCCAGCGCGGGCCGCGACGACTACACCGCCCGCGTCGTCGCCGAAGCCGGAACCGTTGCCGTGCACGGAGTCGCGGTGCGGCCCGGGCATCCCGTGGTGCTCGGGACGGTGACGGGCGAGAAGGGCACGCCGATTCTCGGTGTCCCCGGCTATCCCGTCTCCGCGGCTCTCACCTTCGACATCTTCGCCGCGCCCCTGCTGGCCGAGCTCGAAGGTGCCGCACCGCGCGAGCGGCCCTCGACGACCGCGCGGCTCGCCCGGAAACTGCCGTCGGTGGTCGGGATGGACGACTGGGTGCGCGTGCGCCTCGGCCGCGTACGGGACCACGTCGTCGCGACCCCGCTCCCGCGCGGTGCCGGTGTGCTCACCTCCCTCGTCCGCGCGGACGGGCTGCTCGTCGTCCCGGCCGGCGTCGAAGGACACCACGCCGGCACCGAGGTCCGGGTGGAACTGCTGCGCGGGCTCGCCGAGATCGACCGCACCATCGTCGCGATCGGCTCGCACGACCTCGTCCTCGACCTCGCGGCCTCGGCGTTGCGCGCCACCGACCCGCTGGTGACGCTCGCGTCCTCGAACGTCGGCTCGCTCGGCGGCCTGGTCGCCCTGCGCGACGGGCTCTGCCACCTCGCCGGCTCGCACCTGCTCGACCCGGCCACCGGCGAGTACACCCTGCCCTATGTGGAGCGGTTGCTCGGCGACGACGCCGCGGTGATCCGGCTCGTCCACCGCGACCAAGGCCTTCTCGTGGCGCCCGGAAACCCGCTGGGCCTCAAGGACGTCGACGACCTCACGCGTCCCGGCGTGCGCTACGTCAACCGCCAGCGCGGCGCCGGCACCCGCGCCCTGCTCGACCACGAACTGGGCCGCCGCGGCATCGATCCCGCCGCCATCCCCGGTTATGCCCGGGAGGAACACACGCACCTCGCGGTCGCCGCCGCGGTCTCCGCCGGCCGCGCCGACACGGGGCTGGGCATCCTCGCCGCGGCCCGAGCCTTCGGCCTCGACTTCGTGCCTGTCGCGCAGGAACCCTACGATCTCGTGATGCGCGCCGCGGACGTGTCGCACGACCTGCTGGCTCCCCTGTGGACACTGCTCGCGGACCCGGGCTTCCGAACACGCGTCGAGGGGCTCGGCGGCTACTCCTGCGCTCAGACCGGCGAACGTATCCGCTGACTCAGGATTTTGCGACCCGCGAGCTCGGGGACCCTTTGAAGCAGCGACGACGTTCTCCGGCGTCTTGCGCCGGGGCTTCGCCAAGGGTCAGCGCAGATGTGACCCTGCCGTGGGACGTAACCGCAGCTGTTGCATGGGCAACCCGGCGCTGTGCTCGAGAACTGGCAGCACGTGCTCACACCATCCGGCCGACGCGGCGAGGCGGGTGTGGTGGGCGCGGTAGGCCGCATCATCGTCGAAGCAGTTGATCCACACGACGACGTTCTCCTCTCGCAGGGGCAGCGCCGGGAAGTTGTTGACGGACGGATCGGTGACGAACACCGCGATGGGCACGCCGCCGGCCGCCACGAGTTCGGGGAGGACAGAGTCGAGGACGAACGCGCGGAACGGTTCATCGATCGGCCGGCCGCGATGGACGACGGTAACGCCGACCACCGAGCGTGGCTGTGTGGCGGAATCGCGAGCTGTACCGAACCGCGGATACCCGTCGGCCAGCCGAAGCGGGTTCAGCAGCAACGCGTTGTCCGAGTCGACCATGGTGGCGTTCGCCCGGTCCCGATGCGCCTGCCACACCGGCCCGCCGTAGAAGGCCGGCAGGCTCGCACCGCGGGCGGCCATCGAGTCGAAGCCGCGCAACCACACGAACCGGTCCGGGTCGTCGAGATCGCGGAACTGTCCGACGACGTGGATGCCGACGTCTTCCTGGCCGTCGACGAAATAGCTGTCGAACAGATCGATCAAGGTGTCGCGGCGACCGGGCCGGAGCGTGTACTGCCGCAGGTCGACCACTTCGGAGCGCGGGATGCCCGTCACTTGGCTTCCCGGGTGAAGCGCATCTCCCAGTTGTCCACCCACGTCGTGCCGCCGTCGACGCTGAAAGCCTGCCGCCAACGCGCGGTCGTGTCCGAGATCTCGGACCACACGAACCGCACTCGCACCGGCCGGCCGTCCACCTCGTCGGTGCCGTAGAACGTCCCGACGCCGTCGGTGAACCGCCCTCGCACCGGTGGCTCGAGCCGTCCGACCCGGTTGTTCACCCAGTGGATCGTCCAGTCCTTCCGCTCCTGGTCGTACGTGCGGATGGTGAAGCCGTAGTGGCCTGGCTCGGCGAGGGACACCTCGTCGACGTGGATCGCTCCACCGTGATGGGTGTGCGCGTTCGTGATGCCCTCGAATTCGATCCAGTCCGAAGTGCTGTCGAGCGGTGAGCTCAGCCGCCGGTGCCGCACCTGCCAGGTTCCGGTGAAGAAGTCGAAGTCGTAGGCGGGGCGCCGCTCTGTCTGCGTCATGCGAGCAAGTCTGCTGGCCAACGCTGACACCGTATGGCAGCTTTAGTTCGATGAACCAGTCCGGCGTCCGTTCCGGGCGCCTGCTCTCGATCCTGCTGCTGTTGCAGGCGCGCCGCACCGCCACCGCCCGCGAACTCGCCGCCCACCTCGGCGTCTCGATGCGCACCGTGTACCGCGACGTTGAGGTGCTGTCCCAGATGGGCGTCCCCCTCTACGCCGAGAACGGTCGCGGCGGCGGCTACCGGCTGGTGGATGGGTACCGCACCACGCTCACCGGCCTGACCTCGCAGGAATCTCTGGCACTGTTCCTCATCGGACTCCCGGCGCCGGCGGCCTCACTCGGACTGACCGAACAGGCCCGCTCGGCCGAGGCGAAGCTGCTCGCCGCCCTCGGACCCCGTCACGAAGAGCGAGCGAACCGGCTACGCGATCGCTTTCTGCTCGACCTGCCCGCCTGGTACAGCTACGCGACCACCCCCGCGGCTCTGCCCGCGCTCGCCGACGCGCTGCTGACGAACCGGCGGGTGCACGTGAGCTACTGGCGCTGGGCCGAACCACGCGAAGTGCGCCGGACCCTCGATCCGCACGGCCTCGTCGTCAAGAACGGCGTCTGGTACCTCGTCGCCGCCGACCGCACCCGCGGCACCACGTCACCACTGCGGACCTACCGGGTGAGCAACATCCTGGAACTCCGCACCGAGGACGTGACATTCGAGCGGGTCACCCCATTCGACCTCGCCGAGTTCTGGCAGCACCACCTGACCGACTTCGATCGCCGGCGCCTCACCGCGACAGCGCACATCCGGGTCGCTCCCGAACTCGTCGCACAACTGCCGGACCTCAGCGACAGCAGCCTCGCCGACGCCCTCCGCCACGGCTCTCGCGACGAGCAGGGCTGGGTACTGGCGGAACTGCCGATCGAATCGGCAGCGAAAGGCGCGGTACAGCTGATCGGGTATGGCAGCGATATCGAGGTGGTGTCACCACCTGAGCTTCGCACCGCGCTCGTCGCCTTGGCCAAGGCCGTGCTGAAACAGTACGCAAACGGTTCTGGCCCACGCTATCCGCTTCACCATAGGTTCGCATGACGTCCGAAGGTTGACGCACGACCAGTGGCGCGCCGGGAAGATCGCTGCGTATGGTTGTATTTTTTGACTGTATTGAAAAATGATCAACTGCTAGTGTATTCCATGCGGGGCAAGGGAAATCGGTAAGACCAAACCCGAATTGGCCGTTCACATGGTCACCCGGGCGGCTGGCCGTAAACGGTGAAGACCTGTGGGGCCGACTTGACCCGGAGGCGGACCGGCGGACCGGCGGCCCGGGTCACCCGGCGTTCGGCTTCGGCGTGCACCAGTGCCTCGGCCAGAACCTGGCCCGAGTAGAGCCGACAGAAGTGTTCCGGCGGCTGTTCCGCCGCATCCCGTCCTTGACAGCTCAAGCAGCCTGGCAGGGGAGAGGTCCGCGTCGTGCCTTCGCCGCCCTCGCTGACATCGATCCTTCAAGCACGGCGCCCGCCGCGCAATGCGCCGAGTGGGCTGGGCACTGGGTAGCGGTCGAGGTCGCCGGTTCTGCTCGGACACAGCCGGACAGAACGAGAAGGGCCCCACGCCAGTTTTCGCTGGTCGCGGGGCCGGTTTGCGCCGGTGGCTGGACGACCTCGAGCTCACCCGGCAGGTCATCCGGGTCCGCCGCGGCGAGTACGTGCACACCGTGTACCTCGACGCCGTCACCGCAGAGCTAGTCACTGCCTGGCTCACGGAACGCGTCGTCGACGATCGTCCCGAGTAACCGGTCTTGGACGCCGACCGAGCGACGGGTTCCCGTGTCAGCGCACACCAGATTCCGCGAACCCGTTCACTTTGGCGTTCGATCTGCTCGACGAGACGGTCCTTAGGCCGCGGTGGCGGATTGTAGGGCCGTCTTCCACCGCCAGTAACGGACCACGGACCGCCCCTTCGGTCGTCGCGGTTGGCCGATCAGGTCAGCGCGCACCGCAGGACGATCTCGCCGTCGTCGATCTCACCGGTCGGCTGGAAGCCGAAGCCCCGGTAGAACGGCCATGGTTCGCCCTTTCCTGGTTGGTAACTGGTGAATAGTTCGGTGCCACCGTCCGCCCTGACCAGTTCGATGACTTTGGCCAGCGCGGCGCGCCCGTAGCCGCGGCGTTGGAACTGCGCTCCGACGAGCAGTCGCCACAAGACGTACGAGCCGGCCACGCCGCGCGTGCCTGGGGACACCGCCCAGTTCAGCATGACGAAACCGACGGGCACGTCGTCCGCGTACACAGCGCGATACCAGGGCGACAGCTGTGGTTTCTTGCGTGCCTCCTTCAGTGACTTCTTCACCGATGCGACGAACTTCTTCTGGTCCGGCCGGACACGCACGGCGCATACCTCGTCGCGGTTGTCGTCGGTGATTTCACGCAGTTCGACGTGTGCGGTCACCTGGCCATTATCGCGGTCCGGGGTCCGCCAGTCTTGCCATCCGCCAGTCCCCATGCGAGAGGGGTGAACGTAGGTCGGGGTCGTTGGTCTTCACGCCGGCGCCGAGCACGGCCGAGCCGATGGTGATGACCAGCGTGGCCGTGACGCCGTCGAGGGGCCGGCCGGTCGCCGTCGCGCGCCACTGGTTGACACAAGATCGGCCCCCGACCGAGTTGCGCCTGGTCAGGGGCCGGTTTGTGCTGGTGGAAAGGGGTGCCCCCGGAGAGATTCGAACTCTCACTGGACGGGTTTTGAATCCGTTGCCTCTGCCAGTTGGGCTACGGGGGCGAGCGCGACGAACTTTACGCGATCACCGGTGACGCGCGTGTGGCGGGGCGGGGTGTCGCGCCCGCCACTTCGTGGTGAACGCCATCTTGGGAACTGGATCGTTCCCGGTAGGCTGACCTTTCGCGGGTCACCGCGAGTCAACCGTCCCGCCGAGCCTTCAGGAGGACCCCGGTGACCGAACAGGCTACCGAGGCCAACGGTGCCGCCACCGTGCCGCAGCGTCGGGTGCTCGTCGCCGAGGACGAGGCGCTCATCAGGCTCGACCTGGTCGAGATGCTGCGTGAGGAGGGCTACGAGGTGGTCGGCGAGGCAGGCGATGGTGAAGAAGCCATCAACCTGGCCACCGACCTCAAGCCCGACCTCGTCATCCTCGACGTCAAGATGCCGAAACTCGACGGCATCGAGGCGGCCGCCAAGATCACGAGCGACCGCATCGCGCCGGTCGTCATCCTCACCGCGTTCAGCCAGCGCGACCTCGTCGAGCGGGCCCGCGACGCGGGCACGATGGCGTACCTGGTCAAGCCGTTCGCGAAGCGTGACCTCGTGCCGGCCATCGAGCTGGCCGTGAGCCGCTTCTCCGAGCTGCAGGCGCTGGAGGCGGAAGTCGCGGGCCTCACCGACCGGCTCGAGACCCGCAAGGTCATCGACCGCGCGAAGGGCCTGCTGATGAGCCGTCAAGGCCTCACGGAGCCGGACGCGTTCCGGTGGATACAGCGCACCGCGATGGACCGCCGCACGACGATGAAGGCGGTCGCCGAGGCCGTGGTGGAGAGCATCGGCTAGGCCTCACCCATCCGAGTGGCAAAACGGGCGTGACCAGGGGGTCGCGCCCGTTTTGGTGTGGTCTTCCGTCGCTCTGCGCGGTGCAAGAGGGCAAGTTTGCTACCTTCGAGTCTGATCATGGCTTGCCGCCCCTTCATCAGCCGAGTGGAGTCCCTAGACTGCCAACATCGATCTGGCCGCACGTCAAGTGCTCCGATCGAGGTGCCATCCGAGTACTCAGTGTCATCACCCGGTTGTCATATTGCGACAATCGGGTGGATAACGTCCATTACTGCCGGTGACGACCGTCACGATGTGGATACAAGACCGTGGGTAACTCTGTGCAACACCTCACGGGGCGGCTACTTTCAGCGGCCAGTCAGTTCCCACATAGGGACGAGCCGTTCGCTTCGAACGGTTGGTTGGCATTTGGAGGAAGAGTGCAGAGAGCACGACTCACGAAGATCATCGTGCTGGCGGCTGCGGGGGCCATCTCCCTGAGCGCGTGCGCGGCGCGTACCGACAGCGGTTCTGGCGGAAACGACAGCGGAGCCCCGCAGGCGGCAGCGCCTTCGGCCGCCGCGGACGCCGCCGACCCCGCGGGCGACGGCAAGGCGCAGTGTTCGCCGACCTCCATCGCCTACGCCGGCACCATCAACGGCGCCAACGCGGCCCTCGGCATCAACATCCTGAACGGTGCCAAGCTCGCGGTCGACCAGCACAACAAGGCGAACCCGGGCTGCCAGGTCAAGCTGGAGCAGTACGACACGGAGGGCACGCCCGACAAGGCGCCCGGCATCGTGACCCAGATCGTGAACACGCCGGGGATCATCGGCGTGGTGGGCCTCCCCTTCTCGGGTGAGTCCAAGGCGGCCGGCAACATCTTCAACACCGCCGGTCTCGTCACGGTCACCCCGTCGGCCACGAACCCGACGCTGAGCGAGAACGGCTGGAAGACCTTCTTCCGCGGTCTCGGCAACGACAACACGCAGGGCCCCGCCGCCGCGAAGTTCATGACCGGTGACCTCGCAGCCAAGAAGGTCTGCGTCATCGAGGACGACTCCGACTACGGCACCGGCCTCGCCGCCTCGACGATCAAGGCCCTCGGCCCGGCACTGTCGTGCCAGGACAAGGTCAAGACGAAGCAGACCGACTTCTCGGCCGTGGTCAACAAGATCAAGGCCAACGCGCCCGACGCGGTCTTCTACTCCGGCTACTACCAGGAAGCCGCTCCGTTCGCGCAGCAGCTGAATGACGCCGGCGTCACCGCGAAGTTCGTGGGCCCGGACGGCGTGAAGGACGACGAGTTCGTGAAGGGCGCCGGCGAAGCCGCTGCCAACGCGTACTTCACCTGCCCGTGTGTGCCGGCGGACCAGTTCACCAAGTTCACCGACGCGTACAAGGCCGCCACAGGCAAGGACCCGGGCACGTACTCGCCCGAGGCCTACGACCTCGCGACGATCCTGCTGAAGGGCATCGACTCGGGCAAGACCACGCGTCCTGCGCTGCTCGACTTCGTCAAGACCTACGACGGCCAGGGCATCACGAAGCACTTCAAGTGGAACGACAAGGGTGAGCTGTCGTCGACCACCGTGTGGACCTACAAGGTCGAGAACGGGAAGATCGTCCGCAACACCGAGATCAAGTAGTTCCGGCTTCCGTTCCAGTTACCGGGGTGCGTGTCCGGCGGCTCGATCCCGCCGGACCCGCACCCCGGACCCACATGGAGAACTAGTGTGTCGATGACCCATGACCTGAGCTCGCTCGTCCTCGCGCAGGGCGACAGCTGGATCACCTTCGACGTGAAAGGCTTCCTTGACCAGTTCTGGGCCAACACGATCGACGGTCTTGCCTACGGCAGCATCTACGCGCTCGTGGCGCTGGGCTACACCCTCGTCTACGGCGTCCTGAAGCTGATCAACTTCGCCCACTCCGAGGTGTTCATCTACGGCGCCTACGCGGTGTGGTTCACCTTGTTCGGCCTCGGTTTCCGGCCCGGCGACACGCCTGAGCTGCCGGTCTTCGAGCTGATCGGGTTCTTGCTCCTCGCCTTGCTCGCGGCGATGGCCGTGTCCGGCGGTACGGCGGTGCTCCTCGAACGCGTGGCCTACCGTCCACTGAGGAAACGCGGCGCGCCGAAGCTGGTCTTCCTGATCACCGCGATCGGCGCTTCCTTCGTCCTGCAGCAGATCCTCTTCATCTGGCGCGGCGGCAACGCCGAGCAGGGCATCCGCCTGATGCGCAACGAACCGGTGTTCAAGCTCTTCGGCGCCGACGTCACCAACGTCACGATCATCACGATCATCGCGTCGGTCGTGCTGATGCTCGCCACCAACATGTTCGTGAACCGCACCAAGTTCGGCCGCGGCATCCGCGCCGTGGCGCAGGACCCGGACACCGCGACGCTGATGGGTGTGAACAAGGAGCGCGTCATCACGCTCACGTTCCTCATCGGTGGCCTGCTGGCCGGTGCGGCGGCCCTGTTCTACATGATGAAGGTGCCGCAGGGCGCGTCCTACCAGGGCGGGTTCATCCTCGGCATCAAGGCGTTCACCGCCGCGGTGCTGGGCGGTATCGGCAACCTGCGTGGCGCGCTGCTCGGCGGTCTGCTGCTCGGGGTCGCCGAGAACTACGGCCAGTCGCTCTTCGGCGGAGGCTGGCGTGACGTCGTCGCCTTCGTGCTCCTCGTGCTGGTCCTGATGGTTCGCCCGACCGGTATCCTCGGCGAGTCGCTCGGAAAGGCACGGGTATGACAGTGACCTCGACGCCTACCGCGCCTGCCGCGGCCAAGCGCAGGCGGCCCATCTCGGAGTGGTGGAACAACCTGCCGCGCGTGCAGCAGTGGCTCGTGCTCGTGCCGCTGGTGGTGCTGATCTACCTGCTGCCCGTGCTGAACCCGCCGATCCTCTCCACGCAGCCGGGGTACAACTTCCCGATCGCGATGTTCGAGGTGTCCCGCTACGCGCTGGTCGCCATCGGGCTCAACATCGTGGTGGGCCAGGCCGGCCTGCTCGACCTCGGGTACGTGGGCTTCTTCGCGGTCGGCGCGTACGTGATGGCGCTGTTCACGAGCCCCGACTCGACGTTGCACAAGCTGCCGTTCCTCATCGTGCTCCCGATCGCCATGGTGGTCACGATGATCTTCGGCGTGATCCTCGGGACACCGACGCTGCGATTACGCGGGGACTATCTCGCCATCGTGACGCTCGGGTTCGGCGAAATCGTGCGCCTGCTGGCGGACAACGTCGACCCGTTGCGCGGCAACAGCGGGTTCCAGGCGGTGGGGCACCCACCGGGCACCAACGCCGACGGCAGCGCGTTGTTCAACAACTCCGACGGCACGCCGTGGTACTGGCTGTGCGTCACGGTCATCATCATCGTGCTGTTCCTGGTCGGGAACCTCGAGCGCAGCCGGGTCGGCCGCGCGTGGGTCGCGATCCGGGACGACGAGGACGCGGCCGAGATCATGGGCCTGCCGACGTACAAGTTCAAGATCTTCGCGTTCGTCTCCGGCGCGGCCGTCGGTGGCCTGTCCGGCGCGCTCTACGCCGGGCAGCTGGGCTTCGTGAACAACCAGAAGTTCGACGTCGTCACGTCGATGTTGTTCCTCGCCGCGGTGATCCTCGGTGGGGCGGGCAACAAGGTCGGCGTGCTGCTGGGTGCCATCGTGGTGGCGTACGTGCCGCTGCGGTTCCAGGCGATCGCCGAGTACAAGTACCTGATCTTCGGCCTCGCGCTGATCATCCTGATGATCTTTCGCCCGCAGGGCCTGCTCGGTGCGCGGCAGCGGCTGCTCACGTACGGCAGGCAGGCGTACCAGCGGCTGCTCGGTCGCGGCGAGCAGATCTCGAGTGACGGCTCACTGGCCCCCGAGACCCCGGGAGAGAAGGCATGACCGGCCCTGGCAACGGCCCGGAAGTCCCGGCCGAGGGCGGCCTCGTGGCGGAGGTCGCCCAGATGAACGCGGAGCAGCTCGCCGAGCACGAGGCGGAGGTCGCCGAGGTCGTCGCAGCGGACCGTGAGATCGACGTCGCGGTCGGGCAGACGCTGCTGAAGGTCGACGACGTCACCGTGCGGTTCGGCGGTCTCGTGGCGCTCGACGCGGTGTCGTTCGACATCCGCCGCGGCGAGATCCTGGGCCTGATCGGGCCCAACGGCGCGGGCAAGACCACGTGCTTCAACGCGATGACCGGTGTGTACCGGCCGACCTCAGGCCAGGTGCTGCTGGAGGACAAGCCGCTCGGCAAGGCCTCGCGCCACGCCATCACGCAGCTCGGCATCGCGCGCACGTTCCAGAACATCCGGCTCTTCTCCGAGATGACGGCGCTGGAGAACGTGGTGGTCGGCACCGACGCCCGCCACAAGACCAGCCTCATCGGCGCCCTGCTCCGCACGCCTCGCCACCACCGCGAGGAGAAGCAGGCGATCGAGAAGGGCATGGCGCTGCTGGAGTTCGTCGGCATCGCCGACCGGGCGGCCGACCGCGCGAAGAACCTGCCGTACGGCTACCAGCGGCGCCTGGAGATCGCGCGGGCGCTCGCGACCGAGCCGAAACTGCTGTGCCTCGACGAGCCGGCCGCCGGGTTCAACCCGACGGAGAAGGAAGAGCTCATGGGGCTGATCCGGACGATCCGCGACGACGGCTACACCGTCCTGCTGATCGAACACGACATGAAGCTGGTCATGGGCGTGACCGACCGGATCGTGGTGCTGGAGTTCGGCAAGAAGATCGCGGAAGGGGTGCCCGCCGAGATCCGGGCGAACCCCGCCGTGATCGCCGCCTACCTGGGGGTGCCCGACGATGACGTTGCTTGAGCTGTCCGAGGTGTCCGTCCACTACGGCCGGATCCAGGCCGTGTCGGACCTGTCCATCAGGGTCGACGAGGGCGAGATCGTCACGCTGATCGGGGCCAACGGCGCGGGCAAGTCCACCACGATGCGGGCCATCTCCGGGATCCGGGCGATCTCGGGCGGCACGATCCGCTTCGACGGCGAGGACATTTCGCGGCTGCGCGGTGACCTGCGCGTGGTCCGCGGGATCTCGCAGTCGCCCGAAGGCCGGGGGATCTTCCCCGGCATGACGGTGCTCGAGAACCTCGACATGGGCGCGTATGCGCGCAAGGACCGGAAGAACCTGCAGCCGGACTTCGACCGCGTCTTCGAGCTGTTCCCGCGGCTCGCGGAACGCAAGACCCAGGTCGGCGGCACGATGTCCGGCGGCGAGCAGCAGATGCTGGCCATCGGGCGAGCCCTGATGGCGAAGCCGCGGCTGCTGCTGCTGGACGAGCCGTCGATGGGGCTCGCGCCGCAGTTCATCCAGCAGATCTTCCGGATCATCACGGAGATCAACCGCCAGGGCACCACGGTGCTGCTGGTGGAGCAGAACGCGCAGCAGGCCCTTTCGCGAGCGCACCGCGCGTACGTGCTGGAGACCGGGCGCATCACCAAGTCCGGCACCGGGAAGGAACTGCTGGCCGACACCAGCATCAAGGAGGCCTACCTCGGCGTCGGGTGAGGTAGGAGGCCCTGTGCGACGGCCCCTCGCCCTGGTGGGTGAGGGGCCGTTGTCATGGCAGCGGGCGGGTCAAGCGCCCGGCGGGCGGTCGCGCACGACGCAGGTGAGGCGGGCGGTGCAGGTGCGCCGGCCCTGGTCGTCGGTGAGCACGATCTCCGCGGTGATCGTGCCGCGCCCGACGTGCAGCGGGGTGGCGACGCCGGTGACCGTGCCGGAGCGGACGGCGCGGTGGTGAGTGCAGGACAGCTCGAGGCCCATCGCGGCGCGGTCGGTGCCCGCGTTGAGCGCGGCGACGTACGAGCCGAGCGCCTCGGCGACGGTGGCGTTGGCTCCGCCGTGCAGCAGGCCGTAGGGCTGCAGGTTGCCCTCGACGGGGATCGTGCCGACCACGCGCTCGGGCGTGGCCTCGAGGATCTTCAGCCCGATCTTGTCGTTCAGCTGCTGGTCGGCGGCGGCGGGGTCGATCCCCGCGCGAGTTTCCAGCGCCAAGTCGCCGGCCTGCTCGGTCACGCAATGCTCCTCAACCTATGCGACACGTAAGAGTGTCGGACCCTCACCTTAGACTCGCTCCCGTGAGCCCGAGTGAGAACCGAACCGTAGCGAACGCCACAGCAGCCACGACCACGGCCGAGCGGCCCCGCCTGCTGCTCATCGACGGTCATTCGATGGCCTACCGCGCCTTCTTCGCGTTGCCCGCTGAGAACTTCAAGACGAAGACCGGCCAGGTCACCAACGCGGTGTTCGGGTTCACCTCGATGCTCATCAACCTGCTGCGCGACGAGGAGCCCACGCACCTCGCGGTGGCGTTCGACCTCTCGCGCAAGACCTTCCGGTCCGAGACGTTCGCCGACTACAAGGCCAACCGCAGCACCACGCCCGACGAGTTCCGCGGCCAGGTCGACCTGGTCAAGGAGGTGCTCGACGTGCTGGGCATCCCGTCGCTGGTCAAGGAGAACTTCGAGGCCGACGACATCATCGCGACGCTCACCACGCAGGCCGGCGCGGAGAATTTCGACGTGCTGATCTGTACCGGCGACCGCGACGCGCTGCAGCTGGTCAACGAGCACGTCACCGTGCTCTACCCGAAGCGCGGCGTGTCGGACCTGGTCCGCTTCACGCCCGACGCGGTGGAGGAGAAGTACGGCCTCACGCCGACCCAGTACCCCGACTTCGCGGCGCTGCGGGGCGACCCGTCGGACAACCTGCCGGGCATTCCCGGGGTGGGGGAGAAGACGGCGGCGAAGTGGATCCGGCAGTTCGGCACGCTGGCCGACCTGATCGACCGTGTCGACGAGGTCAAGGGCAAGGTCGGCGACTCGCTGCGCGAGAACCTGACGTCGGTCACCCTCAACCGCCAGCTCACCGAGCTGGTGCGCGACGTGCAGCTCGACCTGGTGCCCGACCAGCTGGAGCTGCGGCCGTGGGACCGCGACGCGGTGCACCGCCTGTTCGACGAGCTGGAGTTCCGCGTGCTGCGCGACCGGCTCTTCGCCACGCTCAGCAGCACCGAGCCGGAGGCCGAGGAGGGCTTCGACGTCTCGGGCGATGCGCTCGCGCCCGGCGCGCTCGGCGCCTGGCTCGCCGCGCACGCCGGCGAGGGCGAGCCGGTGGCGCTCGCGTTCCGTGCCACGGGCACGTCGATCCGCTCCGACCTGCGAGCGCTGGCGTTCGCGTGCGCCGACGGCGAAGGCGCGTACGTCGACGTCACGGCGATGGACGAGGCTGACGACATCGCGCTTGCCGCGTGGCTGGCCGACGAGAAGATCCGCAAGATCGGCCACGACCTCAAGGTGGCGCTGCACGCGGTGCGCGCTCGCGGCTGGACGCTCGCGGGGCTGGTGCTCGACACCGCGCTCGCGGCCTACCTCGTGCGGCCCGGCCAGCGGACTTTCGAGCTCGACGACCTGGCGCTGCGCTACCTGCACCGCGAGCTGCGCTCGGAGGCCGCCGAGGGCGACGGCCAGCTGTCGTTGCTCGACGGCGGCGCCGAAGGCTTGGAGCAGAAGGAGATCTCCGACGAGCTGGTGAAGGCCCGCGCGATCTTCGAGCTCGCCGGCGCGCTCGGCAAGGAGCTGGAAGACCTCGGCGGGGCGAAGCTGCTCGCCGAGCTGGAGCTGCCGCTGCTCGAGGTCATCACCGAGCTGGAGGCCGCGGGCATCGCCGTGGACGTGGAACAGCTCACCGAGCTGGAGGCCCACTACCTCAGCCGTGTCACGCAGGCCGCCGAAGAGGCGTACAAGGTGATCGGCAAGCAGATCAACCTCGGTTCGCCGAAGCAGCTGCAGGTCGTGCTGTTCGAAGAGCTCGGCATGCCGAAGACCAAGCGCACCAAGACCGGCTACACCACCGACGCCGAGGCGCTGCAGAGCCTGTTCGAGAAGACCGAGCACCCGTTCCTGCAGCACATGCTGGAACACCGCGACGCCACGCGGCTGCGCACCACCGTCGAGGGTCTGATCAAGTCGGTCGCCGACGACGGGCGCATCCACACCACGCTGCAGCAGACCATCGCCGCGACCGGGCGGCTGTCGTCGGTCGACCCGAACCTGCAGAACATCCCGGTGCGCACGGAAGAAGGCCGGCGCATCCGCGACGCGTTCGTGGTCGGCGAGGGTTACGTCGAGCTGATGACCGCCGACTACAGCCAGATCGAGATGCGGATCATGGCGCACCTGTCGAAGGACGAGGGCCTGATCGAGGCCTTCAACAGCGGCGAGGACCTGCACACGTTCGTCGCGTCGCGCGCGTTCTCCGTGCCCGCCGAGGAGATCACGGCGGAGCAGCGCTACCGCGTCAAGGCGATGTCCTACGGTCTGGCCTACGGGTTGTCGGCTTACGGGCTTTCGCAGCAGCTGCGCATTTCGACCGAGGACGCGAAGTCGCAGATGGAGGCGTACTTCAACCGCTTCGGCGGCGTGCGCGACTACCTGCAGTCCGTGGTCGGCGAAGCCGGGAAGACCGGCTACACCGAGACGATCTTCGGGCGCCGCCGCTACCTGCCCGACCTCACGAGCGACAACCGCCAGCGCCGCGAGATGGCTGAGCGCATGGCGCTCAACGCGCCGATCCAGGGCAGCGCGGCCGACATCATCAAGGTCGCGATGCTCAACGTGCACCGCGAGCTGGTCAAGGCGAAGCTGCGCAGCCGCGTGCTGTTGCAGGTGCACGACGAGCTCGTGCTGGAGGTCGCCGAGGGCGAGCGCGCCGAAGTCGAAAAGCTCGTGCGCGAGGGCATGGGGTCGGCCTCCCACCTGGCCGTGCCGCTGGAGGTTTCGGTGGGCTACGGCCGTTCGTGGAACGAAGCGGCGCACTAGAACTCCGAACGGACCAGAAAGGCTCCTTCCCCGCGGGGAAGGAGCCTTTTCGGTTACTTCGCGTCACTAACGAAATCACCGGGTCGGGCAGGGGGAGAACCCGGGTGCCGGTGCAGGTGATCTTGAGTCGCGACAACGCTGAGCTTCGCCCACGGGGTCCCCGGCCAAGGGGGATCGGAGAAAGGACGGCGAACGATGGCGAGTGAACTGCAGAGACGCAAGATCTCCACGGTGTTCGGGGCGATGGACGTCGACGGCGACGGATTCCTCACCGAGGCCGACTTCCAGGCGCTCACCGACCGTTGGACGAAGGCGCGCGGCCTCGCTCCCGGCTCGCCCCAGGCGGCGCGCCTGAGCGAGATCATGATGGGCTGGTGGACCACGCTGCTTGCCGCGTCCGACATCGACCGCGACGAGAAGGTGACGCTCGACGAGGTCCTGCTCGTGGTGGACCAGTTGGGGGACATGCCCGACTCGGTGAGCGGCACGGCGGCCGCGATGTTCGAGGCCATCGACGAGAACGGCGACGAGCGCATCTCGCGCGAGGAGTACCGCCGGCTCATCGAGACCTGGAACGGCACGGCCACCGACACCGACACGGTCTTCCCGGTGCTGGACCTCAACGGCGACGGCTACCTCACGGCCGACGAGTTCACCGAGCACTGGCTGGA
This sequence comes from Amycolatopsis sp. DSM 110486, assembly GCF_019468465.1. NCBI lineage: Bacteria > Bacillati > Actinomycetota > Actinomycetes > Pseudonocardiales > Pseudonocardiaceae > Amycolatopsis > Amycolatopsis sp. DSM 110486. The sequence continues at coordinate 10,707,782 of NZ_CP080519.1, read as the reverse complement.
GTTCTGGGCCGGCGACAACGCCGACGCCCCGGGCACCTGGGTGTTCGGCCGGTTCGACCTGCCCGTGGGCGTCCGCTGACGACCCGCGCGCCGCGGCCGCACATCCGGCGGCCGCGGCACGCGGACGGGGAGACGTGATGTACGAGATCTCCGATCTCACGGAGAACGGCGCCGCTTCCGGTGCCGGCTTCTGGCTCCACCAGGCGGCCCTGGCCTGGCGCGCCGCGCTCGACGTCCGCCTGCGCCCGCTGGGCCTCACGCCCACGCAGTTCCTCCTGCTGTCCGTGGCCGCCCGCCTCGAGCGCACCGCCGGCCCGGCCACCCAGCAGGAGGTCGCCGAACACGCCGGTGCCGACCGCATGATGACGTCGAAAGTCCTGCGGGCGCTGGAAGTCCGCGGCCTGCTCACCCGCACCGCCCACGAACGCGACGCCCGCGCCGTCCGCGTCTCCCTCACCCGCTCGGGCCGCGACCTGGCAGCCGACGCCGCGGCCATCGCAACCGCGTTCGACAGCGCTTTCTTCGGCCCCGCCGCGGAACGCCTCGCCCGCGAGCTCCGGTCCGTCGCCGAAGGCCGGGGAAGGTCCGGACCACTGACGGCGGAGGAAGTGTTGCCGACGGCGCCGAACGGGTGAGTGCGCTGGTCCGGGGTGGTCCGCTTTCCCGCAGCGGGCCGCATCGGGTTCGCCGGGCTTGGACGACGGGCTCGCTAAGACCGGCGTGGAAATGCAGCTCGAGATCAAGCTCAAATGGCGCCGGCGTGCGTGAGGCCGCAGATCCTGTGTGGACAGTCCGGCTCAGAACAGCGTCGGTGGTCCCACCGGCATCGGCTCGGCGAGGGGCGCCAGTTCGGGAACGCGCGCCCGCACCTCGTCGTGGAAGCGGCGGGCCAGAAGCAGCGCGTCGGCGTTGTCCGGGGTGTGGAGGAAGACCGTGGGTGAGCGGCCTTCGCGCAGCCAGTGCACCACGGCGTCGGCCCAGGGGCGCCAGCCGGCGGCCGTCTCATCGGGGTCGTCGCGGCCGATGTAGCGGACGACGGGGTCGGCGGTCAGGGCGCGGATCCGCCGGGGCATGCGGGGCTTCTTGAGCCACGCCTCCTGCTCGGCTTCGGATGTCGGCGGCTGGGAGAACAACACAGTGGTGTCGAAGGTGATCCACTCGGCGCCGGCGCCGGCGAGGACGCGTTCCAGGGCCTGGGCGGCGCGCGCGTCTTCGAAGAAGGCGCGGTCGCGGACCTCGACGGCGTAGCGGTACTCGCGGGGCAAGCGCCGCAGGAAACCCGCGAGGGCGCCGAGGGCCTCCGGCGAGAACGACGGCGGGAGCTGGATCCACAGCGTGTGGGCGCGCTCGCCCAGTGGCTCGATCGCCGCGAGGAACGTGGCCAGTACCGCGTCGACGTCGCCGAGACCGCGTTCGTGCGTGATCGGCTTCGGCAGCTTGAGCACGAAGCGGAAATCGGCGGACGTCTGCTCGGCCCAGGTCTCGACCGTGGTGCGGGACGGCGTGGCGTAGAACGTCGTGTTGCCCTCGACCGCGTTGCACCACGTCGCGTACGCGCGGAGGCGCTCGCGGGGTGCCAGGGGGTGCGGCAGGAGCCGGCGCTGCCAGGGCGCGTGCGTCCACATCGCGCAGCCGACGTGGAGTTTCACGCGGGCGAGCTTAGCGGGCGCGCCGGCCGCCTCCGTGAGGTGATTCACCCGGGTCACCCGCCCGGTCAGCGGTACCCGCGTCACGGCCGCCTCACTTAGCGTGACATGCGCAGGTGTCGATCGATAGCGGAGGACCGAGAGATGATCAAGCGGCTCTTCAAGTTCGTCATGCGCCACGGCTGCTGCGCCGCGTGCACCGGCAAGGGCTGCGGCTGCTGCGCCAACTGCGGCTGACCCGGCGCGCGAAAGAACAGTCCGGGGTCTCAGCCGCGGCCGAGGCCCCGGATCAGCACCATCACCGAGTCGCGCACGTCGGCCCGGGTGCGGGCGGGCTGGAAGACCTGCCAGTCGAGCGCGACGACCAGCATCGTCCCGAACAGGCCAGCCGCCGCGGTCTCGATGGCGACGCCCGCGGGCAGCCGGCCGGCCTCGTCGAGGCGGTGCAGCTGCCCCTTCACGATCGAGATGATCTCTTCGCGCAGCAGCGCCAGCGTGTCGTGCCACTGGCCCGGCGTGCGCCACAGCTCGCTCACCACGATCTGCGAGAACCCCGGGTACTCGGCGATGAACTGCAGCGTCGTGTCGACCTGCGCTTCGATGACGTCGAGCGGCTCGCCGTCGGTCACAGCCGCGCGCAGGCGCCCGGCCAGCAGGTCGACGCCGAAACGGAGCAGGCTGTCGACCAGCCCGTCCTTGGACCCGAAGTTGTAGTACACCGTGCCCTTGGCGACGCCGGCCTCGGTCGCGATCTCGTCCACCGTCAGCCCCACGAGGCCCCTGCTGGCCGAAAGCCGCAGGGTCGCCTCGAAGAGCTTCCGCTTGGTCGTCTCCCTCACAGGCTGAGCTCGGGTTTGAGCGCCGACACCGTCCAGACCCGGTGCTTGCGGGCCGCCAGCGTCGACAGCACGATCCCGCCGACGAGGTAGGCCAGCAGCACCCCGACGTCACCGAGGATCTGCAGCGACGCGCCGGAGTAGAGCAGGTGCCTGAAGCCGTCGATGGCGTAGCCCATCGGCAGCACGACGTGCAGCGGGTAGAGCGCGTCGGGGATCGTCTGCCACGGGAACGTGCCGCCCGCGCTCACCAGTTGCAGCACCAGCAGCACCAGCCCGAGGAACTTGCCGACGGCGCCGAAGAACGCGTTGAGCGCGTGCACCACCGACGTGAACGCCAGCGAGACGAGGATCGCGAACCCGATCGCGCCCAACGGGTGCGCGATGTGGATGCCGACCAGCCACGTCACCGCGGCGAACAGCACGATCACCTGCGCGATGCCGAGCACGGCCGACGACAGCCAGCCGCCGAGCGCCACCCGCAGCGGCGCGGCGCCCGCGGTGAGCGCCCGCGTGGACAGCGGGCGGATGAGCAGGAACAGCACGAACGCGCCGATCCACGTGGCCAGCGAGATGAAGAACGGGGCCAAGCCCGCGCCGTACGTGCCCGCGGAGGCGACGCCGTTGGCCGTGACCGCGACCGGGTCGGCGATGGTGTTCGCCGTGGCGGTGCGCGTCGGGTCGTCCGGGTTCGGGATCTGCGACAGGCCCGAGGACAGCCCGTCGCGCAGCTGGTTCGCGCCGCTCGCGAGCTGGTCGGTGCCCGTGACGGCGGTCTTCTCCCCGTCGTCGAGCTTCGCCGCGCCGTCCCGTAGCTGGTTGGCGCCGTCGGACGCCTGCGCGATCCCGCTGGTCAGCTGCGGCGTGGCCGAGGCGAGCTGGTGCGCGCCGTCCGACACTTGACGGGCACCGCTCGCCAGCTTGGCGAGGTCGCCGTTGGCCGACTGGATCTTGGTGTTCGCCTGGTCGACGGGCGAGCGCAGCTGGTCGAGCTGAGCCAGGATGCCGTTGACCTGGGTGTCGGACAGGCCCGCGTTGTGCAGGTCGGTGTCGAGCCGGGTCCGGTAGCCGTCGAGCTTGCCCTGGATGTCGGCCGACGCGGACGCGGCGAGCGAGGCGGCGTCGGCCACCTGCTGGTTGCCGTCGGCGACCTGGCCGGCACCGGTCGCGAGCTGCTGGGTCTGGCTCGGCAGCTGCGCGGTACTCGTCTTCAGCGTGTTCAGCCCGGTCGCGAGCGTGCCGGAGCCGGTGGCGAGCTGGCTCGCCCCGTCGGCGAGCTGGTGCTGGCCGGTCTGCAGCTGCGCGGCGCCGTCGGCGAGCTGCTTCGCGCCGTTGGCGGCGTCGGAGATCTTGCCGTAGATCGTGGAGAAGCCCACGAGGAACCGGTCGGCCGCCTCGCCGCCCACCTTCTCGGCGATGGTCTTGCGCACCTGGTCGGCCACCTGCTTCGCGATGGTGCCCGCGAGGTAGTTGTTGGCGTCGTTGGTGGTCAGCGTGATCGTGGCCTGCTGGGGCGTGAAGTTGCCCGACGACAGCAGCGCGGTGGAGAAGTCGCGCGGGATGCCGATGGCGAAGGAGTACTTGTCGTCGCGCACGCCGTCGCGGGCGTCCTTTTCGGACACTTCGTGCCACTGGAAGGTGCCGGACTTCGCGAGTTCGTCGGTCACCTCACGCCCGACGTTGCGCGTGGCACCCGTCGAGTCCTTCGCACCGGCGTCGCTGGTGAACACGGCGGCGGGCAGCTTGTCGAGGCGGCCGTACGGGTCGTAGTTCGCGTACAGGTAGAAGGACGCGTAGAGCAGCGGAACCAGCACGAGCGCGGCCATCGCCAGCTTCGGCAGCGTGCCGGCCGAGAGCCGGCGCAGTTCGTTGAGGGCGATGCGGAAGGCGTTCAGGCCGCCGGCGCGCTTGTCGGGGGCGGTCATGCCGGTTCTCCTTCAGCGCTGACGTTTGCAGCGGCGGGCTTTTCGACGACGGGCTCTTCGGCAGCGGGCTTTTCGCCGGTGGGCTCCTCGATGCGGGGGAGCAGGCGCACCGGCCCGGGCTGGTCGGTCGACCCGATGCGCGCCGGGGGGTACGGGAGGGCGGACGCGGGTGTCGTCGCGGTGAGCACGGCGACGGCGAGGCCGCGCTTCGCGTGCTCCTCGGCGACCGCGGTCCACGTCTCGACGAGGCTCGTGTGCCGGTCGGGGGTGTCGAGCACGAGCACGCGCACGCCGGTGCGCTCCGCGGCCAGCTCGGCGAGCAGCCGGGTGCGCAGCGCGGGCTCGAGGTTCTCGAAGCGGGTGCCGGCGAAGGGGGCGGCGTCGTGCTCGGTGAGCCAGCGCGCCACGTCCTCCTTGCCTGCGGGCCGGTGCGCCAGGGCGAGCTCCTCGCCGGCGACCACGCGCAGCGGCAGCGCCTCGTCGGGCTCGCTCACGCCCGGGGCGTCGACCACGGCGACGAGGTCGCGCAGCAGGCCGGGGACGTCGGCGGTGACCGTGCCGGTGCTCGGCTTGACGCGGCCGGCCAGCGCGAGGCCGAGCGCGGTGATCCCGACGCCGGGCTCGCCGTGGACCAGCGTCACGTAGCCGTCCTCGACGGTCAGCGAGGTGGGTGGCAACAGTGTGCCGTGGGGGCCCTCCAGGGACACCCGGTCGGCTCGTACCTGCACGGGGACACTCCAATTTCTCCACTGACCGGACTTTTGAACTGACCGGTCAGTGCAAAAACCTAGCGCACATGATCAACGGGCGGCAAGGCGGGTGGCCGCACGTCACACGACCGGGGTGGCGGTGTCCCGGTGAGCGGTCCTGGTCAGCGCAGCGCGGTCGCCGGGTGGGCTTCCCACGACGTCCACAGTGGACGATAGCCCTGCCGGTGCCAGAACACCGAGGACAGGGGGTTCATCGGGTTGTAGTAGAGGTACGCGCCGACCGTGCCGGAACGCAGCAGCTCGCGGTGCACTCGGTCCATGAGGACGCGCCCGATCCCGCCGCCGCGGTGGCCGGGCGCGGTCACGACGTTGTTCACGTACGCCCACAGCCCCGGCGGCAGGAGCTCGGCAGCCTCGGTGCCGGGAGCCGAGTCCACCCACGCGCACTGGGCGAGCGCCACCGGACGGCCGCCGGCTTCCGCGAGCCAGGTGGCCGGTTCGTCGAGCGCGCGGCGCAGCGCGGGCGCCAGCAATTCCGCCGTCTGGTCGCGACGGCGGTGCGCCACCAGCCCGGTGTAGTCGAACGTGGCCGCGCACAGCCGGAGCACGGTGTCGAAGTCGGCCGGCCCGGCCGGGCGCACGGCGATCCCGTCGGTGCCGGCGGCATCCGGCGCGGCCGGCGGCGGGTCCGTCCGCACGGCGAGCGCGGACATCGGGGCGAGCCCGTGGTCGAGGAACGCCCGGATCGCCTCCGCGTCGCGGCTCGGCCAGTTCACGACGCACGCGGAGTCGGCTTCGGCCGGCTCGGTGTCCACGAGGGACCGCAGCTCGCCCAGCAGGAGGTCGAACCCCTCGGTGCCGGCGGTGTCCGGGTCGGGGAACAGCTGCCACACCTGCGCGGCCGACCACAGCAGGGGAGTGTCGCCGGGGCCGTGGCGGTGGCGCTGCACGACCCCGGACACGCGCGCGCCCGCCCCCGTCACCGCGCCGACCCGCTCGCCGGCGGCGTCGCTGATCGACGGCGCGGGCGGCGGCAGCAGCGGGTCGAGCGCGGCGAACCGCGCCGCGGGTTCGGTGGTGGCCACGAAAGCGCAGCGTAGCCGCTCAGGAGCGGCGCGTGCGGAAGATCGCCGTGCCGGGGAAGAGCTTGCCGCGCAGCGGGCTCCACTGGCCCCACGTGCGCGTGTGGCCCTCGGGCCACTCGGGCTCCAGCAGGTCCTCGAGCGCGAAGCCGCCGGCGGCCAGCGCGCGCACGTAGTCGCCGAGCGTGCGGTGGTACTCGACGTAGGTGGCCTCGCCGTCGTCGTCGACCTCCACGTACGGCGTGCGGTCGAAGTACGGCTGCGTGACGGTGAGCCCCAGCGGGCCCGGGTCGTCGGGGAAGATCCACCGCATCGGGTGGGTCACCGAGAACACCCACGGCGAACCCGGGCGCAGCACGCGGTGCACCTCGGCGAACACCGTCGCGAGCGAGGGCACGAACGGCAGCGCGCCGAACGCGGAGCACGCGGCGTCGAAGCTGCCCGAGGCGAACGGCAGGTACTCGGCGTTGGCCTGGACCAGGGGCACCGTGACGCCGGTGCGCTCGTTGCCCTCGTGCGCGTGGCGCAGCATCCCGCCGGACAGGTCGGTCGCCACGGCGTCGGCTCCCGCCGAGGAGAGCCAGCGCGAGCACGCTGCCTGGCCGCAGCCGACCTCCAGCACCCGCCGGCCGCGGACGTCGCCGAGCAGCCGCACGTCCTCCTCGCGCACGCCCTCCGGGCACCAGACGAAGTCGGCGTCGCCCAGGAACTCGCCGTGGGTGGCCTGGTAGTCGTCGGCGTCGGCGTCCCACCAGGCGAGGTTCGCCGCGGCCGCCTCGCCGCCGGCGACCGTGCGGTACGCGACGCCGGCCGTGCCGAGCTGCAGCTCGGCGTGGGCGTGGCGGTCGGCTGTGTCGGCTGTGTCCGATGCGGGGGCTGCCGAGTGGTCGGACATGCTGGGTCCTTCCGGGAATGACGGGGAATGCCGGCGCCGGCCGAATCGTTGCCGGAAGGGTACCGGGAGCTGTGGGGACCCTGATTGTGTGCCCTACCGGGGCCCGCGTACGATACGTGTTAGCGCAGTGGGTTCGCGCTGCCTGGGTCTTCACTTGCCGGGGGAGCGCACTGTTTGCGGGTCATGCCGCGGTCGTTCACTGGTGGACGTTGCTCGTGAGGTCGTCGCATGTCCCGTATTCGCGCCCGGACGCGCTGCCAACCAAACACCCTACGATCCCATCCACCGGAGCAACCCGCCTAATGACCACCGACACCGCCACCGCCCCGACCGCCCCCACCAGGGCCCCGCAGGTCGCCATCAACGACATCGGGTCGGAGGAAGACTTCCTCGCGGCTATCGACAAGACCATCAAGTACTTCAACGATGGCGACATCGTTGAAGGCACGATCGTCAAGGTCGACCGCGACGAGGTCCTGCTCGACATCGGCTACAAGACCGAGGGTGTCATCCCCTCGCGCGAGCTTTCCATCAAGCACGATGTCGACCCGGCTGAGGTTGTCTCCGTCGGCGATGAGGTCGAAGCTCTCGTTCTCCAGAAGGAGGACAAGGAAGGCCGCCTGATCCTGTCCAAGAAGCGCGCTCAGTACGAGCGCGCCTGGGGCACGATCGAAGAGCTCAAGGAGAAGGACGAGCCCGTCAAGGGCACCGTCATCGAGGTCGTCAAGGGTGGTCTCATCCTGGACATCGGCCTCCGCGGCTTCCTTCCCGCCTCGCTGGTCGAGATGCGCCGTGTGCGCGACTTGCAGCCGTACGTCGGCCGCGAGCTCGAGGCGAAGATCATCGAGCTGGACAAGAACCGCAACAACGTGGTCCTGTCCCGCCGCGCCTACCTCGAGCAGACGCAGTCCGAGGTCCGCAGCGAGTTCCTCAACAACCTCGCCAAGGGCCAGGTCCGCAAGGGCGTCGTGTCCTCCATCGTCAACTTCGGTGCCTTCGTGGACCTGGGTGGCGTCGACGGCCTGGTGCACGTCTCCGAGCTGTCCTGGAAGCACATCGACCACCCGTCCGAGGTCGTCGAGGTCGGCCAGGAGGTCACGGTCGAGGTTCTGGACGTCGACATGGACCGCGAGCGCGTCTCGCTGTCGCTGAAGGCGACCCAGGAAGACCCGTGGCGCCAGTTCGCCCGCACCCACGCGATCGGCCAGATCGTGCCGGGCAAGGTCACCAAGCTCGTCCCGTTCGGTGCGTTCGTGCGCGTCGAGGAGGGCATCGAGGGCCTGGTGCACATCTCCGAGCTGGCCGAGCGCCACGTGGAGATCCCGGAGCAGGTCGTCCAGGTCAACGGCGACGTCATGGTCAAGGTCATCGACATCGACCTTGAGCGCCGTCGCATCTCGCTGTCGCTGAAGCAGGCCAACGAGGGCGTCACGGCCGAGACCGAGTTCGACCCGACCCAGTACGGGATGGCCGCCGAGTACGACCCCGAGGGCAACTACATCTACCCCGAAGGCTTCGACCCGGACACCCAGGAGTGGCAGGACGGCTTCGACAAGCAGCGCGAGGAGTGGGAGCGGCAGTACGCCGAGGCCCTCACGCGCTACGAGGCCCACATGGCGCAGGTCAAGAAGGCTGCCGAGGCCGACGCCGAAGCCGCTGCCGACGCCGCCACCGGCATCGAGGGTGGCAGCGGGGGCGGCGACCAGACGTACACCTCCGCTCCGGCCGAGGCCAAGAGCGGCGGCACGCTGGCCAGCGACGAGCAGCTCGCGGCTCTGCGCGAGAAGCTGTCGGGCGGCCAGGGCTGAGTCACGCCTGACGCTGAGCACCACTGAGCTCTGACACCGCGGCCCCGGTCCAGTTCGGACCGGGGCCGCGGTGTTTTTCGTCTGCGCTCAAGGTGTTCGAAGTGGACGATCCCGAGGTCGGGGTGGAGGAAGGTCGACAGAACCCGGCCGGCGCGGTGGCGTGGGGCGGTGTCAGTTGTGGAGGCCGAGCCCGGTGATCATCGACAGCACTCCGGTGCGGTACATGACCTCGTTGGCTTCGTCGGTCGGCTCGATGAACCAGTCGCTCAGCGGCGTCTGCGAGCGAATCGTGAGCTCGACACTGACCAGACCGTGCATCGACGTCCACAGCAGATAGCCGTAGTCGCGCGAGTCCCTGCCGGGATCGCCGATGCGGCGGATCTTGCCGACGAACATCGCGAACGTCGTGCGCAGCACCGCCGTGCGCAGCTCCGGGTCCGGGTCGTAGCCGTGGACCGAGCGTTCGAACATCATCGCGTAGCGGGCCGGGCTTTCCAGCGCGAAGCGGCGGTAGGCCAGCGCGACCTCGAGCAGGTCCGCGACGCCGTCGTCGGTCTCCGGTGGCACGTCGAGCAGCTCGTCGCGCAGGAGGTCGAACGCGCGCTCGTACAGCGCGTCGAGCAGGCCGGTGCGGCCGCCGAAGCGCGTGTAGACGGTGATGGTGGACGCCCCGGCCGCCTCGGCCACGCCGCGCACGGTGAGGCCGGCGACGCCGCGGTCGGTGAGCACGTTGAGGGCGGCGTCGAGGAAGCGGCTCCGGTTGTGCTGGTCGGCAGGTTGCGTCGACAGATGGCGGGTGGCCACGACCGTTACCCCCTTCGCCCGTGCGCGCAGGACAGGTCCGCGTCTCGCCTGCCGAAGATACGATATTCGCGCTCGCTTGGGAACTTCGCCATGCGGCCGGATCTGTGGGATCTTCGTCCTGTGGACCTCGCCACGGCGTGGCACCACTTCGTCCACAAGCGACGTTCGGTTAGCTGCAGTGGTGCAGCGGCACCGTCGAGAACCCCGACCAGGAGGCGAACCGGATGACTGAGCCGGAACCGGGCACTGTTGTCGTCAGTGAAGCAGGCGAAGGCCGCTTCACTCAGCACGTGACCGCGGGCGGTTTCGAGCTCGTCGTGGACGAGCCCAAGTCGGTCGGCGGCGACGGCAGCGGCCCGACTCCGTACGACCTGTTGCTCGGCGCGCTGGGTTCCTGCACGGCGATCACGCTGCGGATGTACGCGGACCGCAAGAACATCCCGCTGGCGAACGTGACCGTCCGGCTGCGCCACGACCGCATCCACGCGCGCGACTGCGAGCGCTGCGAGACCGAGGTGGGCATGGTCAGCCGCATCAGCCGCGAGATCGAACTCGAGGGTGACCTCGACGAAGAGCAGCGCACGCGGTTGCTGGAGATCGCGGACAAGTGCCCCGTGCACCGCACGCTGGAGCACGAGATCGACGTCCAGACCAAGCTGGTCTGAGGAAACGGGGTGCGCGCCATGGAGCGAAGCGAGCGGGTTGTCGTGGTCGTCTACGACGCGGTGCGGCTCCTGGACGTGACCGGGCCGCTCGAGGTGTTCGGGATGGCCAACGAGCACGGCGCGCACTACGAGCTGCTCACCGCGTCGCCGGGCGGCACCGACGTGCGCACCACCACCGGTACGCGCCTGGGTGCCGACGTGGCGCTAGAGGACGTCGACGTCGAGGGCGGCACGCTCGTGGTGCCGGGCAGCCCGAACTGGCAGATCACCGTGACCGACGAGCACCTGCTCGACGAGGTCCGCCGCCTTTCCCGCCAGGCGCGGCGCACGGCGTCGGTGTGCGCGGGCGCCTTCACGCTCGCCGCCGCCGGGCTGCTGGAGGGCCGCCGCGCGGCCACGCACTGGGAGCTCGCCGACCAGCTCGCGCGCCGTTACCCCGGCGTCGAGGTGGACTGCGAAGCGATCTTCGTGCGCGACGGTTCGGTGATCTCCTCGGCCGGCGTCACCTCCGGCATCGACCTGTCGCTGGCCCTCGTGGAGGAGGACCTCGGCTCCGAGGCCGCGCGGCTCGTCGCGAAGCACCTCGTGGTGTTCCTGCAGCGGCCCGGCGGGCAGTCGCAGTTCAGCGTGCGCCTGGCGGCCCAGCCCGCGCGCAACGATCTGCTGCGCGGGATCATGGACCGCATCACGGCCGACCCGTCGGCCGACCACAGCCTGTCTTTGCTCGCCGACGACGCGGGCGTCAGCGTCCGCCACCTCACGCGGCTGTTCCGCGATCAGATGGGCACCTCGGTCGCCCGGTTCGTGGAGAGCACGCGCCTGGAGGCCGCGCGGCAGCTGCTGGAGACGGGCACGGACCCGCTCGACGTGGTCGCGCGCCGCACGGGGTTCGGCTCGGCGGAGACGCTGCGCCGGGTGTTCACGCGGGAGCTGGGGGTGCCGCCGAGCGCCTACCGGGCCCGCTTCCGGACCACGGGCACACCGGCGTTGGCCGGTGCGGGCCGCTAGCACAGCGCAAGGTCCTGGGACAGCTGAAGTCACGCGACGTGCGGGTCCAAGTTCTCGCCGCGGTGACCGGGTCACGTGACGGCGTGCGCGCGGCGAAGCTAGGAGGTCGAGACGACCGGAACCCAGATGCGTTCCAGCGCCGCGGCACGGGCGCGGCGGCGGAGGCCGGCGAAGCTGTGCTGGGCGGGTACGAGGAGGGCACTGAGCCACGTGCGCCGGTATTCGGCGAGGGCTTCCGCCACGGGGCGGTAGCCGACGCAGTGCACCAGTCCCGGCGTTCCGAGCCGGTGCTTGCCGACGTGCTTTTCCGCCATCGTTCCTCCGTGTGGGCGACCCTTCCGCCGCGCACGGTACGCAATCGCGCCGGTAAATCCGGGGAGCCGCCCGGCGTGTCACCCGGATCAGTCAGCCAGTTCCGGACAATGTCCTTGATTTTCGACTTGGGGTGTGCCTCTACCCGTGCGAGTGCACGTGCAGGGCTCTGACGTCCCCTGATCGGGTGGCGCACGGGTCTGGCTAGGGTGAGGTCATGCTGCGAGTGGGTCTGACGGGCGGGATCGGCGCGGGGAAATCGACGGTGGCGAACCGGTTCGCGGAGCACGGTGCCGTGCTGGTGGACTCCGACCGGATCGCGCGTGAGGTCGTGGAGCCGGGCACGCCTGGGCTGGCGGCCTTGGTCGAGGCGTTCGGCGAGGACATCCTGTCCGCTGACGGGTCGCTCGACCGTCCGGCGCTGGCCGCGAAGGCGTTCGCCGACGACGCGTCGCGCAAGCGCCTCAACGGGATCGTGCACCCGCTCGTCGGGGCGCGCACGGCCGAGCTGATGGCCGAGGCAGCCGACGACGCGGTGATCGTCCACGACATCCCGCTGCTCGTGGAGGGCAACCTGGCGCCGGCGTACCACCTCGTGGTGATCGTCGACGCGCCCGTGGAGGTCCGCGTGCGCCGGCTCGTGGAGGCGCGTGGCATGGCGGAGGCCGACGCGCGGGCGCGGATCCGCGCGCAGGCCAGCGACGAGCAGCGCCGCGCGATCGCCGACGTCTGGCTCGACAACGGCGGCCCGCAGGACGGCGTGCTCGCCGAGGTCGACGCGCTGTGGGCCGACCGGCTGGTGCCGTTCGAGGCCAACCTGCGGCTGCGCAAGCCGCGCCCGCCGATGTCGCCCGTGATCGTGCCCTCCGACCCGACGTGGCCGTTGCAGGCCGAACGCCGGCTCGCGCGCCTGCGGCAGATCGCGGGGGAGCGGCTGCTGCGCGCCGACCACATCGGGTCCACCGCCGTGCCCGGCCTGCCCGCCAAGGACGTCCTCGACCTGCAGCTGACCGTTCCCACGCCGGCCGACGCCGACGCGCTCGCCGAACCGCTGGCCGACGCCGGCTTCCCCCGGCTGGAGGGCGACTGGTGGGACGACCCGCAGGACGGCTCCGCCGCGCCGTGGCCGAAGCGCCTCCACGTGGGTGCCGACCCGAAGCGCCCGGTGAATCTGCACGTCCGTACGCCCGAGACCCCGGCGTGGCGCCTCGCGCTGCTGTTCCGCGACTGGATCCGCGCGAACCCGGCCGAGCGCGACGCGTACGCGGCGGTGAAGGAGCAGCTCGCGCGCGAGCACTCGGCCGACGGCACCGTCGCGGACTACGCCGACGCCAAGCAGGGCTGGGTCAACGACGCGTTCACCCGCGCCGGGATCTGGGCCGAGCAGACGTCGTGGCAGCCGTGAAATCCGGGTGCGCGGCCGGCGGTGGCGCTGCTAGCGTCGCCGGCATGCAGCGCTCGGCCAGCACGACGACGCCGGACACCGTCCCGGCGCGCTGAAACCTGAGCGAACCAAGCCCCGGGGTGGTCACCCCGGGGCTTCGTCGTGTCCCACGGGTTTCCGCCTCGGCCGTCCACGAGGAGACCCCGATGCCCGACCACCGCAGGATCGGCCGTGAGCTCGGCCTGTTCGGCACTGACCCGCTGCTCGGCGCAGGCCTGCCTTACCTGCTGCCCGACGGGGCCGTGATCCGGCACGAGCTGGAGGAGTACGTCCGCGATGTCGAGCGCCGCGCGGGCTACCGCCACGTGTACTCACCGGTGCTCGGCAAACGCGAGCTGTACGAGATTTCGGGGCACTGGGCGCACTACCGCGACGACATGTTCCCGCCGCTGGACGTCGGCGGCGAGCAGCTCGTGCTGCGGCCCAGCCTGTGCCCGCACCACGCGCTGATCTACCGCTCCCGAGCGCGCAGCTACCGCGAGCTGCCGCTGCGGATCGCCGAGCTGGGCGGGATGTACCGCGCGGAGCTGTCCGGGGTACTCGGCGGGCTCGGCCGGGTGCGCGCGATCCAGCTCAACGACGCCCACCTGTTCTGCCGCCTCGACCAGGTCGCCGACGAGGCCCGCGGTGCGCTGGAGCGCATCCGCCGCGTCCACGCGGACCTCGGGCTGCGCCCGGCGCGCTACCGGCTCTCGCTCGCCGGCGGCTCGGGGGACTACGTGGGCTCCGCCGAGCACTGGGCGCGCGCCGAAGCCCTGCTCGTCGAGGCGCTGCAGGGCTTCGACTACGACGTGGCGCCGGGCGAAGCGGCGTTCTACGGCCCGAAGGTCGACGTCCAGGTCACCGACAGCGCCGGGCGTTCGGCCACCCTCTCCACCGTCCAGGTGGACTTCCACCAGCCCGAGCGGTTCGACCTCGGGTACGTCGGCCCTGACGGCGCCGTCCACCGGCCGGTGCTGGTGCACCACAGCCTTCTGGGCAGCCTGGAACGCGCGATGGCGCAGCTGCTCGAAGAGCACGGCGGGGCCTTGCCGCCGTGGCTCGCCCCGGTGCAGGTGGTGGTGCTGCCGGTCTCGGAGGCTGAGCTGCCGGGGGCTTGCGCGCTCGTGCGCCGCGGTCAGGAAGCCGGTCTGCGGGTGGAGCTCTCCTCGCCCGACCAGGGGAGCTTGGGCGCGCGGATCCGGGACCACCGGCTCGTGCCGTACCAGGCGGTGATTGGCAACCGGGAGGCCGAGGCGGACCTCGTCGCACCCCGGCTGCGCGACGCCCGGCGCCTGGATCCGTTACCGGCGGCGGACTTCGTGGCCGCGGTCGCCGAACGAGTCGCCGCCCGCGGCGCGGTGCTGTGGCTCTGACTCGTCAGCCGAGCGGGTTCGCGGCGATCCGGGCCGCGATCCCGCTCGCGACGGCCCCGCCCGCCGCGCTGTCGGGCTTGCGCGCCGCCTGGTCCTCGAAGCACGCCAGGAACTCCGCGCCGAAGCCGAGCCGCGGGTAGTGCGTGAGGATCGGCGTCCGCACGTCGGGCGGGAACTCCTCCGGGCGCCGGCCGGAGACGTCCCAGCTCGTCGCGACCTGCAGCAGATGGGATTCGGGATCGGCGGTCGCGGCGACGTCGTCGCGCATGTGCAGAAGGATGATCTCCTCGACGTGCGCGGCGCGCTCGGCCGGCCACCCCGCCGCGGCCCCGAACACCCAGGCCAGGTGGCCGCCGGCGGTCTCGAACGGGAGACCGTGGTTGTCGAATTCGGCCGTGAGCGCGAGGTCGTGCAGCAGGGCCGACACGTAGTACAGCTCGTCGTCGAAGGCGATCCCCTGGGCGGCCGCGTAGTGCGCGCCCCAGAGGTACGAGCGGACGGAGTGGTTGAGCAGCGCGGCCGAGCAGAACCGCGTGGCCACGGTCAGCGCGGCCGCGGTGGCGGGCGTCTCGGGGAACATGCGCTCAGCCAACCACAGGAATCAGCCGCCGAGCAGGCCTCGTTCGAACGCCACCGCCACCGCGGCGGCCCGGTCTTTCACGCCGAGCTTCGCGTACGCGTGGATCAGGTGCGTCTTCACCGTCGCCTCGCTGATGAAGAGCTTCTTCGCCGCGTCCTTGTTCGTGGAGCCGCGCGCGACGAGCGTGAGCACCTCGATCTCGCGCTGCGACAACGGCTCCTTCGCCGGCGCGCGCATCTGGCCCATGAGCCGGCTCGCGACGGCGGGGGAGAGCACGGCCTCGCCGCGGGCCGCCGCGCGCACGGCGCGGAACAGCTCCTCGCGCGGTGCGTCCTTGAGCAGGTAGCCCGTGGCGCCGGCCTCGATGGCGGGCAGGACGTCGGAGTCGGTGTCGTACGTGGTCAGCACCAGCACGCGCGCCGGGTTGCCGAGGCGGGCGAGTTCGGTGATGGCGGAGACGCCGTCGGTGCCCGGCATGCGCAGGTCCATCAGCACCACGTCGGGCTTGAGCGACACCGCGAGGGTCACGGCCTCGGCGCCGTTCGCGGCTTCGCCGAGTACCTCGAACCCGTGCTCGCCGGTGAAGATGCCGCGCAGGCCGTCGCGGACGATCGGGTGGTCGTCGGCGATGAGCAGCGTGACGGTCATGCTGACGCCCCCTCGTGGTCGATCCCGCCGTCCTTCAGCCCGCCCAGTGTGGCAGCCGGCACGGCGGGCAGGTTCACCGAGATCGCCGTGCCGCCAGCGGGTTCCGACTCCACGTGCAGCGTGCCCGCGAGCCGTTGCACGCGGCTTCGCATGCCGGGCAGCCCGAAGCCGCCTTCGCTCGGGGGCGGGTTTTCGGGATCGAAGCCGACGCCGTCGTCGACAACGTCGAGCGTGACCTCGTCGCCCATGTACGACAACGTGAGCCCCACGCGGCCGGCCCGGGCGTGTCTGGCCACATTGGACAGTGCTTCCTGCGTGATCCGCAGCAGCGTCGCCTCGATCTCGGGGTGCAGCGCCTCGGCCGTGCCCGTGGTCGAGAACGCGGCGGGCACGGTGGTGCGCTCGCTCCACAGCCGCGCCACCTCGGCGAGCGCGTCGGGCAGCGTCGCCGACTCCAGCGGCTCCGGCCGCAACGCGTGCACGGACCGCCGCGCCGCCGTCAGGTTCTCGCGCGCGAGCGCCTTCGCGGTGTCGAGGTGCCGCTGCCACTCGGCGGGGTTTTCCCGGGCCTGGGCGGCGGCTTCGAGCTGCGTGATGATCCCGGTGAAGCCCTGGGCAAGCGTGTCGTGGATCTCCTGGCTCAGCCGCTGCCGCTCGTCGAGCACGCCGGCTTCGCGCGCCTGGGTGAGCAGTTGCCGTTGCAGGCCCCGGTTTTCGGCCTCGGCGGCGGCGAGCTTGTCGAGCGCCCGTTTGCGTTCGGCGCTCTGCCTGCCGACGGCCGCGAACACTGCGCCGCCTCCGCCGATCGCGGCCGTCTGCACGATCACCAGCGTCACCCAGATCGCCGGGGCCGTGGCCAGCGCCTCGATCGGGCCGCCGTTGGCGACGGTGTTGATGAGCAGCGACGTGACGGCCACGCCGAGGATCGACATCACCAGCGGCCGCAACCGCATGGCCGCGAAGAAGCCGTGCACCATGAAGATCAAGAAGTACGTCTCGCGCGCTTCGAGTACCGAGCCGAAACTGACGACGCCGACGAAGCTCAGCGCCGCGAAGGCGGCGTTCTCGCGCACCCGGTCGCTGGGCAGCTTGTGGGTCAGCAGGAGCCACACCGCGGCGCCGGCGGCGATCGCGAGCGTGGTGAGCCGGTGGGCGCCCGTCTGGTCGAGCCGCAGCAGGCTCAGCACGGTGGGGATCGCCAGCAGCACGAACGGGGCGGTCGTCTCGGCGCGGTTGAACCACGAGTGCCACCGCAGCGGAGGATCCCCTTCACGCGGTGACAGGGGCGCCAGGAGTGAGCCCCGCCAATCGAGCTTCACGTCCCGCGCGTCTTCCGAACTCATGCCTTCAGATCTTTCACCTGGGGCCAGACCACCGGCCAGCTTTCCGTGCGACCGGTGAGCAGCCAGATCGGGAGGTGCTCGCTGGCGTTGGGCACGCCCAGGCGGTTCCGCACCGAGCCGACGACGCGGGCGTCGCGGAAGTGCGGCGCGAGCTTCGCGGGGTCGGCGCCCACGAACAGCACAGTGTCGGCGTCGTCGGCCGGTCTTCCGAAGTACCAGAAGCCGCGGCTGCCGCTGTAGGCCTCCGGGAGACCGGCCTCCGGGCCGTAACGGTCGAGCGCGCCCGCCTGCCAGTAGCCCGCGGTCACGAGCGCGGTGTGCGAGCGCTGCTCGGGTGGCAGCAGCCGGTACACGTCCGCGACGGAGGTCGCGAGGTCCGGCCAGCCGACCTCTTCGGTCGCGTACGCGGGATGCGGCGCGTCGGGGTGCTCCACGAGCCACTGCGCCGGCCACACCGGCAACGCGTACGGGAGGCTGTAGAGCGCTGACAGCACAAAGACCGGCCACGTCGGCACCCACCGCCACCACAGGGCGGGCCGGCGGTCCTGCAGGTGCACGGCCGCGGCGGCCCACAGGATCGGGAACATGCCGGCGGCGTAGTAGAAGCGGCCGCCTGCGACGAGGAACACCGCGACCACGCCGATCGCCGTCCAGCCGAGGAACCGGTACGGCCGCAGGCTTCGCGCGGCGAGCAGCACACCGAGGCCGTAGCAGACGCCGAGCGCGCCGATCACGAGTCCGGCGCCGGCGAGCAGACCCGGCAGGAACTCCGCGCGCCCGCCTGCTTCGGCGACCTCGTGCGAAACCGCGTCGCCCATGCCCAGCTGGGGCCAGCCGTTGAGCGACTGCCACAGCAGAGTCGGCACGCACGCGAGCGCGGCGATCCCCGCGCCGGCCCAGAGCTTCGGGCGGCGCAGCAGCTCGCGCGGGCCGAAGACGAGCGCCGTCACGGCGGTGATGGCCCAGAACGCGCCGATCAGGAACTTCACGTTGAGTGCCACGGCGGTGACCAGGCCCAGCCACAGCAGGAGATTGTCGTCGCGGGTGCGCAGCCAGCGGACGAGAAGCCAGAGAACCAGCGTCCACAGCAGCGGGTCGACCGTCGACGTGGCGAGGTAGTGGCCGCTGCCCACGAACTGGCCGCACATCGCGTACGCGGCGGCTGCTCGCGTCTGAGCCTTCCGGCCGCCGCCGAGCTCACGCGCGATCAGCGCGGTCACCACGACCCCGGCGGCGGTAGCGAGGATCGCCGGCAGCCGGAACACCACCAGCGAGCCCGGCGCGATCGCGTCCATCAGCGCGGCGAGCAGCGGCAGCACCGGGGGCTGATCGGCGTACCCGAATGACAGGTGCTTGCCGGCGGCGAGGAAGTACAGCTCGTCGCCGAAGTAGCCGTACCGGCCGGCCGTGGCCAGCAGGATCGCCGCGGTCCCGGCCGCGAGCAGCGCGACCGGACGCCGGGCGAACTCGGTGACGGCCGTGTCGTGCCTGGTCGGTGTGCCTGCCGTGGTCACGGCGTCCATCGTGCTCCCTGCTGCTGTCCGGGCCCGCTGCGCGGCACCCTACGGGCCGTGGCCCGGCGCCACCGGCTGGTGTGTGGCGCCGGGCACACCGGGGTCAGCTGTGCGTGTTCACCAAGTGCGGCCAGATCTGCTGCCACGGCTGCCGGCGCCCGGTGGCGAGCCACAGCGGCGTGTCGTCGGCGACGCTCGGCAGGGCCGTGCCGGTGTCGACCTTTCCGATCTGGCGCAGGTCGGTGAAGTGGCCGAGCAGCGGCCGCGGGTCGGCGCCGACGTAGAGCACGCTGGTGTCGAAGTCCGGCGGCACGACCAGCGTCGCGTAGCCGCGGTTCGGGCTCGCGGGCTCGGGCAGGCCCAGCGGGCGGCCGTACTCCTCGAGCGCGCTCGCTGACCAGTAGGACTCGCCGACCAGGGCCGTGTGCGCCGGGTCGGGCAGCTTCGCGAACTGGTCCGCCACTGAGCGCGCGGCCTGCGGCCAGCCGATCTCGGCGAACGCGAACGTCGGCGACGGCAGCGCGGGGTTCGCGGCGAGCCACGGCTTCGGCCACACCGGCAGCGAGATCGGCAGGGCCAGTAGCACCGCGACGACGTACACCGGCCAGGTCGCGAGCCAGCGCCACCAGCGCGAGGCCCGGCCCGTCTCCAGCTCGACGGCGGCCGCCGCCCAGCACGGCGCGAACATGCCGGCGATGTAGTACGACCGGCCGTTGACCACCACGAACACCAGGGCCAGGCCGAGCGTGGTCCACGCCAGGAAGCGGTACGGCATCAGCTGCTGCGAGCGCAGCAGGCGCCACAGGCCGTAGCAGAGGAGCACGATCCCGATCGGGAACCCGGCGGTGAGCAGCGCCGAAGGCAGCCACAGCAGGCGCCCGCCCCACGTCTGGTCCACCTCGGCCGAGATCGCCTCGCCCATGCCGAGCTGCGGCCAGCCGTGCGTCGCCTGCCAGATCAACGTCGGGACGAGCGCGGCCACCGCGATGGCCGCGCCGATCCACAGCTTCGGGCGGCGCAGCAGCTCCCGAGGCCCGAAGACCAGCAGCGCGATGATCGCGACGGCCCAGAAGCCGCCGATCAGGAACTTCACGTACAGCGCCACGGCCGTGACCACCCCGGCCCAGAGCAGCAGGTTGTCGCTGCGGGTGCGGATCCAGCGGACCAGCAGCCAGATCACCACGGTCCACAGGAACGGGTCCAGCGTCGAGGTGGCCAGGTAGTGGCCCGACGCGATGAACTGCGTGCTGACCGCACACGTGGCCGCGGTCAGGGTCTGGGCCTTCGCGCGACCGCCGAGCTCGCGGGCGATCAGGGCGGCGAACACCACCGACGCGACCATCGCGAGCATCGCCGGGAGCCGCAGCACGAAGACCGAGCCGGACGCGATCGTGTCCATGGCCCGCGCCAGCAGGGGCAGCATCGGCGGCTGGTCCACGTAGCCCCAGGCCAGGTGCCTGCCGGCGGCGAGGGAGTAGAGCTCGTCGCCCATGTAGCCGTAGCGGCCGGCGGTGAGCAGCAGCGCCGCGCCGAGCAGGCCGGCAAGCACGAACACCGGGACACGGGCGAACGGGGCGGCCACGCGCCGGGCGGCCGGCAGCGTCGTCACGGACATGCTCACTCCCACCGGAAGGTGCGGGCCGCGATCGCCGAGCAGACCACGGCGAAGGCGACGAGCGAACCGAGCTGCAGCAGCTCGGGCGAGTTCCCGGCGGCCGCTTCGCGCAGGCCGTTGATGGTCGCGCCCAGCGGCAGGACGTCGGCCACGTGCTGCAGCACCGGCGGGAGCTGCTCCTTCGGCACCCAGACGCCGCCGAGCGCGAGCATCGGGAAGAACGCCGCGGCGCCGATGCCGCTGGCCGCGCGGTTGGTGGGCGCGAGCGCCGCGATCAGCGTGCCGACGGAGAACAGCGCCAGTGCGCCGAGCACCATCACGAGCAGGAACCCGCCGAGGTTCTCCGGCAGCGCCATGCCGAGCGCGATCCTGCCCACCCCCAGGACGAGCAGGATCGCGACCGCGGCGGCGGCGAGGTTCACGAGCAGCTGTGCGGCGAGCAGCCGTCCGGGTGGCACGGGGCTGGCCGAAAGGCGCTTGAGCACGCCCTTCTCGCGGTAGGTGGCCACGGCGGCCGGGAACATCATCACCGCGAGCATCGCGATGAGGATCGCCACGGCCATCGGCGCGATCAGGGTCGGCAGAGGCGCGTGGCCGCCGAACTCGGCGCTGGGCTTGCTCGAACCCGGCATCAGGCCGAACACGAGCAGCAGCGCCAGCGGGATGCCGACCACGGTGACGGGTGCCCCCGGGTCGCGCAGGAACAGCTTCGCCTCGACGGCGGTCATCTTCGTGAGCATTTCTCCTCTTCCCCTCAGTCCAGTTTCCGGCCGGTCAGCGCGACGAAGGCGTCGTCGAGGTTCGCCTGGTCCACGCGCAGGTCGCCCGCGAGCACCTGGTTGCGGGCGAGGAACGACGTCACGGTCTGCAGCGCGGTGGCGCGCCCCGTGACCACGAGCTGCGAGCCGTGGCGTTCGACCTCGAGCACGTCGGGCAGCGCTTCGAGCTGTGCGAGGTCGACCGGCGCCGACGGGCGGAACCGGATGCGCTGCTCGTCGCCGACCTGGCGGACCAGCCCGGCGGGCGTGTCGATGGCGACGACGCGGCCCGAGTCGATCACGGCGATGCGGTCGCAGAGGCGCTCGGCCTCCTCCATGAAGTGGGTGACGAGCACGACGGTCACGCCCTCGTCGCGCACCGCCTCGACCAGGTCCCACGTGTCGCGGCGGGCCTGCGGGTCGAGGCCCGTGGTGAGCTCGTCGAGCACCGCGATCTCGGGGCTGCCGACGAGCGCGAGCGCGATCGACAGGCGCTGCTGCTGCCCGCCCGAAAGCTTCTTGTAGGCGGTGTCGCGCTGGTGCGTGAGCCCGAGCAGGCCGAGCAGCCGCTCGGTGTCCGCCGGCTTGCGGTAGAAGGACGAGTAAAGCTCCAGCGCCTCGTCCACCCGCAACCGGTCGGGCAGCCGGCTCTCCTGAAGCTGCACGCCCAGGCGCTGGCGCAGCTCGTGCCGGTCGCGCCGCGGGTCGAGCCCGAGCACCGACAGCGTGCCGCCGGCGGGCGTGCGCAGGCCTTCCAGGCATTCGACCGTGGTGGTCTTGCCCGCGCCGTTCGGGCCGAGGATCCCGAAGATCTCGCCCCGCTCGACGGTGAACGACACGTCGTCCACCGCCACCTTGTCCCCGTAGGTCTTGTGGAGGTGCTGGACCTCGATCACCGGCATGTCCGCCGTCCCCTCTCGAACTCTTCGTCTGTGCTGAAGAAGAGTCCCGTGGGGAAGGGGTGCGGCGGATCGCCGGAACGGCCACAACCGGCATCCACCGCCAGGCGGCGGGCATCCACCGATCGGTGGACCCGGGTCCCCTAGGGGTGCCGGCGCCAGGCGGCGGTGATGTCCTTTGTGGACAGCCAGGCCGCGAGGTCGTAGCCGTGCGCGGCCAGCCCTTCCACGGTGGCGTAGGCGGTTTCGAGCGCGTACTCGCCTTCGGCCTGAGGCAGCAGGCCCGCCGAGACGGCGGCGAGCAGCTCGTCGGAGTCGATCACCCGCACGGAGACCTTGTCCTTGAGCACGAGGTCGAGGTAGAGGTCCGTGGAGAACCACCGGGTGCCTTCGCGGCGCACGCGCACCACATCGAGATAGAAGGTCTGGTCTCGTTCGTGGCCGGGGTTGAACCAGAAGTCGGTGATGCGCAGGCCGAGGCCCGGCAGCAGCCACGATTCGAGGTAGCGGAACTGCTCACGCCCCGGCGTCGGGCGCGCGAGGTACAGCCCGAACGGCTCGGTCCGGAACTCCTCGACCTCGCGTTCGATGCCCTTGGGGTCCACGTTGACGCCGGCGGCCGGGTCGAAGCTCTCCACCTTCGGCGGGTGCACGTCGGTCATCCGCCCATCCTGCCGGGCGCGGGGCGTCCGGAGCGGTCCGTGCGGCCGGGTGTCCGCGAAATCCACCCGGTTGCCGGGGTGGTCACGGCTCGGCCACTTCCGCACCGGATGTCCTGTTCGCCGGTTAGGTTGGCCCGGACCTGGGGAGGGATCATGTTCGGGATCATCCGGCCGTGCCGGCACCGGCTGTCCGCGCGGCTGCACGCCGACTGGCTCGCGCACCTGTGCGGGCTGTGCCTCGCGTTGCGCGACGAGCACGGACACCTCGCGCGGGTCGTGACGAACTACGACTCGCTGGTGATCTCCGCTCTCGTGGAGGCACAGGCCGCGGGCCGGCGCCGGAACCCGGGGCCGTGCGCGTTGCGCGGGATGCGTTCGGCGTCCGTCGCGCGAGGGGACGGGGCGCAGCTCACCGCGGCTGTGTCGCTGGTGCTCGCGCCGGCCAAGGTCGGTGACCACGTCGCCGACGGCGATGGTGCGCTCGGCCGGGCGGCGCTGCGAACACCGGCGAAGAAGCTCGCGGCCCGGTGGGCCGCACAGGGCGCGCGCATCGGCTTCGACACGGCGGTGCTGGTGGATGCGGTGACGCGGCAAGGCACGCTGGAGCACGAGGTGACCGCGGGGGACTCGCTGCTGCTGGTCACCGAGCCGGCCGAGGTGGCCGCGTCGGCGGCGTTCGCGCAGACGGCCGTGCTGGCGGGACGGCCCGGCAACGTCGCGCCGCTCGCCGAGGCCGGGCGGCTCTTCGGGCGGGTCGCGCACCTGCTCGACGCGGTGGAGGACCAGCCCGCGGACGACGCGGCGGGCAGCTGGAACCCGCTGACGGTCACCGGCACCGGGCTCGCCGAGGCGCGGCGGCTCGCCGAGGACGCGGTGCTCGGGGTCGGGCTCGCGGTGCGGGAGGCGGCGTTCGCGCAGCCGGCGTTGGTCCACATGCTCCTGGTGCACGAGCTGCGCCAGGCCGTGACCCGGGCGTTCGGGCACCGGCAGGAGCCGCCGCCCGGGTGGCTCGGACCGGGACCGCTGCCGCCCGGGGTGCCGCCCGCGCCGGGAGGTGCCTGGGCCGGTGGTCAGCCCGGGTGAGGGCCGCCCGCTTCGCCGCCTCAGCCCCCGCCTCCGCCGAAGCCGCCGAAGAAGAAGCGCAAGCCCGGGGACGGGCCCGAGGACGGTGACGGCGGTGGGTGCTGGGTGCCGAAGTTCGCCGTGCCGTCACGACCGCGTGGGTTCTTCGCGGGTTGCGCGGTGGCGACGTACATGTGCTGCAGCTGCCAGTTCTGCTGCCGCGATCCGTTTCCGGGCCCCTGGACCGGGAAGGTGCGGCAGAACCACTGCGATTGCGACCCGTGCGTGCTGCTCTGCGCCTGCTGTGACGGCTGCTGAACAGGGTTCCGGCCCAGGTCAGCAGGCCTGTGGTGGCGCCTCGGCTGAAAACTGTCGGGGGGTCGGCCTACTCTGGTGGACGTGGCTTTCGCAACCGAACACCCCGTCCTCGCGCAGTCCGACTTCCGGCCGGTTTCCGACGTCCCCCGTTCCGGCGGCCGGTTCGAAGTGATCAGCGAGTACACGCCCGCCGGCGACCAGCCGGCGGCCATCGACGAGCTCGAACGCCGGGTCAGGGCGGGCGAGAAGGACGTCGTGCTGCTGGGCGCCACGGGCACGGGCAAGTCGGCCACCACCGCGTGGCTGATCGAGCGCGTGCAGCGGCCCACGCTGGTCATGGCGCCGAACAAGACGCTGGCGGCGCAGCTGGCCAACGAGCTGCGGGAACTCTTCCCGAACAACGCGGTCGAGTACTTCGTCAGCTACTACGACTACTACCAGCCCGAGGCGTACATCGCGCAGACGGACACCTACATCGAGAAGGACTCGTCGATCAACGACGACGTCGAGCGGCTGCGCCACTCGGCCACGATGAACCTGCTCTCGCGCCGCGACGTGATCGTGGTGGCCAGTGTGTCCTGCATCTACGGCCTCGGCACCCCGCAGTCCTACCTCGACCGGTCTTCGATGCTGAAGGTCGGCGAGCGGCTCGACCGTGACGTGTTCCTGCGCGCGCTGGTCGACGTCCAGTACACGCGCAACGACATCGCGTTCGCCCGCGGCACGTTCCGCGCGCGGGGCGACACGGTGGAGATCATCCCGGCGTACGAGGAGCTGGCGATCCGCGTCGAGTTCTTCGGCGACGAGATCGAAAAGCTGTACTACCTGCACCCGCTGACCGGCGACATCGTGCGTGAGGTCGACGAGGTGCGGATCTTCCCGGCCACGCACTACGTCGCGGGGCCGGAGCGCATGGAGAAGGCGATCAAGACCATCGAGGAGGAGCTCGAGCAGCGCCTGGCGGAGCTGGAGAAGCAGGGCAAGCTGCTGGAGGCGCAGCGGCTGCGCATGCGCACGGCCTACGACATCGAGATGATGCGGCAGGTCGGGTTCTGCTCCGGCATCGAGAACTACTCGCGCCACATCGACGGCCGCGAGGCCGGGTCCGCGCCCGCGACGCTGATCGACTACTTCCCGGACGACTTCCTGCTCGTGATCGACGAGTCGCACCAGACCGTGCCGCAGATCGGCGGCATGTTCGAGGGCGACATGTCGCGCAAGCGCAACCTCGTCGACTTCGGGTTCCGGCTGCCGAGCGCGGTCGACAACCGGCCGCTGACGTGGGAGGAGTTCTCCGACCGGATCGGGCAGACGGTGTACCTGTCGGCCACGCCGGGTCCGTACGAGATGGGGCAGACGAGCGGCGAGTTCGTCGAGCAGGTCATCCGGCCGACCGGCTTGGTCGACCCGAAGGTGGTCGTGAAGCCCACCGAGGGCCAGATCGACGACCTGGTGCACGAGATCCGTGAGCGCGCCGAGAAGGACGAGCGGGTGCTGGTCACCACGCTCACCAAGAAGATGGCCGAGGACCTCACCGACTACCTGCTGGAGCTCGGCATCCGCGTGCGC
The DNA here is from genome assembly GCF_019468465.1 of Amycolatopsis sp. DSM 110486. Taxonomy (NCBI): domain Bacteria; kingdom Bacillati; phylum Actinomycetota; class Actinomycetes; order Pseudonocardiales; family Pseudonocardiaceae; genus Amycolatopsis; species Amycolatopsis sp. DSM 110486. Next base: position 10,682,324 of record NZ_CP080519.1, on the reverse strand, counting down.
TACCTGCACTCGGAGGTCGACACGCTGCGCCGAGTCGAGCTGCTGCGCCAGCTGCGCTCGGGCGACTTCGACGTGCTGGTCGGCATCAACCTGCTGCGCGAGGGCCTCGACCTGCCCGAGGTGTCGCTGGTGGCGATCCTCGACGCGGACAAGGAAGGCTTCCTGCGCAGCGGCACGTCGCTGATCCAGACGATCGGCCGCGCGGCGCGAAACGTGTCCGGTGAGGTCCACATGTACGCGGACAAGATCACCGACTCGATGCAGCACGCCATCGACGAGACGGACCGCCGCCGCGCGAAGCAGGTCGCCTACAACGAGGAACGCGGCGTCGACCCGCAGCCGCTGCGCAAGAAGATCGCCGACATCCTCGACCGCGTCTACAGCGAAGCCGACGACTCCGACCAGACGGTCGCCGTCGGCGGCTCGGGCCGCAACACCTCGCGCGGCAAGAAACCCGAACAGGGCGACCGCGTGCGCAGCTCCGGCATGCTCGTGGACAAGGACGTGTCGGGCATGCCGCGCGCCGAGCTGGCCGACCTCATCCAGCAGATGACCGACCAGATGATGCAAGCCGCCCGCGACCTGCAGTTCGAGCTCGCCGCCCGCCTGCGCGACGAGGTGTCCGACCTGAAGAAGGAACTGCGCGGCATGGACGCGGCCGGCATCCGCTGACGCCCTCCCGCGGCCCGCTGCCCTCCGGGTGCGCCGGGGCCGCGGGCGGTTCGGCCTGGCGGATCCGGCCCCAGGAGCGGTGGGCGCGGCTGCTCGAGCCGGGGCTGCCGGTTGCTCGACGGAGGTGAGCGGCGGTGTGGCTCGACGAGGTGATCGAGCATTGCCTGGGCAAGCCTGGGGCCGTGGAGACTTACCCGTTCGGGGAGCACGTGCTCGTGGTGAAGGTCGCGGGCAAGGCCTTCGCGTTCATCGGGCTGGAGCGGCCGGGCTCGGTGGGGCTCAAGTGTGGTGGCACGCGTGAGGAGGCGGCCGAGCTGCGGGAGCGTTACCCGGAGTCGGTGGCCGTGCTGGACTACCTCGGTCGCTACGGGTGGAACCGCGTGGATCTGGGCGCGAGCCGAACCGCCGCGGTGCCCGGCGAGGAGCTGAACGAGCTGCTCGACGCTTCCTACGCGGCTGTGCGGGCGAAGCTGCCCAAAGCGCGCCGGCCCTGAGTGGTCAGGACTGAGCGGTCACGACGGGCGGTCACGGGGGCGGTCAGGGGCGGGACGGGGCGGGGGCGTTCTCGTCCGGCTGGAGCACGCCGAAGATGTTGCCCTCGGTGTCCTTGCAGTACGCGAGCCAGCCGACGCCCGGGACGGGGTCCTTCGCCAGCGCCATCGTGCCGCCGGCTTTTGCCACGGCGTCGATGGTGGCGTCGACGTCGGTGACCTCGATCGTGTTGATGAAGCCGGAGACCGGGGCGTCCTCGGCGGGGGCGGGGCCGCGGCGGGGGAGGAGGCCGCCGTCGATGCCTTCGCCGTCGCCGGTCGAGACGACCCAGTACGGGACCTCGCCCCACTGTTCGATCTTCCAGCCGAACACGGCGGTGTAGAAGGCGACCGCGCGCTGCGGGTCGCCGGCGTGGATTTCGAAGTGGACGGGCCGGGGCATGGCTGCCTCCTCAGACCGGGCCGACAGGGCGCGCCCGAGACTACGCCCTCGCGCCCCCGCCCGCCGTCACCTGAGCAGCGATCCCGCCAAGATCCACAAAGGACTCACCGCACCAGCCTCACAAGCGCGGGCGGTCCGCCATGACCTGGTTCGCGTCGAAGTCCGGGAACCCTGCCGGAGCCGCAACCGACGCCAGTGACCGCGAAGAAGCAGCCGGCAGACCAGCCCAGCGGCGGATCGTCGCGGTCGCCTCCGCGGACTGTGCGGCCGGCAGCTGCGCGATCGTCGAGCCGTGGTTGCCGCCCGGCACGAAGTAGCGGTAGGAATCGCGCGAGCCGTACCCGAGCTCGAACGGCTCGGCGCCCCACGGGTCGTTCGAGCCGTACACGAACAGCAGCTGCCGCCCGTGCGCCTTCACCCAGAAGTCGACATCCGGCATCGCCAGGTAGTCGAAGCGCGGCAGCTTCACCGACGCGGGCACGAACGTCGACGGCACGTCGGTGCCCGGGTAGCGCAGCAGGTCGCGCAGGTAGCTGTCGTACGCCTCGGGTGAGCCGAGCTGCACCGCGGCCTGGTAGTAGTACGGCACGAACGGCTCGAGCTCCTGGTCGGAGTACGTGTTGAGACTCTCGACCTGCTCGAACCACGCCCACACGTCGGCCGCCGGCGCGCCCGGCTTCGGGATCGACGCGCACGCCGACGCCGGCTGGTACTGCCAGAACGCGAAGTACGAGTCGATCACCGAGATCTCCAGCGACTCGTCGATCGAGCCCACCGTGGTGAACGTGTAGCCCTTGCTCGCGGCGTCGGCCTTCGCCAGCTCGCCGAGCTCGTCGCGCCGCTTCAGCGCGTCTCGCTGGATCGCCTTGAGCGAAGCGCGGCACGCGGGGTCGCCGACGTTCGCGAGGAAGCGGTTGTACTTGTCGATCGGGTCGATCACGTCGTTGGGCGCGACGTAGGGGATCGTGCCGTTCACGTCGTCCGGGAAGAACCGCCGGAAGTACGTGGCGGTCATCCCGCCCTTGCTCCCGCCCGTCGCGAGCCACTTGCCCGGGTAGATCTTCTTGAACGCCTGCACAGCGGCGTGCTCGTCGGCCGCGGCCTGCCAGATCGTGAGGTCATGCGACCAGTTCGCCGGCTGCGGCCGCGAAGGCGTGAAGTAGCGGTACTCCATCGAAAGCTGGTTGCCGTCGACGATCCGCGTCGGCTCGGAGCGGTTCGGGGCAAGGGACACGTTGTACCCGCTGGTGAATGCGACTGTCGGCGCGGAGAAGTCGCGGTGCAGCAGCGTGTACCGCTGCTCGAACTTCGGCCCGTCCGGGTGGCGGTGGTCGGCCGGCTGCGTGAACGTCAGCTCGAAGAATCGGTAGCCCGCCGGCGCCGGATCCTCCTTGACCACCGTGAGGCCCGGGATCGTGGCGAGGGCGGCCGTGATGTCCTCCTCGCCGGCCGCGCTCGCGACCGGCGTGAGCCCCACGGCAGCCAGCACAGCGGTGGACAAGACGGTGAGCAGCCTGCGCACGTGGTTCCCCCTCGACGGCCCCGAGATCAACTTCCGGATCCTCACAGACCCGGCCGTGCCCGGCAAGGCGCACCATCCGGTCGGGCGCCGACTTCCGTAGGGTCGGAACTAGCGCTTCAGCACACGGTCCACATAGGACTTGACGTTCGCCAGTGACCGCTCCGACCGCCACATCCGGTCCACGTGCGCGTCGTCGGCGGCCCGGTTCTCCGCGATCCGCTCGTGGTAGGGCTGGCGCAGCTGCGCCTTGGTGTGGGCGAACGCGTCGGCCGGCAGCTCGCCGAGGCGGGCGGCGAGCTCACGCGCGCGGCCGAGCACCTCTTCCGGCGCCGCGACCTCGTCGACCAGGCCGCGGGCGAGGGCGTCGTCGATGGTCAGCGTGGCGCCGCTGTACATGAGCGCGGCGAGCGGGTTCGTGCCGTACGCGCAGCGCAGGATCTCCGTCGCGGCCAGCGGGAAGGGCACGCCCACGAGCAGTTCGGTCACGCCGATGCGCCCGGGGCCGGTGGCGGCGACACGGTGGTCGCACCCCGCGGCCAGCACCATCCCGCCCGCGATCGCGTGGCCGTTGACCGCGGCCACGAGCGGGTGGGGGAAGCCGAAGACCGCCAGCAGCGCGTCGGAGAGCGCGGGCAGGAACTCGCCGACGTAGCTCGCGCCGCCGGCGTCGATGCTGAGCAGGTCGACGCCCGCGGAGAACATGTCGCCCGATCCGGTCAGCACCGTGGCCTTCGCGCCGTCGGCCGCTTCCTCGAGCTTGAGCACGAGCTCCCGGCAGGTGGCGGTGTCGAGGGTGTTGCCGCGGCCGTGCTCGAGCGTGAGCACGGCGACGCCGTCTTCGACTGCGAGGTGGATGGTCACGCGAGGAGACGTTACCGGCGTCCGGCCGCCCGCGCGGGGCGGCCGGACTCGCCCGTCAGCTCGTGATGTCCCTCGTCGCGAACCGGCGACCGGCCAGCAGCAGGAAGATCGTGGTGTAGATGAGCGACGACAGCACGCCGCTCGCCATGTCCGACCAGTCGATGTCGGTCGAGATCAGGTCGATCCAGGCGAACGAGAAGTGCGTGGGCAGGTAATTGCGCAGCCCCTCGAGCGCGGTGATCTGGTCGAGGATCTGCGACAGGATCGCCACCAGCACCGTGCCGCCCACCGCGCCCAGCGGGGCGTCGGTGGAGACGCTCAGCAGGAGCGCCAGCCCGGCCACCCACGCCAGCTGCACGATGATGTACACAGTGGACAGCACGAGCGCGATCATGCTGTCGCCGAAGGTGACCGCGTCGCCCGTGGGGCTGATCGCGTCACCCGCGCCGTACCAGATCACGCCCACCAGCAGCGACACCAGCGGCAGCAGCACCAGCGCCGCGGCGGACAGCAGGCCCGACACGATCGCCTTCTGTCGCAGCAGACGGTGCCGCGGCACCGGGATCGCCAGCAGGTACTTCAGGCTCGACCACGACGACTCGCTCGCGATCGTGTCGCCGAAGAACAGCGCCACGATCATCGGCAGCAGGAACGTGCCGGACACGAACAGCGCGAGCACCACGAAGTTCGGCGCGCTCGCCGTCGCGAGGTCCACGAACCCGCCCGAGCGGCGGTTCGGGTTCGACTGCCCGACCTCGAACGCGATCACGAGGATGAACGGCAGGATCGCCACGAACCCCAGCACCAGCTGGGTGCGCCGCCGCTTGAACTGCCGCTTCAGCTCCACGCCGAGGCGCAGCGTGCGCTCGGCGCGGTAGCCGGCGACGGCGCCGTCCGGGCCGACCTCCGCCTGCTCGGCCGTCGCCAGCTCGCTCAGCTCCCGCAGGGCGGCGGGGTCGGTGTGGACCCCGCCCGAACCGTTGGTGTTGCTCATGAGTTGTCTCCGACCAGCTGCAGGAACGCGTCTTCCAGCCGGCGCCGAGGCCCGGCCTGCTCCACCGCGACACCCGCGCGCACGAGTGCCGCCACCGCGTCGGCGCGCGCGAGCCCGTCGAGGTTCGCGTGCACGAGGTCACCCTCGACGTCGATGTCCGTGACGCCGCCGATGCCCTTGAGCGCCGCCGAGGCCGCCGCCGGGTCGCCGACGCGGAACGTCGCCTCGCCGCTCGCGGCCGCCAGTTCGCCGACCTCGCCCGAGGCCACGAGCGTCCCGCGGTGCATCACGACCACGTGCGAACACGTCTGTTCGACCTCGGCCAGCAGGTGGCTCGAGACGACGACCGTGCGCCCGGTCGCGGCGTAGCGCTGCAGGACCTCGCGCATCTGGTGGATCTGGGGCGGGTCGAGCCCGTTGGTGGGTTCGTCGAGCACCATGAGCTCCGGCAGGCCGAGCATCGCCTGCGCGATGGCGAGGCGCTGGCGCATGCCCTGGCTGTAGTTCTTCACGCGGCGGTTCACCGCGTCGCCCAGGCCCGCGATCTCGAGCGCTTCCGAGAAGTGGGCCTTCTCGGCGGGTCGCCCGGTCGCCGCCCAGTACAACTCGAGGTTCGCCTTGCCCGACAGGTGCGGCAGGAACCCGGATCCCTCCACGAAGGACCCGATTCGCGACAGCACGGGCGCGCCGGGGGAGATCTTGTGGCCGAACACGCGGATCTCTCCCTCGGTCGGCGTGATCAGACCCATCAGCATGCGCAGCGTCGTCGTCTTGCCGGCGCCGTTCGGGCCGAGCAGGCCGAGCACCTGGCCCGGCTCGACGCGGAAGGACAGGTCCTTCACAGCCACGAACCCGCCCGCGTACTGCTTGCGCAGCCCCTTGATCACGAGCGGCGTGCCCGCCAGGTCCGGGTCGACGTCGTGCGCGCGCCGGCGGCGGATCGCGGCGAACAGCAGCGCGACGATGCCGACGAGCAGTGTCACGCCGATGCCGATCAGCTGGCCCTTCGGCGCCGGCGTGCCCACCGACGTCCCGGGCACGACCGGCACGGCGAGCGACGAACCCGACGCCAGCGCGATGCGGAACACGCCCGGCGCGGTCGGCGTCGAGAACGACTGGTCCGTGGTGCCGACCACGAGCCGCAGCGAGTGCCCGGCCTCGATCGGGCGCACGATGCCCGGCAGGGTCACCGTCACGTCCACCGGGGTGCCGTTCGTGGGCAGGTTCGCCACGCGGAACGGCGCGACGGCGTTGGCCGGCAGCACGCGGGTGCCGTCGGGGCCGACGTCGTAGAGCTTGGCGAACAGCACCGCCTCCGGCAGCGGGTGCGCCGGGTCGGTCGCGACCTGCAGCCGCACGGTGCTGGAACCCGCGATCAGGACCTGGCTGTCGAACGGCGCGCTGCGGAACTGCGCGGCCTGGCCCGGCGGGTCGGTGCTGAACAACGGCGCGAGCCGCGACGAACCCGCAGCCAGCCCGTTGAGGCCGGGGATGCCGCTCACGGCCGCGGGGTTGGCGCCCGCGGGCCGCACGGCGGGCTGCGGCGGACCGGCGAGCGCGACCTGGCGGCGTTCGGTGCCCGCGCCCGCGAGGCCCGGGTACGCGTCGGTGCTGACCGTCCGCACGGACGGCGCGCCGTTGGCCCGCAGCGTGCCCTGCACGTCGTAGCTGAAGCCGGTGCCCGCGTCGCCGTCGCCGGTCAGCGCCGACCACAGGAAGTCGCCGATCTTCGCCCGCAGCTGCGGGCCGGGGACGCCGCCGTCGTGGCCGCCGGTGTACCAGATGGTGCGGACCTTGCCGCCCGCCGCGGCGATCTGCCGCGCGGTGGCGTCGGACTGGTCCAGACCGAACAGCGTGTCGCTCTCACCCTGCACGAGCAGCGTCGGCACGGTGATCTTGTCCGTCACGGACACGGGCGAGACGCGGTGCAGCAGCGCGACGGTCTGCGCGCTCACCTTCCCGGTGGTCGCCAGCTCCGTGTACGCCTGGCAGACCTGGGCGGTGAAGCGGCCGCACGGGTCCGCGGCCGGCGCCTGACGCGGCTGGGCCTGTCCGGCGACCGGGGTGGTGGCCGCCTGCGGATCGATGCCGCTGCCGGTGCCTCCGGTGCCGCCGACCGAGCCGCCGTTGCCGTCGGTCTCCTGCCCGGCCTCGGGAGCCTCGGCCGAAGAGGACGCACCCGCACTCGGCGCGCCCGAACCGGAGGAGAAGAAGATGCCCGCCCAGCTCTTCTTGAACACGCCGTCGGGCGCGAACTCGCCCGCCGCCGGGGTCTTCGCCGCGGGCGGCGCGGTGGCGCCGGCGTTGGGGATCAGGCCCTGGGCCAGGTCGTTGTAGGTGATCACCGGGGCGACGGCGGCCACGCGCTTGTCGGTGCCGGCGAGCAGCAGCGACAGCGCGCCGCCGTAAGACGCGCCGGTGACGGCGATCTCCGGCGCGCCGCCCGCGCGGGTGGCGACGTCGTGGCTCGCGACGAGGTGGTCGATGAGCCGGCTCGCGTCGGCGACCTCCGCGTCGGGGTCGTTGAGGCCGATCTTGCCGGTACTGCGGCCGAAACCGCGCGCCGACCAGGTCAGCACGACGAACCCGCGCTCGGCCAGCTCACGGGCCTGGGGGTCCACGCTGGACTTGTCGCCGCCGAAACCGTGGGCCAGCAGCACGGCGGGGGCGGGGGTCTTCTCGGGGTAGTAGGTGGTGGTGTCGATGCGGACCTGCTCGGCCGAGCCGGGCGCTGCCGGCATCTGCAGGAAGGCGTCCTGGGTCCGGACGGGCGAGGGCTGCGAGCCGCTCGTGGTCCAGACGGCCACGACGGCGGCGACGACCACCACGACCGCGGCCAGCGCGGTCAGCCGGGCACCGCGCGTGCGCGGCAACGGGATTCGGGGCACGTGCTGACGTTATTTGAGCTTCGCTGAGAGCCGCGCGCGGGGCTCACACGGATCAGACATCTTTTTCACGCGAGCACCGGTGATCTTCGGTCCCGGTGACGGAGGTAACACCGCCGGTTCGGTGACGAGGGCAACCTCCGCTGGCGTTCGCGCGCCGTAACCGGCAAACTGGACGCGCTGTGAGGGGAGTATTCCTTCGCGGCGGTGTCGTCAGCACGGTGGCGTGGCCCCCGGCACCGTCGGCCGGTAGAAAGGAACCGGCGGAAGAGACCTCCGGTTAGTAGCTGCTACGCGCTATCCGGAGGTATGTGCTGTGATGACTGTTCCCTTGTGGTTATGGATCGCGACGGTCGGTGGCCTGCTGGCCCTGATCGCACTCGATCTGGTGATCGTCGACCACAAGCCCCACGCGATCAAACCGGCCGAGGCCGCGCGGTGGGTGATCTTCTACATCGCCTGCGCCGTCGTGTTCGGCATCGGGATCTGGGTCTTCGCCGGGCACGACCCGGGCGTCGAATTCTTCACCGGGTACATCACCGAGTACTCGCTGAGCGTCGACAACCTGTTCATCTTCATGATCATCATGGCGTCGTTCAAGGTGCCGGCCATCCACCAGCACCGCGTGCTGCTCGTGGGCATCCTGCTCGCGCTCGCGATGCGCAGTGTGTTCATCGCGGTGGGCGCGGCGCTGATCGCGCAGTTCGTGTGGGTGTTCTTCCTCTTCGGCGCGGTGCTGATCTGGACCGCGATCAGCATGCTGCGCAAGAAGGACGAGGAAGAGGAGTACCACGAGAACGCCGTGACCCGCTGGGTCCGCAAGATCGCCCCGGTGACCGACGACTTCCACGGCCACAAGTACACGGTCAAGGTCGACGGCAAGCGGATGATCACGCCGATGCTCGTGGTGATCGTCGCCATCGGCTCGGCCGACCTGCTGTTCGCGGTGGACTCGATCCCGGCCATCTTCGGGATCACCCAGGAGGCCTTCCTGGTGTTCACCGCCAACGCGTTCGCGCTGATGGGCCTGCGCCAGCTGTACTTCCTGCTCGGCGGGCTCGTCGAGAAGCTGGTGTACCTGTCCTACGGCCTCGCGGTGATCCTCGCGTTCATCGGCGCGAAGCTGGTGGTGCACGCGCTGCACGAGTACCACGTGGCGCCCGACTGGCTGGACATCAACAACTGGGTGTCCCTCGGCGTGATCGTGGTCGTGCTGGCGATCACCACCGTGGCGAGCCTCGCCAAGGCGAAAAAGGACGAGCGGGCGCGCGTACCGGCGGAATAAGTCTTTCGCTTAGCTAATGATCCGGTACGGTCGTCGGCATGCGACCAGCCGACATCGAAGCCCTCGTCGTTCCCGGCCGCCCCGCACTCCGGGGTGACCTGCTCCTGACCGCGGTCAAGCACCCCGACCTCGAGTCCAACGCCAACCACAGTGCGCTGCGGCGGGTGGGACTCGGGGGAGGGGACACCTCGTGGACGCAGGGTCCGCACGACGCGGCCCCGGCGATCTCGCCCGACGGGCGCTGGGTCGCGTTCCTGCGGGCCGGCGACGGTGAAGGTGCCGAAGGCAGTGCGCAGGTGCACGTGATGCCGGCGGCGGGCGGCGAGGCCAAGCGGCTGACGGCGCTGCACCTGGGCGCCGACGCGCCGGTGTGGGCGCCGGACTCGCGGCGGGTCGCGTTCACGGCGCGCGTGCCGGACGCGGGCCGCTACGGCACCGAGGACGCCGACGGCGAGAAGCCGGAGCCGCCCGCCGAAGCGCCGCGCCGGATCACGCGCTTCGACTACCGCATCGACGACGTCGGTTTCCTGCGCGACCGGATGAAGCGGCTGTTCGTGCTCGACGCCGTCGCTGCGCTGGACGCAGCCGAACTCGCCGCGCTCGAGCCGATCTCGCCGGTGACCTACGACGTCGACGATCCCGTGTGGACGCCCGACGGCGAGCGCGTGGTCGTCGCGGTGCCGCAGGACTGGGACCGCGTGGAGACCGACTACCGCGACCTGGTCGCGTTCCCGGCCGGCGGCGGGGAGCCCGAGCTGCTCGTGGCGTGCCACGGCTACGCGGAGCAGCCCGTGTTCGGTCCCGACGGCACCCTGTTCTTCTACGGTTCGTCCTACGAGGACGGCCACCGCGAGGCCTGCAACGCCGGCCTGTACGCCGCCACGATCGACACCGGCGGTCCCGCGAAGGCGCGGCGGCTGACCGACATCGAAACCGTCGACGTGGAGAGCGGCTCCGGCCCCGCCATTCCCGTGAACGGCGAGGTGCTCGTGGCCGTGCGCAACCGCGGCGCCGTGGAGCTGCGCGCGGTCCCGGCTTCCGCCGACGCGGCCGTGCTGGCCGACCTGCGCGTGCTGCACGACGGCCACGTGGTGGTCCGCGGGTTCGCGGCCGATGGCGACACGATCGTCGCCGTGGTCGCCACGCCGGAGTCCTCGGGCGACGTGGTCGTGCTCGACGCCGGCGGCCCGCGCGTGCTCACCGACTACTCGAAGCCGTTGCGGGACAAGGGGTTGCGCCCCGTCGAGGAGCTCACCACGACCTCGCCCGACGGCCACCCCGTGCACGGCTGGCTCGTGCTGCCCGAGGGCGAGGGCCCGCACCCGGTGCTGCGGGTCGTGCACGGCGGGCCGTTCGCGCAGCAGGACTGGGCCGTGTTCGACGAGGCCCAGGTCTACGCCGCGGCCGGCTACGCCGTGGTGCTCGGCAACCCGCGCGGTTCGGCGGGCTACGGGCAGAGCCACGGCCGCGCGATCACTTTCGGGTTCGGCACGGTCGACGTCGACGACGTGCTCGCGCTGCTGGACAAGGCGCTCGAACGACCCGACCTCGACTCCTCACGCGTCGGCATCATGGGCGGTTCGTACGGCGGGTTCATGACCAGCTGGGTCGCCTCGCACCACCCGGAGCGGTTCAAGGCGGCGTGGAGCGAGCGCGCGGTGAACGCGTGGGACTCGATGGTCGGCAGCTCCGACATCGGCTACTTCTTCGTCGACTCCTACATCGGCACCGACCCGGAGGTGCTGCGCGACCGCAGCCCGCTGACCTACGCGGCCGACATCACCATCCCGTTCGCGGTCGTGCACTCCGAGCAGGACTGGCGCTGCCCGCTGGAGCAGGCGCAGCGCATGTTCGTGGCGCTGCGCCGCGCGGGCGCCGACGCGGAGTTCCTGCTGTTCCCGGGCGAAGGCCACGAGCTGTCGCGCGCGGGGCGCCCTCGCCACCGCGTGCAGCGCTTCGACGCGGTGCTCGAGTGGTGGTCGCGCCACCTGGGCTGAGTGCTCAGTTGAGGAGCGTGTAGTTCAGCTCTTCGCAGACCCGGCCGAGCGGGACGTCGAGCCCCGGGTGGTCCAGCGGCAGCAGGACATCCGGGGCGATCGGCAGCGCGGCGCCCGCCGGCGGGTCCCACAGGCACACGGCCGGGTCGCCGGAGTCCATCGACGAGCGGTACCAGAGACCGTCGAGGTCGGGCAGCGCGCTGCGGATCGCGCGCGCCCAGGCCTGGGTGATCTTCTTCGGTCCGCTGGAGATCTCCTGCGACGCGCCCACGCGCGTGGGCCACAGCCCGGTGAGGTCGAGCAGCCGCAACGGGCGCATCGGGCGCACGACCACGAGCCGCGGCCCGCGCGTCTTGCGGTCGACCGTCGAGCTCGTCTGGAACACCTCGGCGACGCTCGTGCGCACGGTCAGGCCGAAGTACAGCACGCCGTTGCCCGGGTCGGTCACAGGCTGGCCGCCGCGGCCGGGCGGCTGCTGGTCGAACCGGCCGTGCGGGAGCGGGCCGGTGTAGCGGAACGAGTTCCACTGCTGCGGGTGGTTGCCGTGCGCGGTGAAGATGCGGACCAGCCTGGTCTCGGGCTGCACAGCCACCACGTCGTGGGCGCGGTCCAGCTCCTTGACCAGCACGGATCGCGCGGGCGGCAAGGGGAGCCGGGCCATGCGTCGGGGGTCGTCCGTCCTGTGTCGGTGATCTCGGGCGTCGGGTCAGCCTAGAACGGCGAGCCGAGCGTGGCGACGAGGCGCGCGACCTGCTCGGGATCTCCACCCGAGAGGAGCCATTGGCGCGGGGTCGCGGGCCGGTCGCTGATCACCAGGTCGTCCTGCGGGGTGTTCATGAACGCGGCGACGACGAGCGCGGGCTGGTCCTCGGGGATCGCGTGCAGCACCACCTCGAGGCCGGGCAGCACGCCTGGGCCGTTGAACTGCCACGACGGCAGCCGCCAGCCCTGGTCCTTCCACCCCGTGAGCCGGCCTTCCTTGAGGCGGTGGCGGATGCGGCTGTCGTCGATCTTCAGCGCCTTCGCGGCCTGGGTGACGGTGAGCGCCGAGTCGGCGAGCACGGCGTGGGCGGCCACGGTGCGCGCGCGGAAGTCGGGCTCGTCGTCGCCGTGGGGCGTGAGGTCGAGCCCCACGTCCGCCAGCGCGGCCTGCTGGTCGGGCGAGAAGTAGTGCGACGGGTCCGGGTTCGGCGGCGACAGCCTGCGTGCCGCGTCCTCGACGAGCGTGAGGAACTCCGTGGCGTCGGCCTTGAGCCCCGCCTTGGCGAGGACGTTCTCGAGCGCGACTGACATGCGCTCAGACTAGCTCGCATGTGCGGGTTCGTGCGGTTCGTCACCGGATTTGTGGGTGAATTCACCAGAGATCGACACGCAGTGCACAGAACCCAACACGGGGTGTAGGCGATTTCGCGTCAGTCTGCCCTGCCGGTGCCGGTGCTGTCCAGGCTTTCGTGCCCTTGACACTCCGCCGCGGCCCCTTTACGTTCGGTTGGTAATCGATTTCCCGCCTCGTGCTGTTGCGGGCTCCGGTGGTTTCGGCCGCCGGTGCTGGGGGGACAGGGGGTGGGACGTGCCTGGTGGACCGGTACTGGCCGGTCCACCAGGCACGTCGTCTTTTGGGGGTTTTCCGCGCAGTTTCGCGCCGGCGTGGACGCAATTCGGGGCCGTGGGAGCGAATCGCGCGACGTGAATTCCGCGCGTCAGCGACGGGAGCTCTGCCGTTCGATGAGCCGCGCTTCCAGTGTCGTCGTGGTGGGGCGGCGGGTGCTGTCGGTGATGCGGGCGAGCAGGAGCTGCGCGGCGACCCGGCCGACTTCGTAGGCGGGCTGCGCGACGACCGTCAGCGGCGGGTCGATCAGGGTCGTCCAGGGGGCGTCGTCGAAGGAGACGATGCCGACGTCGCGGCCGGGGCGCACGCCGCGGCTCGCGAGGGTTTCCAGGACGCCGATCGTCATGGTGCTGTTGGCCACCAGTAGCGCGTCCGGGGGTTCGGGCAGTTCGAGCAGCTCAGTGGCGGCCACGCGCGCGCCCTCGGCGCGGTACTCGGCGCGGCGGAAGAGCGCGTTCTCCTCGCCGACGGCGTCGAGGTAGCCGGCGAGGCGGTCGTCGGCCGTGCGGACGCCGGCGGGACCGGTCAGGCACGCGATGCGGCGGTAGCCGCCGGCCACGAGGTGGCGGGTCGCGTCGCGCGCGGCGCGGCGGGTGTCCACGAGAACCTGGTCGCCGTCCGGGCCGGTGAGCGGCCGGTCGACCGCGACCACGGGCGTGCCCTGGCGGCGCAGGCGGTCGACGTTGGTGGAGCGGCCTGTGGGGGAGAGCACGACGCCGGCGACGCGTTCCTGGAGCGCGACGTCGATGTAGCGGCGCTCCTTGTCCTCGTTCTCGTCGGAGTTGCACAGCACCACGGAGTAGCCCGACATCTGTGCGAGGTCCTCGACGCCGCGCGCGATCGCCGTGAAGAACGGGTTCTCGACGTCGGAGATGATCAGCGCCAGCACGGCCGTCTCCTGGCGGCGCAGGTTCCGGGCCAGGCCGTTGGGGTGGTAGCCGAGCTCCTCGGCCGCCACGAGCACCCGCGCGGCGAGCTCCGGGTCCACTGTGGACTTGCCGTTGAGGGCCCGGGACACCGTGGCGGTGGAGACGCCGGCGCGCGCGGCGACGTCGCTGATCGTGGCCACCGTGACCTCCTCCGGCCGTCCTTGACACCCTCGTCCCCCGAAGAATAGCGTCCCGGGTAATCGTTTACCGTCCGCATACGGGGAGTCGCGGTGGATCCGGGCCTGCTGCTCGGCATCGACATCGGCACGTCCAGCTCGAAGGGCGTCCTCGTCGGTGCCGACGGGACAATACTGGCGCGCGCCGGCCGCGCGCACACCACCTCCCGCCCACGGCCAGGGTGGTTCGAGCACGACGCGGAAACGGTGTGGTGGGCCGACTTCATCGCGCTGGCGCACGAGCTCACCGCGGCGGCGGGCGACCGGCCGCTCGCCGGGCTGGCCGTGAGCGGCATCGGGCCGGTGCTGCTGCCCGCCGACGCCGACGGCCGGCCCCTGCGCCCGGCGATCCTCTACGGCGTCGACACGCGCGCGGGCACGGAGATCGCCGAGCTCACGGCGGAGCTGGGTGAAGAGTCCATTGTGGAGCGTGGTGGCAGCGCACTGTCCAGTCAGGCCGTGGGACCCAAGTGGCGCTGGCTGTTCCGGCACGAGCCCGAGGTCACGGAGCGCGCCGAACTGTTCCTCATGGCGAGCTCCTACCTCGTGCTGCGGCTGACCGGCGAGTACGTGCTCGACCACCACTCGGCTAGCCAGTGCGACCCGATGTACGACCTGCGCGCCGGTGCGTGGGCCGAGGACTGGGCCCGGCTGGTCGCGCCCGGCGTGCGGCTGCCGCGGTTGGCGTGGCCGACGGAAGTGGCCGGCACGGTTTCCGCCTCGGCGGCCGCGGCGACCGGGCTGCCCGCGGGCCTGCCCGTCACGTGCGGCACGGTTGACGCGTGGGCCGAGGCGGCGAGCGCCGGCGTGCGGGCGCCCGGCGACACGATGCTCATGTACGGCACCACGATGTTCCTCGTGCAGACCGCCGCCGAGCCGCGACCGGTGCCGGGCCTGTGGGCCACGCGCGGCGCGTTCGAAGACACGTACTCGCTGGCCGCCGGCATGGCCACGTCCGGTGCGATCACCGACTGGCTGCGCGACCTCGTCGGCGGTGAGTTCGCCGACCTGGTCGCCGAGGCGGGCGACGTGCCCGCCGGGAGCCGCGGACTGCTGATGCTGCCGTACTTCGCCGGCGAACGCACCCCGGTGCCGGACCCGGCCGCGCGCGGGGTGCTCGCCGGGCTGACGCTGTCGCACACCAAGGCCGACCTCTACCGCGCCGCACTGGAAGGCACCGCGTACGGCGTGCGGCACAACCTCGAGACGATGGGCTCCGCCGAAGGCCGCCGCCTCGTCGCGGTCGGCGGCGGCACGCAGGGTCGCGTGTGGACGCAGATCGTGAGCGACGTGACGCGCGCCGAGCAACACGTGCCCACCGAAACGATCGGCGCGGCTTTCGGGGACGCGTTGCTGGCCGCGTTCGCCGTGGGGCTCGAGCCCGACATCGACGCGTGGAACCCGGTCGCCACCGTCGTGCGGCCTGATCCCGCGCGCGCCGACGTCTACGACGAGTTCTACGCCCGCTACCGCGCCCTGTACCCCGCGACGGTCGACATCGCGCACTTCATTGCCGCGCAACAGGAACGCGCGGCTCAGGCTGCGGAGAAGTAGGCGCTCGGCGTGAGGCCGGTCAGCGCCCGGCACTCCCGCGACAGGTGGGCCTGGTCGGCGTACCCGGCGCCGGCGGCGAGGTCGGCCAGCCCGGGCGCGCGCGGCGCGAGGGCGATGGCGCGTTGCAACCGCAGCACGCGCAGGTAGGTCGCGGGTCCGTAGCCGACGGCGACGGTGAAGCGGCGCCGCAGCTGCCGTTCACCCACGGCCGTCGCCGGGGTGCCCACGCGGGCCGGTGCGGTGTGCAGGTGCGACAGCACCGCGGCCACGGCCGGGTCGGGGTCGGCTTCCCGGCCGGCCACGACGTCGGTGAGGCAACGCGCGCCGCTGAGCACCGCGTCGGTCAGCAGTTCCCCGCGGCGGCCCCACACCTCGGCCAGCGGGAGCCGGCGGTCGCGCAGCTCGTCGGCCGCGACGCCGAGCACGGCGGGCGCAGCGCCGGGGTGGAAGCGCAGGCCGTGTAGCCGGGCGCCGGGCGAGGTGACCGACGACCACGCCTCGGTGTCCGGGCCCGCGATGAAGACCTCGCCGTCGCCGGCGACGAGGTCGACGCAGCCGTCGGGCACGATCCGCTCCGGGCCCGCCGGGACCGACCGCCACAGGCAGCGGACCACGGCGCGCAGCGGCTCGGGCGCGAGCGTCTCCGAGTACACCCCCCGATCATCCCCTCCGGGTACGACAGAATGCGACCCATGACCCCGATCGACGCGCTGGCCTGGGTCCATGTCCGCGACCGGCGGCTGCTGTCGGTGCGTACGCGGGGCAAGGCGAAGTTCTACCTGCCGGGCGGCAAACGCGAGCCGGGCGAGGGCGACGTCGCGGGGCTGTGCCGCGAGATCCGCGAAGAGCTGGGGGTGGAGCTCGACCCGCTGACCTTCCGCTTCTTCGCGCTGCTCGACGAGCAGGCCGACGGGTTCGCCGACGGCCGCCGCGTGCGCATGACCTGCTACACGGCCGAACACGGGCGAGCCGGCGCCGTCGGCCGAGATTGCCGAGGCGGCGTGGCTGGGCTTCGCCGACGCCGCAGCGTGTCCGCCCGCTGGGCAGCGCGTCCTGCGGATGCTGGCCGAGCAGGGGGTCGTGGACTGACTCTCCGTGACCGGTTATTACGACGGTGTTATCGGCATCGTCCGTGGTGACCACACCGGTGACTGGTCCACGGGGGCACCCGTAAGGGTGAAGTTTCACCAACTTTGCGCGGTTGGCTAACGCCGAGTGACGCTCGGACGAGAACCAGACGTCGTACTCGTCAGAAGTGCGCTCGAACGAGAGAAGACCTCTCCATGAGTGTTCCTGCCGCGACCCCTCCGGCATCGCCGCCGGGTGCGGGTGGTCCGGGCCGGCTCAAGCCGCTCGGCAGCGTGGTCGTCGTGGTCGGCGTCATCGCCGTCGCGATCGCTGTGGCCTCGTACGTCACGCCCAAAGCGGCGCCGACGGCCGGTGAACCCGGCCAGGTGTCCCCGACCGAGGTCGCGCAGGCCGAGCCCGTGGCCGTCCGGAACGTCACCCGCACCATCGTCTACTCGATCGAGGGCGAAGGCGGCGCCCGCAACCTCACCTACGTCGCGGCCGACGCGGGCCTCGAGCAGCAGACCGAGGTCACCACGCCGTGGTCGGTCACCGTCACGCGCACCGCGCCGGCCGGCGAAGCCGAGTTCGCGAGCCTCGCCGCGCAGAGCGCCGGGCCGGGCGGGCTGACCTGCCGCATCACCGTGGACGGCGCCGTCGTCGCCGAGAAGTCCGTGTCGGAGGAGGGCGCGCAGCTCAGCTGCACCGCGTGAACCACGGCGTGCGCCTCAGGTAGGCCGTTCCTGGGGCAGGATCACAGGCGTGAACGGTGCGATCGGGTTCGGGCCCGCCTTGGTGATCGTCCTGGCGTTGCTCACGCTGGCGGGGGCCGGGGTGGTGCGCTTCGGCGGGCTGGGTCAGGGCCGGGCGGTGCTGCTGGCGGCGGTCCGCGCGGTCGCGCAGCTCGCGCTCGTGTCCCTGGTGATCACACTGATCCTGCGGTCGGGCTGGCTCACCGGCCTGTTCGTGCTGCTGATGTTCTCGATCGCGGCGGTCACGTCGGCTTCCCGCATCGGCGTGCCACGCCGGATCGGCTGGGTGGCGCTGGCACTGGCCTCGGGCGTCGCGCCCGTGCTGGCCCTGGTACTCGCTTCGGGAGTCGTGCCGCCGGAACCGATCACGGTCGTGCCGATCGCCGGCATCGTGATCGGCGGGACGATGACCGCGACGTCGCAGTCGGCACGCCGCGCGCTCGACGAGCTCGCCCAGCGCCACGGCGAGTACGAAGCCGCGCTGGCACTGGGTTTCCTGCCCCGGCTGGCCGCGCTGGAGATCTGCCGTCCCTCGGCCGGGCAGGCGCTGATCCCGGCGCTCGACCAGACGCGCACGGTCGGGCTGGTGACGCTGCCGGGTGCGTACGTCGGTCTGCTGCTCGGGGGTGCGGGCCCGATCCAGGCGGGTATCGCGCAGGCGCTCGTGCTGATCGGGCTGCTGGCCGCGGAGGCCGTGGCCGTGCTGACGACGGTGCAGCTCGTCGCGGCGGGGTTCATCCGCCGCGACGAGCCGGTGCGCCGCCGGTGGACCTTCGCGTGGGTGCCGCGGCGTCAGCCGAGCGGGGCCGCCAGGTGAGCGGTGTCGTTGAAGCGCCGCACGAGCCAGCGGTCGCCCTGCACCACGAGGTGGGAGATGGACCCGTTGTCCGCGCCCAGGAACGCGAAGCGGTCGACTGCGCGGCTCGCCTGCGCGAAGACTTCGCCGATCACGCCGCCGTGGGTGAACACCGCGACGCGGCGGTCGGGGTTGGCCGCGGCGATCCGCATGAGCGCCCGGCGGATGCGCCGTCCGAACGCCTCGTCGGATTCCGCGCCCGGGATCACCGCCCAGCGCTGCTCGGTCCAGAGCCGGTCGACGATCGGGTGGCCTTCGGTCGTGTACTGGCGGAAGAGCCCGTTTTCCCAGTCGCCCAGGTGGATTTCGCGCAGCTCTGGCACGACCTCGAGCGTGAGGCCCAGCTTCTCGGCGAGCGGCGCAGCGGTCTGCACCGTGCGCCGCAGCGTGGTGACGTAGAGCGCTTCGATGCGCTCGCCGACGAGCCGTTCGCCGATGCGGAGGGCGTGGTCGCGGCCTTCGGGTGCGAGGTCGGGGTCGGCCTGGCCGTCGACGAGGTCGAACGGCGCGTTGATCCGCGCGGGCGCGGATTCTCCGTGGCGCACCAAGAAGATCTCGGTCGCTCCCGGCTGGGGGCTGAACCGGTGCTGGCGGTATTCGACTTCCTGCTCGGGCGTGCTCATGGCCCCGACCCTAGCCGGGCCGGGTTGCGAGCCGGGGTCCTCAGCCCAGCTGTTTGTCCACGAAACACCACCGCCACGTCTCGCCCGGTTCGAAGCTGCGCATCACCGGGTGGCGGCTGTCGTGGAAGTGCAGCGTCGCGTGCTTGCGCGGCGAGGAGTCGCAGCACGCGACGTTGCCGCACTTGAGGCACATGCGCAGGTGCACCCAGGTCGTGCCTTCCGCGATGCACGCGGCGCAGACGTCGGGGGAGCTCGGGTCCATGTCGCGCCACGGGTGGGCCAAGTGTTTGCAGGAGCGCGCCGTGACGGCCGGAGTGCTCAGCTCGCGTGCGACGACCGGCGCTTCTTCTTCGACGCGGTCGAGCAGCGACTCCTCGATGTCGAGCCGGGCGAGCACGCGGCGCAGCACGGTGTCGTCTGCCGTGCCGTTGTCGCGCGCCAGCAGGAATTGCTCGCGGTCGACCTCCAAAAGCTGCAGGCGCAGCCGCCGGTAGGCGTCGCTCGGGGTCTCGGCGAGCGCGCTCTGGCGGCCGAGCTGCTCCCACGCCGAGTCTGCGCGGTACTGGAGGCGGTCGCGCAGCCGTTCGATGATGTCCGGCGGGTCGTCCGGGGTGCTGATCTCCTCGAGCTTCGCGAGCGAGGCGCGGGTCATGTCGTTGACCACGGCGGCTTCCTGCAGTGCGTCCTCGGCCGGGTCGGGCCGCGGCAGGCGCAGGCGCCGGATCAGCGTCGGCAACGTCATGCCCTGTACCACGAGCGTGCCCGCCACGACCACGAACGCGGCCAGCACCAGCACGGCGCGCTGCGGGGTGTCGGCCGGGAGCACGAACGCCGCGGCGAGCGTGACGACACCGCGCATGCCGGCCCACGCGATCACCGCGGAGTAGCGCCAGGGCCAGATCTTCGGCTTCTTGACGAAGCGGACGGTGAGGCGCTTCTGCACGCCGATGCCGACCAGCCACAGCACGCGCGTGAGGATCACCGTGCCGAGCACCGCGGTGCAGATGCCGACGAGCTCCCACACCGACAGGCCCGTTTTGGAGACCTCGATGAGGATCCCGCGCAGCTGCAGGCCGATCAGCAGGAAGACCATGTTCTCCAGCAGGAACTGCACCGTCTGCCAGTTGAGCCGCGACGCGAGCCGCGTGGAGCCGGAGAGGATGCGCGGCGACTCGTGGCCGAGCATCAGGCCGCAGACGACCACCGCGAGCACCCCGGAGCCGTGCGCGACCTCGGCCAGCAGGTAGGCGACGAACGGCACGGCGAAGGAAAGCGCCGTGTCCGTGACCGGTTCCTCCAGGCGCTTGCGCAGCTGGGTCGCGACCAGGCCGACCAGGAGGCCGACCACGATCCCGCCGAACGCGGCGAGCAGGAAGTCGAGCCCGACCTGCCACAGGCTGATCGACCCGGCGATGGCCGCGATCGCGGTGCGCAGGGTGACCAGCGCGGCCGCGTCGTTGAACAGGCTCTCGCCC
This sequence comes from Amycolatopsis sp. DSM 110486, assembly GCF_019468465.1. Taxonomy (NCBI): domain Bacteria; kingdom Bacillati; phylum Actinomycetota; class Actinomycetes; order Pseudonocardiales; family Pseudonocardiaceae; genus Amycolatopsis; species Amycolatopsis sp. DSM 110486. The sequence goes on along the minus strand of NZ_CP080519.1, from coordinate 10,662,133 downwards.
TCCAGCAGCCGCACGAGCTTGCGCGGCATGCCGACCCGGCGCGCGACCACACTCGCCGCCACCGCGTCGGGCGGCGCGACCACCGCGCCGAGCGCGATCCCCGCGGCGAGCGGCAGGCCCGGCACCACGGCCCAGGCGACCACACCGACGCCGAACGCGGTGAACACGACGAGGCCCACCGACAGCACGAGGATCGGCCCGCGCAGCTTGTTGAACGCGACCAGCGACGTCTGGATCGACGCCGAGTACAGCAGTGGGGGCAGGAGCCCGATCAGCACGACCTCGGGGTCGAGCTGGTAGTCGGGCAAGCTCGGGATGAACGACGCCGCGACCCCCACCGCGACCAGACACAGGGGCGCCGACCAGTCCAGACGCCTCGCGATGACCGTGACGACGAGGACCGTCACGACCAGCGCCACCAATTCCGCCGCGATGTGCACGGGGGTAATCATGACCCGCGCACGGTCGCGGGTGCTCGCGGGACACGGAACTCGCCACCGGCCCGGGTGCCCACCGTGGTCACTAGGCTGGTCCACGTGACGACGGTGGAGACGCGAGCCGGTGCGGTGCGTGGCGAAGTGCGCGACGGGGTGGGGTATTTCCTGGGTGTGCCCTATGCCGAGCCGCCCGTGGGTCCGCTACGGTTCCGGCCGCCGCGGCCGGTCGGCAGCTGGACCGGCGTCCGCGACGCGAGGCGGTTCGCCGCGCGGGCTCCGCAGCCGGAGGTGACCGGGCGCGGGTTCACCGGCGAGGAGGACTGCCTCCACGTCAACGTCTACGCGCCGGCCTCACCCGGGCCGTACCCGGTGCTGGTGTGGATCCACGGCGGTGGCGGGGTGATGGGCTCGCCGCACCAGTTCGACGCGTCGGCCTACGCGCGCCGCGGCGTGGTCGTGGTGACCGTCGGCTATCGCCTCGGGGTGCTGGGCATGCTGCGGCTGCCCGGCGTGTCCGAGGGCAATCTTTCACTGCACGACCAGGTGCTCGCGCTGGAATGGGCGCGCGACAACGTGGCCGCGTTCGGCGGCGACCCGGACCGGATCACGCTCGCCGGACAGTCGAACGGCGGGCGCACGGTCGGCACGTTGCTGGCGGTGCCGCGGACGCGGGGGCTTTTCCACCAGGCGATCGTGCAGAGCGGCACGGGCGTCGGCTCGGTCGTGCACACGCCGGCCGAGGGCGAGGCCGTGGCGGCGGCGCTGCTGGCCGACCTCGGCGTGCCCGCGGGCGAGCTCGCCACGCTGCCGGTGACGCGGATCCTCGAGGCGCAGCAACGGGTCGCGGCCGCTTCGGGGAAGCTCGTGACCTACCGCGTGATCGTGGACGGAGATCTGCTGCCCCGGTTTCCGGGTGAGGCCGTGGCCGACGGGGCCGCGCGCGACGTTCGGGTTCTCACCGGCACGACGGCCGACGAGCAGGACCTGTTCTCCTGGCTGCAGACCGGCCGCGCGAAGCTGCTCGGCACCGGCTCGACGATGCTCGACGACGAGACGATCGCCAAGGGCGTCGCCGCCTACCGCGAGCTGCTGCCGGACTGGCCCGAGGATCAGCTGCGCAACCGCGTGCGGACGGCCGGCGACTGGTGGCTGCCCGCCATCCGGCTGGCGGAGGCGCAGCACGCCGCCGGCGGCACCGCGTGGATGTACCGGCTCGACTGGCGGATCGCGCCGCGCGGCAAGGGGCTCGGCGCCGTGCACGGGCTCGACCTGCCGCTGATGTTCGACGACATCGGCAACAAGAACTGGCGCTTCCTGTTCGCGCTGGCGAAACCGGATCCGGCTCGGCTGCAGGCGATGGCGACGCAGATGTTCGACGTGTGGGTCCGCTTCGTTGCGACGGGCGACCCGGGCTGGGGGCCGTACGAGCCTGGCGCACGGATCACGCGGCTGTTCGACGACGTGAGCACGACCGTGTCCGATCCGGACGCCGAGCAGCGCCGGCTGTGGGATTCCCTCTGAGACCGGGTCAGAGCGCAGTTTCAGAGGGCAGTTTCAGAGGGCACTGACGTAGAACCATTGGCCGGCTTCGCGGACGAAGCGGCTGTTCTCGTGCAGTGCGTCTTCGTTGCCGCGGAAGCGGTAGTGCGCGCGGAACTCGACGGTGCCCTCGTTCTGCAGCAGCCCGCCGCCTGTGCCGCCGAGGATGTCGAGGCCGGTCCACTCCTGGCCGTCGTCGAGGCGCAGCCGCTTCGGACGGGTGTCCGGGTGCCAGGTCGCCAGCAGGTACGCGGCATCGGCGACGGCGAACGCGCTGTAGCGCGAGCGCATGAGCAGCTCGGCGGTCGGCGCGGTCTGGCGGCCGTCGTGGAAGCGGCCGCAGCACTCGGCGTAGGGCTGAAGCAGGCCGCAGGGACAGCGTGGGTCAGCCGCGGGCACGCTTGACCCCGGCCTGGGCGGATTCCTGCGCGCCCTTCACGGCCAGCCGGTCGGCGCGCTCGTTCTCGGGCAGGCCGGCGTGGCCCTTGACCCACAGCCACTCGACCTCGTGGCGCTCGCCCGCGGCGTCGAGGCGCTGCCACAGGTCGGCGTTTTTCACGGGCTGCTTCGCCGCGGTCTGCCAGCCGTTCTTCTTCCAGCGCGGCATCCACTGCATCACGCCGTTGCGGACGTAGGTGCTGTCGGTGTAGATCCGCACGACCGAGGGTCGCGTGAGGCTTTCCAGGGCGCGGATCGGCGCCATCAGCTCCATGCGGTTGTTGGTGGTCACGGTGTCCTCGCCGCCGTAGAGCTCGCGCTCGTGGCGGCCGTAGCGCAGGAAGGCGCCCCAGCCGCCCGGGCCGGGGTTGCCGCTGCACGCTCCGTCGGTGTAGATCTCCACGGCCTCTTCGCTCACGCAGCGACCCTACCGAGCGCGTCAGGCGAAGTGGCGGAGGCTCGGCCAGAGTGCCGACCACGCGGCCGTGGTTCCGGTGCACAGGGCGACCGGGGTGCCCTGCTCGTCGTTGTCGATCCCGGCGTCCTGCACGGCGACCTGGCGGCAGCCGGTGAACGCGCGGGCCGGGCGGTCGAACGTGCCGACGAGCACCACGGCCCCGTCCATCCGGTCGGGCGGCGGGCCCCAGTCGGCGTAGGACATGTGGCCCGAGTACGGCGTGGGCAAGTCGTGCGCCGGGCCGTAGCGCTCGATCGCGCCGGCTTCGCCGTAGTTGCTGGTGAAGACGACGGCGTCGGCCTTCTCAGGAATCTGCCGCCAGACGTCGGCGACAGTCGTGACGAACCCCGGCCAGCCGATCTGCTCGCCCTGCTCCTTGTTCAGCGCGAGCACCGGACCGAGGGCTTGCGCCGGCACGATCGGCAGCCCGATGGCGAGGGAGACGGCCGCCCCGAGCGCCGCGGCGACCAGCCACCACCGCCTCGCCCGGCGGCGCGCGAACCACTCCAGTGCGGGTTGCACGCCGGCGGCGGTGAGCAGCATCAGCAGCGGCAGCGAGTAGTACGGCTTGCCGCCGAGCGCGAGCAGGATGACGCAGAGAATCGGATAGGCCAGCGAGAGCGAGCGCAGCCGAGGCATCTTCCACAGCCGCACGATCCCGGCGATCCACACGGGCACCAGCGCGGGCGACAGGTACGCGATCTGCAGCGGGACGAACATCAGGCGGTTCTCGGCGCCGTCGTTCTCGCTGATGCCGCCGGCGAACGTGACCATGGGCCAGCCGTTGCGCGCCTCCCAGACGAGCACGGGCGCGACCGCCGCGAGCGCGATGGCCGCGCCGGCCGCCAGCCACCACGTCCGGAACACCTTGCGGGGCCCCGTGACGAACACGCTGACCGCCAGCGCGACGAGCAGCAGGGGCACGAGCCACTTGTTGAGCAGCCCGACGCCCGTCGCCGCGCCGATCGCGAGCCACCAGCGGCCGTCGCCGGTCTTGAGCAGCTTGACGGTGAACAGCCCCAGCGCCGACCAGACGAGCATGTCGATCGTGGTGGTGGACAGCATGTGCGAGACGACGAGGACGTAGCCGGACAGGGCCGTGACCACGGCGGTGATCACCTGACCCGCGTATCCGGCCCCGAACTCCCGCGCGACCAACGCCAGGACGATCACGGTCGCCACCCCGGCGAGCGTCGCGACCACCCTCAGCCCGGGCGGCGTGTCCCCGAACAGGCTCGTCGCGAGCCTCGCCAACGCCGGCGTCAACGGCGGCTGGTCCACGTACCCCCACGCCAGCCTGTTCCCGGCGGCGACGTAGTAGAACTCGTCGCGGTGGAAGCCGTACCCGCCGGACAACACCGTGAGCACCGCGGCCTGCACCAGCACCACGACCCCGACCCCGCCCGCCGCGAACGGCACCCTGGTCTTCGTGGCTGTCTCCGAAGCGGTTTCCCCCATGGCTCCCCCTCACCCGGAAGGCGGATCGTAACGCCGTTCCGAGATCGACAGGGCCCACGTTTCCGACCCGAGACTCGGCGGGGCCGGGTCAGCGCGGCGACACGTCACGGATTGCCTGGACCACGGCGTCCGGCCGGAGCCAGGCGAGGCCCGAGTGCCCGGCATCGTCCAGGCGGCGGACTTCGGCTCGGGGGAGTGCGGCGGCCAGATCGGTGTACAGCCGGTGCTTGGCTCGATTGGACTCGACCAGCGAGGCGCGCGCCTCGGGCGGCACCAGCTCCTCGGCGAACCGGTCGATTCCCATGGCGGACACGAAGATCAGCGGCACGTCGGGATCAGGCCCAGCGTCGCGGACCTCGCCGAACAGCTGCGGCAGGTTCATCGGCTCCCGCAGGGACTGCCGGTAGCGCTCGCGGCTGAAACCCTGGCCCAGCAGAGGTTCGCGGATCTCGGCGGGCCAGCCGGCGAGCGCCCGGCCGAAGATGGCCCGGTACGCGGTCCGCATCGCGTCCAGCTGCTCGGGCGGGAACAGGTCCTCGGTGCTCGAGTTCCGCAGCAGCTGAGCCTTTTCCTCCGGCAGGTAACCGACGATGTCCTCGTGCGTCGGGTCGAGCAGGACCAAGCCCGCGACCTCGCCGGGGAACCGCTTCGCGTAGAGCCGGGCGTACAGGCCGCCGAGTGAATGCCCGACCAGTACATACGGGCCGGACACAGCCGCGGTGCGCAACAGCTCGTGGAGGTCGTCGGTCACCTGCGTGCCGCTGCGGGGGAGATCCACCACGTCGCTCCAGCCCGTGCCGAGCCGGTCGTAGAGCACGCTGGTGGTGAACTCCGCGACGAGGTCGTGCACGTTCCAGTAGTAGAGGCCGAACATCCCGCCGCCGGCCAGGAAGACCACGGGTGGCCCACCGGTGCCGGACCGGTGCAGCAGCATCGCTCCGCCCGGGACCTCGTAACGCGTCCCCAGCGGGGGCTCGGCCCCGCTTCCGGTGTCGTCCGCCATGCCCTGTGCTCCTGTCGCCGTCGGCACCCCACCCGAAGATATCGGCGCCCGCATGATGGGACGCGGAACAACGCCCGCAGCGAGGCGTTGTCCCCGGCACGGGTCGACGGAAGGGGCAAGCATGACGGCGAGCACCAGGGACTTCACCCAAGCCTGGCAGGACTGGAAGCTCCAGCGCGAGAAGGAGCTGGCCGACCCCTACGGCTGGCTGGCGCTCGTGTCCCTCGACTGGCTGGAGGACGAGCCGCGCAGCTACGGGAACCTGCCAGGGAAGTGGTGGCAGGACGAGGAAGCCGCGTACGTCGATCCGGACGGTGCCGACCTCGAGCACGAGGGCGAGAAGGTCACCGGTGTCAAGCGGATCGAGCTGGTGAACAGCGGCGCCGGGACGCGGGTGAGGGCCGGGGCCGTCGAGGTGGAGATCGCGAGGCGGTCGGGGTACCTGATTCGGGTGCACGATCCCGAGGCGCCGGTGCTCGCCGGGTTCCGGGGTGTGCCGGCGTATGAACCGGATGAGAGCTGGGCCGTCGAAGCGCGGTTCGAGGCGTTCGAGGAGCCGCGGCCGGTCACGGTGGGGGCCGTGGTCGAGGGGCTGTCGCACGTGTACACCGCGCCCGGCAAGGTCCGGTTCACCCACGATGGTGCCGAGTACACGCTCACCGCCTTCAACGGGCGCGAAGGCGGGTTCACGATCCTTTTCACCGACGCCACCAGCGGCGTCACCACCTACGCGGCCAACCGGTCGCTGTCGGTGGACAAGCCGGACGAGCACGGCCGCGTCACGGTGGACTTCACGAGGGCCCGCAACCTGCCCTGCGCGTTCACCGACTTCGCGACGTGCCCGCTGCCGCCCGAGGGCAACCGGCTCCCGTTCGCCGTGGAGGCGGGGGAGAAGCTGCCCTACGAGCGGCAGTAGACCTCACTCGCCGCGGAACTCGGGGCGACGCTTGGCGCGAAAGGCGGCCAGGCCTTCGGCGAAGTCCTTGGTGGCGAACAACGACGACTGACCGGTCCGCTCCAGCTCGAACGCGCCGTCGAGCTGGGCCAGCGACGAAGCGGCCAACGCCCGCTTCGTCTGCGCGAACGAAGCTGTGGGGCCTTCGGCGAGCTGCTGGGTGAGGCGGGCGACCTCCGCGTCGAAGTCGGCGTCCGGCACGACGTGGGAGATCATGCCCCACTCCAGGGCCTGCGGAGCCGGCACACGCTCGGCCAGCATCGCCATCCGCGCCGCCCGGGCGCGGCCGATGGCGGCGGGCACCAAAGCGGTGGAGCCGCCGTCGGGCATGAGACCGACGTTGGCGAACGCCAGCAGGAAGTACGCCGACTCCCGCGCCACGCACAGGTCCGCGGCCAGCGCGAACGAGCAGCCCACGCCCACGGCCGGGCCGTTCACCGCGGCCACCACCGGCTTCGGGATGTCGCGGAACAGGCGCGTGAGCCGGTTGGCGGCGTCGATCGTGCCCGTGTCCGGGTCGGCTTCGATGTCGCTGCCGGCGAGATCGGCGCCGGCGCAGAAGGCGCGCCCGGCTCCGGTCAGCACGACCACCCGCACGCTCGCGTCGGCCAGCGCTTCCTCCACGGCGTCGCCGGCGCGTACGAGCATCGCGGTCGTCACGGCGTTGAGCCGGTCGGGCCGGTCGAACTCGATGCGCAGCGCGGCACCGTCCTGCTCGATCTTCACTGGCACATCAACTGGCGCGGTCAAGGAAGGCCCCTTTCAGGCGAGTCCGGCGTGGCGGCTGACGTACGCCCGGGCGCGCGTCGGGTCGTAGGTGCGGGCGATCTGCAGTTTCTCCGCCTCCAGCGAACCTTCCGCGTGCGTGGCGAGCACGGCCTGGTAGCCACCGTAGTCGCGGGCGGTGAGGTCGGCGATGAGGTTCAGCAACCGCAGCCGGGGCTCGGCCGGCACGGCGGCCGCGTAGTACTTCTCCAGCACCGCGCGGATCTCCGGGTTCGCCCAGTCCTCACCGCCCGGGCCGGTGGCGAGCAGGCCACCGGCGAGGTCCATGAGCTTCGCCGCCGCGTCGTGGAAGCCGTGCGCGAAGGTGTACTTCGCCGTGTTCACCGCGACGGGGTCGGGCTGCTGGATGCCGTCCTGCCCGGGCCGCGACCGCAGCGCGGCCAGCTCCGCGAGCCCGCGCACCGTCTCGGCGTACGCGATGAGCTGCGTGATCTTGTCCTTCACATGCCCGGCGCGCGCGATGCCGTTGTACTCCGCGATCAGCGACGCCGAGCCCACGAGCAGGTCGAGCAGCGGCAGCTTGTAGTTGATCGCGGTGAACCGGTGATAGTCCACGAACGCGATCGCCAGCGGCCCCGCGAGCTCCGGGCGCCGGTTCAGGAACACGCGCTCCTTCGGTACCCGCACATCGTTGAACACCGTGAGGCTCTCGAGCATCTTGTGCTTCGACGACAACGGGAACTCGAACTCGTTGCGCTCACCGGCGAGGTAGGGCGACACGTAGATGTCCAGGCCCGGCGTGTCGACCGGGATCGCGAACGACACCGCGTAGTCCGCGTCCTCGGGTCCCATCGCGCGCGTCGGCAGCACGATCAGCTCGTCGGCGTTGGCCGAGTACGACGTGTGGCACTTCGCGCCGCGCACGGTGATCGAGTCGGCGTCCTCGTCGACGATCCGCACGTACAGGTCCGGGTCGGCCTGCTGGTGCGGCGCGAGCGAACGGTCGCCCTTCACGTCCGTCTGCGCCACGGCCAGCGCCAGGTCGTCGCGGCACACGCGCTCGTGGAACGCCTTCGCGCGCTCCAGCTCCTCACCTTCGAGCGTGCGCAGCAGCGCGAACATCGCGTCGCTGCCCACCTCCTTGAGCACGATGATCCCGCCGCCCAGCCGGGAGACGGTCTCGATCAGCTCACCGCGTGCCCGCAGCTGTTCGGCCGAACGCGGCACCCGGTAGAACGCCGAGTACCCCTCGGCCACGGCCAGCTCGGGGTGCGACTGCGCGATGTCGAAGCAGTGCGCGGAGTGGTCCACCGCGAGCGTCAGCTCCGGGTGGTCGCCCACGCTCGTCACCCGCTGCCCGCGGTAGAACACGCGACGGCCGTCGCGCAGCCCGTCCCGGTACTCCTTCGCCGTGCGCAAACCCATGTAACGCCTGCCTTTTCGTGAGAGAGGGTGGTCAGTTGGCGGCGGCTAGTCCCGGACGGCCAAGTCCCGGCCGATGATCTCTTTCATGATCTCGGTGGTGCCGCCGTAGATCGTCTGGATGCGGGAGTCCACAAAGGCCCTCGCGACGGGGTACTCCAGCATGTAGCCGTAGCCGCCGTGCAGCTGCAAGCAGCGGTCGACCACGCGCTTCTGCAGCTCGCTGGCCCACCACTTCGCCTTCGCCGCGTCGACCGCGGTGAGGGTGCCGGCGTTGAGCTCGTGCACGCACGCGTCGAGGTACGCGGCCGTCACATCGCGTTCGGTGGCGATCTCCGCGAGCACGAAGCGGGTGTTCTGGAAGTCGCCGATCGCCTTGCCGAACGCCTTGCGGCTGAAGCAGTACTCGCGCGTCTCGGCGAACACCGCGTCGACGCTCGCGAGGCTGCCGACGGCGATCGACATGCGCTCGCGCGGCAGCCGTTCCATCAGGTGCGCGAACCCGCGGCCCTCGGTGCCGAGCAGGTTCGCCACCGGCACGCGTACCTGTTCGAAGAACAGCTCCGCGGTGTCCTGGGCGTGCAGGCCGACCTTGTCGAGCTTGCGTCCGCGCGTGAAGCCGGGGGTGCCGTCCTCGACCACGATCAGGCTGAACCCGCGCGAACCCGCCGCCGGGTCCGTGCGCGCCACCACGATCACGAAATCGGCGTTGATGCCGCTGGTGATGAACGTCTTCTGTCCATTGAGGACCCATTCGCCACCGTCGCGCACGGCCGTGGTGCGCACACCCTGCAGATCGCTGCCCGCGCCGGGCTCGGTCATCGCGATGGCGCCGATCAGCTCGCCCGAAGCCATGCCCGGCAGCCACTTCCGCCGCTGCTCGTCGGTGCCGAGGTCCTGCACGTACGGAATGACAATGTCGTCCTGCAGCCCGAAACTCGAGTGCAGCGAGGCCGCCCCGACCCGCGCCAGTTCCTCGGCCACGACCACGCGGTAGCGGTAGTCCGGCTGCCCGGCGCCGCCGTGCTCCTCGGGTACGGCCAGCCCGATCACGCCCTGCTTGCCGGCAGCGCGCCAGACCTCGCGGTCGATCAGCCGGTCGGCGTCCCACCGGTCGAGGTTCGGCACGACTTCGCGTGCGGTGAACTCCCGGACCAGTTCGCGGTAGGCCTCGTGGTCGGCGGTGAAGAGCTGGCGCTGCACGGTGCCCCCTGCGTCGTCGAAAGTTATCTAACGATCGTTAAACGCGCCCGCCGCTGTCAAGAGACACGGGTCACTGTATATCTAACGATCGCTAAGTTACCTTCGGTGGCGAAACAGAGTCCCGAACCGAACGTAGGCCGAACGAAGGAGTCCGGATGCTGCGCACGCGCTTCTGTGAGGTTTTCGGGGTGGCGCACCCCATCGTCCAAGGCGGCATGCAGTGGGTGGGCCGCGCGGAGCTCGTGGCCGCTGTGGCCAACGCGGGCGCGCTCGGTTTCCTCACCGCGCTCACGCAGCCGACGCCGGAGGATCTGGCGAAGGAGATCGTCCGCTGCCGGGAGCTCACGGACAAACCCTTCGGGGTGAACCTCACGATCCTGCCGTCGATCAACCCGCCGCCGTACGCCGAGTACCGCGACGTGATCACCAGTTCCGGCGTGCCTGTCGTCGAGACCGCCGGGTTCAACCCCGCCGAGCACCTGCCCGCGTTCCGCGCGGCCGGGGTGAAGGTGCTGCACAAGTGCACCAGCGTCCGCCACGCGGTGAAGGCGCAGGCCCTCGGTGTGGACGGCGTTTCCATCGACGGGTTCGAGTGCGCCGGGCACCCCGGCGAGGACGATGTCCCGGGCCTGGTGCTGATCCCCGCCGCGGCCGAGCAGGTCATCATCCCGATGATCGCCTCCGGCGGGTTCGCCGACGGCCGCGGCCTCGTCGCCGCGCTCGCGCTCGGCGCCGACGGCGTCAACATGGGCACCCGGTTCCTCGCCACGGCCGAGGCGCCGGTGCACGACAACGTGAAGCAGCGCCTCGTCGAGGCGACCGAGCGCGACACGGAGCTGATCTTCCGGTCGCTGCGCAACACCGCCCGGGTGGCGTCCAACGCCACGAGCCGAGAGGTGGTCGGCATCCTCGCCGGCGGCGGTGGCTTCGACGACGTGCGCGACCTGGTGGCGGGCAGCCGCGGCCGCAAGGTGTACGAGACCGGCGACGTCGACCTCGGCATCTGGTCCGCGGGAGTGGTGCAGGGACTCGTCCACGACGTGCCGACGGTGGCGGAGCTGGTTTCCCGCGTCGTCGCCGAGGCACACGAGATCATCGCCGGCCGCCTGGCCGGCGTGCTGGCCTGAGGAGGACACGGATGGACATCGCGAACACGGTCGCGCTCGTGACCGGCGGGGCGTCGGGGCTGGGCCTGGCCACCGCGAAGGAGCTGCACAAGCGCGGCGCGAAGGTGGTGGTGGTCGATTTGCCCACTTCGGACGGTGCCACGGTCGCCGCGGAGCTGGACGGCGTGTTCGCCCCGGCCGACGTGACGAGCGAGGCCGACGTGCAGGCTGCCGTCGACACCGCCGCGTCGCTGGGCGACCTGCGGGTGGTCGTGAACTGCGCGGGCATCGGCAACGCGGTGAAGACCGTCGGGAAGAAGGGCGCGTTCCCACTGGACGCGTTCACGAAGGTCGTGTCGGTCAACCTGATCGGCACGTTCAACGTGCTCCGGCTGGCGGCCGAGCGCATCGCGGGCGTGGAGCCGGTGGCCGACGAACGCGGGGTCATCGTGAACACCGCGTCCGTGGCGGCGTTCGACGGTCAGGTCGGGCAGGCGGCGTACTCGGCGTCGAAGGGCGGGATCGTCGGCATGACGCTGCCGGTCGCGCGCGACCTGGCGAGCCTCAAGATCCGCGTGATGACCATCGCGCCGGGGCTGTTCCGCACGCCGCTGTTCGCGACGCTGCCCGACGAGGCCGTCGAGTCGCTCGGCGCGCAGGTGCCGCACCCGTCCCGGCTGGGTGATCCGGCGGAGTACGCGGCGCTGGCCTGCCATATCGTGGAGAACCCGATGCTCAACGGCGAGACCATCCGGCTCGACGGCGCCATCCGCATGGCCCCGCGCTGAGCCTAGACTCGGCGGGGAAGCTTCCGGACTCGATGGGTGGAACATGGTGCGTGCGCGGGAGGCGGTGGCGTCGGCTTCGGTCTCGATCGAGGTCGAGCCGGGGGCCGGCTGGCGGCACTACGACGAGCTGGAGCTGACGCCCCTGCTCGCCGCCGCGCTCGACGCGTTCTACGAGCACGGTTTTCACGGCACCTCGGTGCGCGACATCGTCCGCCGGGTCGGGCAGACCGTGCCTTCGCTGTACTACCACCACGACAGCAAGGAAGGCGCGTTCGCCGCGTTGCTCGACCTGGGCACCGGCGAAGCCGTCAGCCGGGTCAACGCCGCGGCGGCCGACGCGGCCGGCCCGCGCGAGCAGCTGGTCAACGTCGTCGAAGCCGTGGTGCTGCACATGACGCACCGCACGCGCCTGGCGGCGCTTGACCTCGAGCTGCGGCACCTCTCGCCGGACTCGCGCAAGCGGTACGCCGCGCGCCGCAAGGAGATCGAGACCGTCCTGACCGGCATCATCGAGGACGGCGCGCGCGAGGGTGTGTTCACGGTGGCCCACGCCGAGGAGACGGTGCGGGCCGTGCTGGGCATGTGCCAGTCGATCGCGCGCTGGTACCAGCCCGGTGGCCCGCTGAAGCCCGAAGAGCTCGCCGAGCGGTACGTGGACCTCGCGCTGCGCACGGTCGGTGCGCGGCCGGTGAAGCGCAAACGCTGAGGCGCGTCACGGACGCGGCGCCGGCTCCAGGTACAGGGTGCGCCAGATGACCTCGGTCATGGAATCGGCAAGCGTGTCGTCCTCGGACTCCGGGGTGAAGCGCAGCGTCTGGTGGCACGTGCGCTCGACCATCCACGTGAGCGCGGAAGCCGTGGCGCGCACGGGCATCGGGGCGATCGTGCCGGCGGCCTGACCGCGTTCGATGATCGCCGCGATGGCGTCGACGAGGCCATCCATGATGCCGCGGTAGAGCTCGTCGACCTCGGAGTCGTAGGCCGCCATCTCGATCACGGCGTAGAGCACCGAACGGTGGTTGCGGTAGCGGGCGATGATCTCCGTGATCGACGCCCGCAGGTCCTCCGGATCGCGCGCGTCGGCGCTGTCCCACCAGCGTTGCGCGGCCTCGGTGAGGTCGGCGAACACGTGCTGGGCGAACAGCCGCAGCAGCTGGCCCTTGTCCTCGAAGTAGACGTAGAAGGTGGCACGCGAGATGCCGCCCTCGGATGCCAGGCGGTCGACGCTCAGCTCGGTGAACGTGAGTCCCTCGCCCATGAGGCGCTCGGTGGCCTCCAGCAACTGACGGCCGAGCGTCTCCCGGCGCTGCTGCTTGCGAGCGGTCTGGGGCTTGCGGGTCACCGACGGCATCCAGCCTCCTTTTCTTCGCTCTCACCCTACCGGCTCGCCGCTCGAATTGACTGGACAGAGAATCCAGACATACTGTCTTGACAACATGTGAGCTGGGCCATACGCTCAACTTAACGAACGCTAGATAGCTCTTCCGAGGTCACAGCCGACCGGTTCGGGCGCCCGCGGCGCACCGGTCGACTCCCCGTCCGGTTCCCCCGCCAGGAGCGCCCATGTACCCCGGTGTCCACGCCGAGCAGTTCCCCGACAAGCCCGCCGTCGTCGTGGCGGGCGGCGAGGTGCTCACGTACGGGCAGCTGGAGGAGCGTTCGGCGCGGCTGGCGCGCTACCTGCACGACGCGGGGCTGCGCCGCGGCGACCACATCGCGCTCCTTTCGGGAAATGACCCGAAAGTGTTCGAGGTCTACTGGGCCGCGCTGCGCTCGGGCCTCTACATCACCGCCGTGAACCGGCACCTGTCGCCGGCCGAGGTCGCCTACATCGTCGACGACTGCGGCGCCGAGGCGCTGATCGTGTCGGCCGGGCTCGCCGACGTGGCCGAGGCCGTCGTCGCGGACACGCCGAAGGTGCGCATCCGCCTGGCGTACCGGGCAAGCGTGGCCGGGTACGAGTCCTATGAGGACGCGCTGGCGAGCACGTCGGCCGAGCCGCTGCCGGAGCAGCCGCGGGGCATGGACATGCTCTACTCGTCCGGCACCACCGGCCGGCCCAAGGGGATCAAGCCGCCGCTGCCAGAGCGCCGGGTCGACGAGCCAGGCGACGTCTACACCGCGGTTTTCGGGCCCCTGTACGAGTTCGGCCCCGACACGGTCTACCTCTCGCCCGCGCCGGTCTACCACGCGGCGCCGCTGCGCTTCGGCGGTGTGGTGCAGGCGCTGGGCGGCACGGTGGTGCTGATGGAGAAGTTCGACGCGGAGCAAGCGCTTTCCGCGATCGAGACCCACCGCGTGACGCACAGCCAGTGGGTGCCGACGATGTTCGTCCGCATGCTCAAGCTCCCCGAAGCCACGCGCGCGAAGTACGACCTGTCGAGCCAGCGCGCGGCCATCCACGCCGCGGCGCCGTGTCCGGTCGACGTCAAGCGCGCCATGATCGACTGGTGGGGCCCGGTCCTGCACGAGTACTACTCGTCCACCGAGGGCAGCGGCATCACGTTCATCGACAGCGAGCAGTGGCTGCGCAAGCCCGGCTCGGTCGGGCCGGCCGGCGTCGGCGTGCTCCGGATCTGCGGCGAGGACGGCGAAGAGCTGCCGGCGGGCGGCATCGGCACCGTCTACTTCGAACGCGACGCGCTGCCGTTCGCCTACCACAACGACCCGGGCAAGACCGCCGAAGCGCAGCACCCGGAGCACCCGACGTGGACCACCACCGGCGACGTCGGCTACGTCGACGAGGACGGCTTCCTGTTCCTCACCGACCGCAAGGCCTTCATGATCATCTCCGGCGGGGTGAACATCTACCCGCAGGAGATCGAGAACGCGCTGACGCTGCACCCGAAGGTGCTCGACGTCGCCGTGGTCGGCGTGCCCGACCCGGAGATGGGCGAGGCGGTGCAGGCGTTCGTCGAACCCGCGGGCGAGGCCGCGCCCGGGCTCGGCGACGAGCTGCGCGAGTACCTGCGCGAACGCATCGCGCACTACAAGGTCCCCCGGGCGTTCACCTTCGTGGACCGGCTGCCCCGCACTCCCACCGGGAAGCTCGTCAAGGGCGAGCTCACCCGCTGACCGACCACCTCGGACTCACCAGGAGCGAGAAGATCATGCAGATCAAGGCCGCGGTGCTGCGCGCCGCCGACGGGCCCTACCGGATCGAGGACGTCGAGCTGCCCGCCCCGAGCACGGACCAGGTGCTGGTGCGCATCGCCGGCGCCGGGCTCTGTCACACGGACCTGCTGCCGCGCGCGCCGGGTTTCCTGGCCGCGCCGCCGATCATCACCGGGCACGAAGGCTCGGGGATCGTCGAGGCCGTGGGCGCCGACGTCACGAGCCTGGCGCCGGGTGACCACGTGGTGCTCTCGTTCGACTTCTGCGGCCACTGCGCCAACTGCGTCGCCGGGCACCCGTCGTACTGCGAGACCTTCTTCCCGCGCAACCTCACCGGCCACGACCCGGACGGCGAGCAGCCGGTGCTCGACGCCGCCGGCGAGGCCGTGGCCGCCCGCTGGTTCGGGCAGTCGTCGTTCGCCTCGCACTCGGTGGTCGCCGCACGCAACGCGGTGAAGGTCGACCCGGAGCTGCCGCTGGAGCTGCTCGGCCCGCTCGGCTGCGGCATCCAGACCGGCGCGGCCTCGGTGTTCAGCGCGCTCGGCGTGGCGCCCGGCACGAGTTTCGTCGTGTTCGGCGCCGGCGGCGTGGGCCTGTCCGCGGTGATGGCCGCGCGGGTGGCCGGTGCCGCGCGGATCGTCGCCGTGGACCTCAACCCGCGCCGGCTGGAGCTGGCGAAGGAGCTCGGCGCCACGCACGTCGTCGACGGCGCCGCGGCCGACCTGGTCGAGCAGCTGCTCGCGGCCACGGGCGGCGCTCAGTACACGCTGGACACCACCGGCGTGCCGTCGGTGATCACCACGGCGATCGCGGTGCTGCGCCCGACCGGCACCTGCGGGCTCGTCGGGGTGCAGCAGGGCGACCTGGTGCTCGACCCGACGGCGCTCGCCGTGGGCCGCAACGTGATGGGAATCCTCGAGGGCGACGCTGTGCCGCAGGTGATGATCCCGCGGCTGATCGAGCTGTGGCGCCAGGGCCGGTTCCCGTTCGACCGGCTCGTGGAGACGTTCCCGTTCGAGGAGATCAACGAAGCCGAGCAGGCGAGCCTGAAGGGCGAGGTCGTGAAGCCCGTCCTGGTTCCCTCCGCGCGGAAGGAGTGAGCACGTGAAGATCGTCGTGGACCGCGCCCGCTGCACCGGGCTGGGCATCTGCGAGTCGTTCGCGCCCGAGGTGTTCGAGGTGGACGACAACGGTGACCTGGTCCTCTCGTCCGAGACCGTGCCCGACGGGCTGGAGTCCGAAGTGGAGCAAGCCGTGACGGGGTGCCCGACCGAGGCACTGAGGCTTGAGAAGTGACGGGGCTTGAGAAGTGACACGTCTCGTGGTGGTCGGCGCCTCCCTGGCCGGGCTGCGGGCCGTGGAGGGCGTGCGCAAGGCCGGGTTCACCGGGCCCGTCACGCTCGTCGGCGCCGAGGAACACCTGCCCTACGACCGGCCGCCGCTGTCGAAGGCGTTCCTCGACGGGCCGGTCGCCGCGCCGGTGTTCCGCGAGGAGCAGGTGCTGCGGGACGAGCTCGGCGTCGAGCTCGTGCTCGGCATTCGGGCGCACGCGCTGGACCCGGCCGAGCGCGTGGTGCACGCGGGCGAGAAGGAGATCCCGTACGACGGCCTTGTGATCGCCACCGGCGCGACCGCCCGGACGCTGCCCGGCACGAGCCACCTGGCCGGCGTGCACACGCTGCGCACCCTCGACGACGCGCTCGCCGTGCGCGCGGCCCTCGACGCCGGTGCGCGCACGGTGGTGATCGGCGCCGGGTTCATCGGCTCGGAAGTCGCTTCGGCAGCGCGCAAACGCGGTCTCCCGGTGACCGTGGTGGAGGCCGCGCCGACGCCGTTGATGCGCGCGATCGGCGCCATGGGAGAACCGTGCTCGGCGCTGCACCGAGCGAACGGCACGGACCTGCGCTGCGGCGTCGCCGTGACCGGCGTCGAAGGCCACGACCGTGTCGAACGCGTGGGGCTGGCCGACGGCACGACGCTGGACGCCGACCTCGTCGTGGTCGGCGCCGGCGCGGTCCCGGCCACGGACTGGCTCGCGGGCAGCGGCCTCACGCTGGAGGACGGTGTGGTGTGCGACGAGACGCTCGCGACCGGGCTGCCCGGCGTGTACGCCGCGGGTGACGTCGCCCGGTGGGCCAACCCGTTGTTCGGCCGGGCCATGCGCCTGGAGCACTGGAGCAGCGCCGCGGAGCAGGGGGCCGCGGCGGGCGTTGCCGCCGCGTTGCCGGGGGCGGCCAAGCCGTACGAGACCGTGCCCTACTTCTGGTCCGACTGGTACGACAGCCGCATCCAGTTCGCCGGCGTGCCCGACGCCGACGAGACCCAGGTGGTGCTCGGCGATCCGGACGAGGGCCGGTTCGTCGCGCTGTACCGCTCCGGCGACCGCCTCACCGGCGTGCTCGCGGTGAACAAACAGCGGGAGATCATGAAGTTCCGGGCCCTCATCGCCCGCCGCACCGACTGGTCCGGCGCGCTCGACTTCGCCGCCCGGCGGCGGGAACCCGTGTCCGAAGGAGTGCGCTGATGCACGAACACGAAGCCCTGTACATCGACGGCGCGTGGGTGCGCCCGGCCGGCGGTGCCACGCTCGCCGTGATCTCGCCGGACACGGAGGAACGCATCGGCACGGTGCCGCTCGCCGGAGAGTCCGAAGTGGACTCCGCCGTCGCCGCCGCCGGCCGCGCGCTGCGGTCCGCGGAGTGGGGCGGGCTCACGCCGGAGGCCCGGGCGGGGCTGCTGATGGCGTTCGCCGAGGAGCTGGGCAAGAACGTGGCCCAGCGCGCCGAGCTCACCACGATCCAGAACGGCATGCCGATCACCGTCGCCACCGCCGCGGAGGGCGCCGGCCCCGTCGGGATCCTGCAGTACTACGCCGCGCTCGGGGCCGCGCCCGCCGAGGAGCGCCGGCCGCGGCTGGACGGGCAGGGCGTGACCGTGGTGCGCAAGGAGCCGGCCGGCGTGGTCGCGCTCGTGGTGCCGTGGAACTTCCCGCAGGTGCTCACGATGTTCAAGCTCGCGCCGGCCCTGGCCGCGGGCTGCACCGTGGTGCTCAAGCCCTCGCCCGAGACCACTTTGGACGCTTTGGAGCTGGCGGCCACCGCCGAGCGCGCCGGCCTGCCCGCGGGCGTGCTGAACGTGATCTCCGGCGGCGCCGACATCGGCGAGTACCTCGTGACGCACCCGGGCGTGCGGAAGGTCGCGTTCACCGGGTCCACGCCGGTGGGCCGCAAGATCGGCGAGGCCTGCGGCCGCCTGCTGCGTCCCGTCACGCTGGAGCTGGGCGGGAAGTCGGCGGCGATCGTGCTCGACGACGCCGATCTGGCGGCCACCGTGCAGGGCCTGGCCACCGCGAGCCTGCTCAACAACGGCCAGACCTGCTACCTCTCCACGCGCATCCTCGCCCCGCGTTCGCGCCACGACGAGGTCGTCGCCGCGCTGTCCGGGCTGGCGTCCGCGCTGACCGTCGGCGACCCGCTCGACCCGGGCACGCACATCGGCCCGCTCGTCAGCGACAAGCAGCGGCGCAGGGTCGAGGAGTACGTGGCCGTGGGCCGCGAGTCCGGTGCGACGCTCGCCGCCGGCGGTGGGCGCCCCGACCGTGACCGCGGCTGGTACGTGCAGCCGACCGTGTTCGGCGGCGTCGACAACGGCAGCCGGATCGCGCGGGAGGAGATCTTCGGCCCGGTGCTCACGGTGATCCCGTACGGCGACGTCGACGAAGCGGTCTCGATCGCCAACGACTCCGACTACGGCCTCGGCGGCACCATCTGGACCTCCGACGTGGAGAAGGGTCTCGACGTGGCGCGCCGCGTCGAGACCGGCAGCGTCGGCGTGAACTTCTACGACCTCGACCTGGGCGCTCCGTTCGGCGGCGTGAAGGCCAGCGGCGTCGGCCGCGAGCTCGGGCCCGAGGGCCTGGCCGCCTACCAGCAGCTCAAGTCCGTCTACTTGGGACAGGAGATTCCCGCATGACCGCCATCGTGACCCCGCAGCCGCCCGAGTACGACGAGATCGACCTTTCGTCGCGGGCCTTCTGGTCGACCCGCGCCGCCGACCGCGAGCGCAGTTTCGCGGCGCTGCGCCAGGAGCGTCCGGTGTCGTGGCACCGGCCGGTCGAGGACGCGCTGATGGAGGACCCCGAGGACCCCGGCTATTGGGCCGTGGTCCGCCACGCCGACATCGTCGAGGTGAGCCGCCGCAACGACGTGTTCGTGTCCGGCCAGGGCGTGATGTTCGAGAACATCCCCGAGGAGATGCTCGAGGCGTCGCAGTCGTTCCTGGCGATGGACCCGCCGCGGCACACGAAGATCCGCAAGCTCGTCAGCGCGGCGTTCACCCCGAAGCAGGTGCGCCGCATCGAGGAGCAGATCAAGGCCAACGCGGCCGACATCGTCCGTGAGCTGGCCGAGGCGGGCAGTGGCGCCGACTTCGTACGCCAGTGTTCCGGGCAGCTGCCGATCCGGACGTTGTCGGACATGGTCGGCATCCCCCAGGCCCACCGCGAGAGCGTGGCCCACGCCGCCGACGCGTCGGTGTCCTGGGCCGACCCGGTCTACCTGGCCGGGCGCGACCCGATCGACATGATCTTCGAGGCCCAGATGACGCTGCACGGCGTCGCGTTCGAGATGGCCGAGCACCGCCGCGCCCACCCGGCCGAGGACCTGATGACCAACCTCGTACAGGCCGAAGTGGACGGTGAGCGCCTCACCGACGAGGAGATCGCGGCGTTCTTCGTGCTGCTGTCGGTGGCCGGCAACGACACCACCCGCCAGACCACCAGCCACACCCTGCGCGCGCTCACCGACTTCCCGGAGCAGCGCGAGTGGCTGATGGCCGACTTCGACGGCCGCATCGGCAGCGCGCTCGAGGAGTTCGTCCGCTGGGCCTCGCCGGTGATGACCTTCCGCCGCACGGCCGTCGCGGATTTCGAGCTGGGCGGGCAGCGGATCAGCACCGGCGAGAAGGTGGTGATGTTCTACGCGTCCGGCAACTTCGACCCCGAGGTGTTCGACGAGCCGGGCCGCTTCGACTTGAGCCGCAGCCCCAACCCGCACGTGAGCTTCGGCGGGGGCGGCGCCCACTTCTGCCTGGGCAACCAGGTCGCCAAGGCTCAGCTGCGCGCCCTGTTCGGCGAGCTGCTGCGCACCCTGCCGACCATCACCGCCGGCGAGCCCGACTACCTGGCCGGCAACTTCGTGCACGCCGTGCGCGCCATGCCCTGTCACTTCTGAGCAGCAGTTCCTCCAGCAGCCCGAACAGACCGGAGACCAGCCATGCCCGCGTTCAGCAAGCCCGAAGAGATCTACCAGTACATCGGCGGCATCTTCGAGACCGCGTTCGCCGACGCCGACCTCGCCGCCAAGCTCGCCGGCACCGGACTGGTGCTGAAGATGGTGTGCACCAACCCGGAGTCCGCGCTGCTGATCGACACGCAGAACCGCCGTGTGGTCGGCGACGCGTTCGACGCCCCGGCCGACGCGACCATGACGATGGACAGCGAGGTCGCCAACGGCTACTGGCAGGGCAAGGTGAACCTCACGTTCGCCATGGCCCGCGGCAAGGTCAAAGTGGACGGTCCGGTGTCGAAGCTGATCAAGCTCGCCCCGCTGTCGAAGAGGCTCTTCCCCGTGTACGTCGAAAAGCTGCGCGCCGACGGGCGCGAGGACCTGATCGTCGACTGAGCCGGGAAGGGCGAGCGCAACGGTGGGTGCGGAAGTCGTCGTCGAGGGCCTGACGAAGTCGTTCGGGCGCCAGACGATCTGGCGGGACGTGACCCTCACCCTGCCCCGGGTGAGGTGTCCGTCCTGCTGGGTCCCTCGGGAACCGGGAAGTCGGTGTTCCTCAAGTCGCTGATCGGGCTGCTCAAGCCCGACCGCGGCCGCTGCGTGGTCGACGGCGTCGACGTGGTCACGTGCTCGGAGCACCGCCTCTACGAGGTGCGCAAGCTGTTCGGGGTGCTGTTCCAGGACGGCGCGCTGTTCGGCTCCATGACCTTGTTCGACAACATCGCGTTCCCGCCGCGCGAGCACACCCGCAAGTCGGAGACCGAGATCCGGCGGATCGTGCACGAGAAGCCGGAGCTCACGGGCCTGGCCGGCGCCGACCGCAAGCTGCCCGGCGAGATCTCCGGCGGCATGCGCAAACCGTCAAGCGTAACCGCTTCCAGGCGACCGTCACGCGGACTCCGGACGGCTGGAAGCTGTCCGCCGTCCAGCCGGTCACCGTCAGCCTCTGAGACCCTTCCGAACGGATTCCCGCCATGGCCCTCACCCGCCACCGCCCGCCGTCCCCCGCCCGCGCCGCACCGCGGTCGCCGGGAAACCCCGCGCCGCGCAGCCTTCGGCGGCGTCTGCCGTCGACGTGATCGAGGCGGCGGCGGGGCCGGACCTCGCCGCCGAGCCCGAGGCCGCCGCGCCGGACTCGGGAATCGAGTCGAAGGCTCGTGGTGCCTTCGCGCCGGACTCCGATGCCGCGTCGGGCGGCCGCGCTGCCGCCACGGGCAGCCACGATGCCGCGCCGCGCAGCCGCACTGCCGCCACACCTGAGGCTGGCGCCGAGGAGCTGTCGGCCGAACCCACCGAAGAACCGGCAACTGCCGCGCCCGGCAAACCTCGCCGCAACCGCGTCGTCCTGGGCCTGTCGGCCCTGACCGTCGTCCTCCTGGCCGCTGCCGGCTGGTTCGCCTTCGAGGCCCACCATTCCACGACCTCCGGCCCGGCCGCCGACACGCCTTCTCCGACAGCGCCGCCACCTCCGCCGTCACCGGCCAGCTCAGCGCCGCCTCCGAAGCCGTCTTCTCCCTCGACTACCAGGACGTCGCCAAAACCGACCGCGCCGCCGACCAGTACCTCACCGGCAACGCCGTCACCCAGTACCGGCAGTTGCTTTCGGCGGTCCAGCAGTAGGCCGTCCCCAACCACCTCACGCTCACCAGCCGCGTCCGCACCATCGGCATCAAGGACATCACCGGCACCACCGCCCACGTCCTCGTCTTCGCCGACCAGACGACCTCCCGCGCCGGCACCCCCGACACCTCCAGCGGCGGCGCGCAGGTCCGCCTCACCGCCACGGAAGACAACGGGCACTGGCGCATCAGCGACATCGCCGTCCTGTAAGAGAAAACTGGCCGTTCGGTTCGCCGCGACGACCCGTTCGACCACCGTGCCGACACGCGCGGCCGGCGAAGTTGATCTTGGCCCCGCCGGCTTCTTACGTTCGTCGCAGAAGCCGGGCGAGGGGAGCGTCGACGGACATCCGCGGGTACGAGCCGGGGCCGATCACAGCGGAAGCCGCCTTCACCTCCGATTTCGCGCTCCCCGGTGAGCTTCGGGTGCGGCAGATCGCGGACCTGGTGGAGGCCGACCGGCCCGCCATGGACGTCCGCCCCGGGATGCGGCACAAATACCTGCCGTTGCGGTTCGACCCCGTCGCCGCAGTCCCTCAGGTCGGTGGCCGCTACTTGTTCGACACGTGGTCGAACGCGCTGGACTACGAGCGATTCACCACCGAGGAGGTGGAGTTCGAGCCGGGGGTGAAGTTCTGGGATCGCCCGTTCTTCCTCGGCGTCGTGCGCCACGTCTGGCACGTGATCGGAGCGCACGACCTCACCGCGCTCGCGAGCACCCACCACGTCAACCGGTTCGAAAATGGCAACTCGGCGAGCCGAGTCCGTTACGGCGAAACAAAACTGGGCTGCCTGAAAACCAGGCAGCCCAGTCCGGGTAGGTCGATCCTCAGCTCACCAGCCGCGCGAACGCCACTCCGCGAGCTTCGGCCGCTCAGCCCCCAACGTCGAGTCATCCCCGTGCCCCGGGTAGAACCACGTGTCGTCCGGCAGCTCGTCGAAGATCCGCGCCGAAACATCGTCCAGCAGCGACGCGAAGTCCTCCGGCGACGACGTCTTCCCCACGCCGCCCGGGAACAGCGAGTCACCCGTGAACAGGTGCGGGTGCCCGGCCGGGTCGCGGTACAGCAAGGCGATCGACCCCGGGGTGTGGCCGCGCAGGTGGATCACTTCGAGCGTGACCTGGCCCACCTGGAGTGTGTCGCCGTGTTCGACCAGGAAGTCGGGCGGCACGGGCAGCGGCGAGGCGTCCAGTGGGTGCGCGGCGGTGTTCGAGCCGTTGGCGCCCGCCACGGCGCCCAGGGCCTGCCAGTGGTCCTGGTGCTGGTGGGTGGTCACGACGGTGCGCAGCGCGGGCCGGTCGGGGCCGTGGCCGATGAGGTCGGAGATGCGCTCGGGGTCGTTGGCGGCGTCGATCAGCAGCGCCTCGTTCTCGGCGCGGCAGACGAGCAGGTACGCGTTGTTGTCCATCGGCCCCACGGAGAGCTTGGTGATGGTCAGCGCGTCCAGCGTGCGGCGGGCGGCGTCGCCGCCCGGTTCGACGTGCCCGGTGTAGGTGTCGGCGATGTTCACGTCCACACGGTAGCCGGGGCAACGCGGTCTGTCCCACCCCCGCACACGTAGGCTCGGCGCGACCAGCCGGGCGACCCCAGGGAACCAGTGCCGAACACCGCGACACCGCACCACTCCACCCGACGGATCAGCTGGGACCTGCTCAGAGTCATCGCGATCGTTTCGGTCGTGCTCGGCCACGTCACGCACCAGGGCGCGCTGCTGCACGGCGAGCTCACCGGCTACCCGTTCCGTGTGCCCGCGCAGTTCGGGGCCGCGGGGCTGATGGTGATCTCCGGGTACTTCGTGTGTGTGAGCGTCCGCAAGCCGGACACGGGCCGGTGGCTGTGGAGCCGCGTCGCGCGGCTCGTGCCGGCGTACCTCGTCGCGGTGCTCGTCACCTACGTCGTCACGCGCTACGCCGCCATTCGCTTCAGCGGGTTGCCCGTGCCCGACGGCTTCACCGGCTTCCTGTTCGGCGTGCCGCAGGGCCCGCCGGCGGACCCGTTCCCGTGGTACATCCCGACCTGGCAGGACCTGCTCACGAACCTGGGGATGATCCAGGCGTGGGACTACTACGGGTTCCACTACCTCGACGGTTCGTGGTGGACGCTGCCGGTCCAGCTGTTCGCGTTCTGCGCCGCCGCGTGGTTGTTCCCGCGGCGGTGGCGCACCGATCGAGTGATGATCGGGCTCGTCTGGGTGTTGATGGTCGCGCCGGCGGTGGTCCGGTTCGGGATCTTCGACCCCGGCAGCACGCCGATCCAGGTCGTCAACGTCTTCTTCGGGCTCGGCCTGCAGCGCACACACCTGTTCGCCATGGGGATCGCGCTGTGGCTCTGGAGCCGGAAGCGGCTGAAGTCCTGGCACCTCGGACTGCTCGTCGCGGCCTGTATCGTGGTGCAGGACCTGCACGTCTTCCCGTTCCACCGGGCGATGGCCCAGGACCCCGCACGCTGGCCCTCCACGATCGGCTTCGCCGTGCTGCTGCTGGTGATCTGCCTCGCGGCACGCGGCTCCGACTGGCGGTTCCCGGGTCTCGCGCGGGTCGCCCCGGCGCTCACCTGGCTCGCCGGGATCTCGTATGGTCTCTACCTGGTGCACCAGGAACTGGGTTACGTCCTGGCGCGCGCCCTGCTGGACATCGGTGTCCCCGGCTGGCTGCGGCTCCCCGCGGTGCTGGCCGGCGCCGTGCTGGCCGGCTGGGCGCTCACCGCGTGGGTGGAACGGCCGCTGCACCGGCGCCTGACCGCCCGGCGGGCGGGCAAACCCGCCCAGGAACCCGCAAAAGCCCAGGTCGAAGAGCCGGAGCCCGTTTCTGTCGGTGGTGCGTCCTAGCATGGACGCGGCCGCCCGTGCAGGACTTCCACCGGGCCGGCCTCCGAGCCGAGATTTGAATTGAAGGGACGTGGGCGTGGCTGATCGCCTCGTTGTTCGCGGGGCCCGCGAGCACAACCTCCGCGGTGTCGACCTCGATCTGCCCCGCGACAGTTTGATCGTGTTCACGGGCCTGTCCGGGTCGGGCAAGTCGAGCCTCGCTTTCGACACCATCTTCGCCGAGGGGCAGCGCCGTTACGTCGAGTCGCTCTCGGCTTACGCGCGGCAGTTCCTCGGGCAGATGGACAAGCCCGACGTCGACTTCATCGAGGGCCTCTCGCCCGCGGTGTCGATCGACCAGAAGTCCACCTCGCGCAACCCGCGCTCCACGGTGGGCACGATCACCGAGGTCTACGACTACCTGCGGCTGCTCTACGCCCGCGCGGGCAAGGCGCACTGCCCCCAGTGCGGTGAGCTGATCAGCAAGCAGACGCCGCAGCAGATCGTGGACCAGGTGCTCGACATGGACGACGGCACGCGTTTCCAGGTGCTCGCGCCGGTCGTGCGCGGGCGCAAGGGCGAGTACCTCGACCTGTTCCAGAACCTGCAGCAGCAGGGCTATGCGCGCGTGGTCGTCGACGGGAAGGTGCACCCGCTCACCGACCCGCCGAAGCTGAAGAAGCAGGAGAAGCACCAGATCGGTGTGGTCATCGACCGCCTGAGCGTGAAGACGAGCTCGCGCCAGCGGCTCACCGACTCGGTCGAGACGGCGCTGCGGCTGGCCGACGGTCTGGTCGAGCTGGAGTTCGTCGACCTGCCGGAGAACGACCCGCACCGCGTGCGCGGGTTCTCCGAGAACCTGGCGTGCCCCAACGGGCACCCGCTGGCGATCGAGGACCTCGAGCCGCGGTCGTTCTCGTTCAACTCGCCCTACGGCGCGTGCCCCGTGTGCACCGGCATCGGCATCCGCAAGGAGGTCGACCCGGAGCTGGTGGTCCCGGACGACGAGCTGTCGCTGGGCGAGGGCGCCATCGCGCCGTGGGCCGGCGGGCAGAGCGCCGACTACTTCATCCGGCTGCTGGAGTCGCTGTCGGAGGCCATCGGGTTCCGCATGGACACGCCGTGGCGCCAGCTGCCGGCGAAGGTCCAGAAGGCGGTGCTGCACGGCGTCGACGAGCAGGTCCACGTGCGCTACCGCAACCGCTACGGCCGGCAGCGCTCGTACTACGCCAACTTCGAGGGCGTGATCCCGTTCCTCGAGCGGCGCCAGGAGCAGACCGAGTCCGAGTACATGCGCGAGCGGTACGAGGGCTACATGCGCGAGGTGCCGTGCCCCACGTGCCAGGGCACGCGGCTCAAGCCGGAGATCCTCGCGGTCACCCTGGAGCACGCGACGCAGGGTGAGCGTTCGATCGCCGAGGTCTGCGCCCTGTCGATCGACGAGGCGTCGAAGTTCCTCGACGAGCTGGTGCTCGGGCAGCGCGAGTCGATGATCGCCGGCGCGGTGCTCAAGGAGATCCAGGCGCGCCTGCGCTTCCTGCTCGACGTCGGCCTCACCTACCTCTCGCTCGACCGCGCGTCGGGCACGCTCTCGGGCGGCGAGGCGCAGCGCATCCGGCTGGCCACGCAGATCGGCTCGGGCCTGGTGGGTGTGCTCTACGTGCTCGACGAGCCGTCGATCGGCCTGCACCAGCGCGACAACCACCGCCTGATCGAGACCCTCACGCGCCTGCGCGACCTCGGCAACACGCTGATCGTGGTGGAGCACGACGAGGACACGATCCGCGCGAGCGACTGGGTCGTCGACATCGGCCCGGGCGCGGGCGAGCACGGCGGGCACATCGTCCACAGTGGACCGTACAAGAAGATGCTGAAGAGCAAGGAGTCGCTCACCGGCGCCTACCTGTCGGGCCGCCGCGCGATCGAGGTGCCGGCGATCCGGCGCCCGGTCGACAAGAAGCGGCAGCTCACGGTCGTGGGCGCGCGCGAGCACAACCTGCGCGGCATCGACGTGTCGTTCCCCCTGGGCTGCCTCGTGTCCGTCACCGGCGTGTCCGGCTCGGGCAAGTCCACGCTCGTCAACGACATCCTCGCCCAGGTGCTGGCCAACAAGCTCAACGGCGCGCGCCAGGTGCCGGGCCGCCACACGCGGGTCAACGGGCTGAACACGGTCGACAAGCTGGTGCGCGTGGACCAGTCGCCGATCGGCCGCACCCCGCGGTCCAACCCGGCCACTTACACCGGCGTGTGGGACCACGTGCGCAAGCTGTTCGCGGCCACCACCGAGGCCAAGGTGCGCGGCTACCAGCAGGGCCGGTTCTCGTTCAACGTCAAGGGCGGCCGCTGCGAGGCGTGCGCCGGCGACGGCACGATCAAGATCGAGATGAACTTCCTGCCCGACGTGTACGTGCCGTGCGAGGTCTGCAAGGGCGCCCGCTACAACCGCGAGACGCTCGAGGTGCACTACAAGGGCAAGACGGTGTCCGACGTGCTGGACATGCCGATCGAGGAGGCGGCCGAGTTCTTCGAGCCGATCAAGGCGATCCACCGGCACCTGCAGACGCTCGTCGACGTCGGCCTCGGCTACGTGCGCCTCGGCCAGCCCGCGCCGACCCTGTCGGGCGGCGAGGCGCAGCGTGTGAAGCTTGCGAGCGAGCTGCAGAAGCGCTCGACCGGCAAGACGGTGTACATCCTCGACGAGCCGACCACTGGCCTGCACTTCGAGGACATCAGCAAGCTGATCGGCGTGATCAACGGGCTGGTGGACAAGGGCAACACGGTGATCGTGATCGAGCACAACCTCGACGTGATCAAGACGTCCGACTGGATCATCGACATGGGCCCGGAGGGCGGTTCCGGCGGCGGCATGATCGTCGCGGAGGGCACGCCCGAGCACATCGCGGCGGTGCCGGAGAGCTACACCGGCGAGTTCCTCGGCCACGTCCTCAACCCGGCCTGACCCCGTCCTGGCGCGGTGGCCCGAAAACCGGGTCACCGCGCCGGCGGGAGTCAGTCCTTGCCGGTCGTGCGGTCGACCACCGGCGAGAGCGGTCCGTAGTACAGCGCGCGCACGCGGAAGGCGGGGCCCTGTTCGTCGGGCAGCAGCGACAGCGCGCAGGTCGTCGTGTCGGGGTCGGTGATCTCGACCGGGACGAAGTCCGCCACGCCCGGTTTGCGGATCTCCACGAGGAACCCCGCCTCGTCGCTTGAGCGGTCCGCCCAGGTGAAGTGCACGGACGCGTCCTCGGCCGGGACCACGGTGACGTCGGCCGGAGCAGCGGCGTCCCCCGGCGTCCGCACCGGCACGGCCGCGGCCGGGGGAGTGGCGTGCCCCGCGGAGCCGGGCCGGTCATCGGAGCCAGGCTGCACGACCGCCGACACGGGACCGTAGAAGTCCCGCACGCGGTAGTAGAACGGTGTCTCCGGGATCAGGTCCGGGTGCCGGTAGGCGGTCTGCGAGCGCGGGACGTACTGCAGCGCCGTCCACGGGCCGTCGGCGGAGTTCGCGTATTCGAGCAGGTGCCCGGCCGCGGCGGGGTCGCCCGCGGGCCAGCGCAGGTCGATGTCCGTCGGCGTCGTGAGCGTCGCCGTGAGGCCCTGGGGCGGTGGCGCCGGAGCGGCGGCCGGGGCCGCGGAGCAGCCGGCGGCGACCAGCACGGCCAGCGCCGCGAGCGCGAGGCGGGTTTTCACGGGCACGGCGAAGCCTCCGGGACGTCCAGGCGGCGGCGGTGCCGCGTCAGCTTAGGAACCCGTGCCGGTGATCGACAAGGCGCGTCCCGGCCACCGGCACCACCCATCCGCCCGGCCTCCGGCGACGAATTCCTCCGGCGAACTTTCTGAATTCGCGGTGAACCGCGTGGCGCCGGCATCCGTGTGAGGGGTGTCGGGGGCTCTCACCGGCGGCGGCACGACCCACTCTCACCTCGGAAGGGGGGCGATCCCACGGTGGACACGGCGGCGGTGCTGGGCGTGCGGCGACGACCGGCGTTCACGCCGCGGTTTGCAGTACTGTCCTCGCCTACCCAGAACACCGTCGGGAGGTCGAGGGTGGCGATCGGACGCGGGCGGCCGAAAAGGGCCGCCGCCGAGCGGCTCGTGGAGCAGCTCTACGCGGAACACGGCCGGAGCCTGGTGGCTTACGCGACCAGGCTCACGGGTGACCGTGCGGCCGCCGAGGACGTGGTCCAGGAGACGCTCGTGCGCGCCTGGAAACACGCCGACGACCTGAGCGGCGACCGCCAGGGGTCCGTGCGCGGCTGGCTGCTCACCGTGGTGCGCAACCTCGTCACGGACCGGGCGCGGGCTCGCGCTTCGCGGCCACCGGAGGTCGCCGAGGGCCCGGAGACGCTCGCGGCGCCGGTGGAACGCGACCACGCCCAGGGAGTGGTCGACTCGATGACGGTGCTGGGAGCCCTCGAAGGGTTGTCGCAAGAGCATCGCGACGTGCTCGTGGAGATCTACTATCGAGGGAGATCGGTGGCGGAGGCAGCCGAGATGCTGGGGGTCGCTCCCGGCACCGTGAAATCCCGGTCCTACTACGCGCTGCGCGCCCTGCGCGCGGCGATGGTGAGCGGTGGAACGGAGGCGGTGAGATGAGCGCGGTCGAGCAGGAGCACGCGCAGCTCGGCGCCTACGTCCTCGGCGCGCTGGACCCGGCCGAGGCGGTCGAGTTCGAACGCCACCTGGCCACGTGCGCGCAGTGCCGCTTCGAGCTCAAGGACTTCGGCGCCCTGCGGGAGGCACTCGACGAGGTGCCGCCCGAGGCGTTCCTCGACGGCCCGCCCGAGGGCGGTGACCTGTTGCTGCAGCGCACGCTGCGCCGGATCCGGGCCGAGGAGGAGCAGTCCGCCCCCACCCCATCCACCGCGGCACCGAGCCGCGCCGGTTCACGCCGGGGGCTCGCGATCGCGGCCGCGGCGGTCGTCGCCGCGGTGGCGCTCGGCGGCGGGGTCTTCATCGGCCGTCAGACGGCGCCCGAGCCCGCCCAGCAGGTGGCCGTGCCCGGCACCCGAGACGTGGCCGCCACCAACGCGGCGACGGGCGCGAGCCTCACCGCGTCGGTGATCCCGGCGGCCGGCTGGGTCAAGGTGCACGTGGCCGTGAAGGGGATCCCCGCGGGCGAGAAGTGCAAGCTCGTGGTCACGGACAAGACCGGCGCGAAGTGGGACGCCGGCAGCTGGCTCGTGTCGGAGAAGTGGAGCACGCAGGGCTTCGGCCTCGACGGTTCGGCGCTGGTCGCGCCGGCGGACGTCGCCTCGGTCGGCATCGTCACCCTCGACGGCCGGGACCTGGTCTCGGCGCAGGTGTAGGCCGTGGTGGGAGCGGAGTACCGGTTCTCCAGCACTTGGTGGCTCCCGGCCGCCCCGGCCCGCCGGGTCTTCGACGCCGTCGTGGACCTCGAGGCGTACCCGAGCTGGTGGCGCGACGTGCGCTCGGTCCGCCGCCTCGACGACGACACCGCCGAGGTCGTCTGCCGCTCGCGCTTGCCCTACCACCTCGTGATCGCCATGCGCCGCGAGGAAGAGGATCCCGTCACGGGCCACGTCCGCGTCGGCCTGAGCGGCGATCTCGAAGGTTTCCTCGCCGGCGCGCTGCACGTCGTCGGCGAGGGCACGCGGCTGGAGATCACGCAGCACGTGCGGGCCAGCAAACCCTTGCTGCGCAAGCTGGACACGGTGGCCCGGCCGTTCTTCCGCGCCAACCACGCGTGGATGATGCGCCGGGGCCACCGCGGTCTGTCCGCCTACCTGGCCTGACCCGCCACGCACAGCTCGGGCTCCGCGGCCGGGCGCGGGCGGCGCACCAGCACGATCGCCGCCGCCGCCGCGAGTGCCACGAAGCCCGCGCTCAGCCCGTACGCGAGCCGGTAACCCGAAGGGAGTGCAGCGCGGGCCCCCTCCGACGCCAGCCCTGCCGTGCGCGCCGCCGCGGCCGTCGCGAGTACCGCGGTGCCGATGGCCGCGCCGACCTGCTGCGTGGTGGTGATCAGGCCTGACGCCACCCCCGCGTCGGCCGGGTCGGTCCCGGACATCGCCAGCCCCATCACCGCCGGGATGGCCGCGCCCGCACCGGAACCCATGAGCACCAGCGCCGGGAACACGTGCAGGAAGTAGCTGCCGTCCGTGGGCACGGTGGTGAGCAACGCGAAGGCGATCACGACCACCACGAGCCCGCCCAGCAGCACCGCGCCCGGCGTGAAGCGCGCGCTGAGCTTCGCCGAGATCCCCAGCGAGAACACCGCGATCATCACCGGCGCCGGCAGGAACGCGAGCCCGGTGGCGAGCGCGTCGAGCCCGAGCACCTTCTGCAGGTACAGCGCCGTCACGAACTGGAAGCCCATCATGCCGGCGACCATGAACACCATCGTGACGTTGGCGCCGCTGATCGCGCGAACGCGGAACAGCCGCAGCGGCAGCAACGGAGTCCGCGCGCGAGCCTGCCGGACGACGAATGCGACGAGCAGCAAAGCCGCGCCCGCCAACGGAAGCGCGGCGCCGGTCTCGACGATCCCGTACACCAGCAGCATTACGCCGCCCGTCACGAGCACCGCGCCCAGCGCGTCGATGCCCGTGCGCAGCCCCCGGCCGCGATCGGCGTCCACGACCAGCGGCGCCAGCACCAGCGCGGCGATGCCGATCGGCAGGTTCACGTAGAAGGTCCAGTGCCAGTCGAGCGCCTGCGTGAGCGCGCCGCCGGCGATGAGCCCGATCGACGCGCCCGAGGCCTGCGTGAAGCTGAAGACGCCGATCGAGCGGGCCTGCGCACGGGGTTCGGGGTACATCGTCACGATCATGCCCAGCACCACGGCCGACGCGAGCGCGCCGCCGATGCCCTGCACGAACCGGGCGGCCACCAGTACCGCCGCGTCGGTCGAGAGCCCGGCCAGGAGCGACGACGCGGTGAAGACGACGAGCCCGGCGAGGAACACCCGCCGCCGGCCCAGTAGGTCACCGAGCCGGCCCGAGAGCAGGAGCAGCCCGCCGAACGCGACGAGGTAGGCGTTGACGACCCAGGCCAGCCCCGCGGACGTGAAGCCAAGCTCGGCCTGGATCGAGGGCAGCGCGACGGCGACGATGGTCCCGTCGAGCACCACCATGAGCGAGGCCGCGCACAGCACCACCAGCGCGACGGCCCGGCGACGGACTTCCGGCATTTCGGTCCCTCCAGAACGATCACCGAAGAGAATCCCCAGGTCGTGCCCAGGGCATCTCTTGTTACAGCGACCATCTTGTGTGACCATCGAGGAGCGCGGAAGGAGGCACTTTCATGTCCCAGGGGAACACCGGTGTGACCGACCAGGTCAGCACGATCGACCCGGAGAAACTCGAGGCGTGCACGCTGCTCGAGGTGCTCAACCGGATCAGTGGCAAGTGGGCGATCGGCATCCTGCTGGAGGCGTCGCAGGGCCCGGTGCGGTTCACGGAGCTGGAACGCTCCGTGGCGGGCATCAGCCGCCGGATGCTCACGCTGACCCTGCGCAACCTCGAACGCGACGGGCTGCTGGAGCGCACCGTCTACCCGACCGTGCCGCCGCGCGTGGAGTACGAGGCGACGCCGATGGCGCGTGAGCTCTACGGCACGTTGTCGGGGCTCGTCGACTGGGCGCAGCGCCACCGCGAGGCGATCGCCGTGTCGCGCGACGTCTACGACGCGCAGTAGAAACGCGTGTGCCGTGGTCGTGAGCACGGGGGACGCTCACGACCACGGCACACGGGGGTGTTCGCACCCCGGCGGGGGGAGTGTGGGCCGGAAGGAGCCCTGGGGTGCGAACGGCTTCAGTTGCCCGCTGAGGCTCCGACGGGTTCGCCCCGGTCGGTGGGCGGCTCAGTGGCGGGCAGTTCGGCCGGTGCGGGCGCTTCGTCGAGCAGCGTGGCTTCGTCGAACGGCGCGGACCCAGCGAAGACCTGACGGGACTTGTCGCGGTCGAACTCCTTCATCCACGATCCGATGAGGACGGTCGCCACGGCGTTGCCGGCGAAGTTCGTCAGGGCGCGGGCCTCGGACATGAACCGGTCGATGCCGAGGATGAACCCGACGCCGTCGACCAGCTCCGGCCGGTGCGACTGCAGGCCGCTCGCCAGGGTCGCGATGCCGGCGCCGCTGACGCCCGCCGCGCCCTTCGAGGCGAGGATCATGAACAGCAGCAACCCGATCTGCTCGCCCAGCGCCAGTGGCTGGTCCTGCGCCGTGGCGATGAACAGGGTCGCCATGGTCAGGTAGATCGCCGTGCCGTCGAGGTTGAACGAGTAGCCCGTGGGCACCGTGATGCCGACGACCGGCTTGCTCACCCCGAGGTGCTCCATCTTCGCGATCAGCCGCGGCAGCGCCGATTCCGACGACGAGGTGGACAGGATCAGCAGGAACTCGCGGCCCAGGTACCTGAGCAGCTGGAGGATGTTGACCCGTGCGCCCAGCCACAGCACCGTGCCGAGGATGCCGAAGACGAAGATCAGGCAGGTGACGTAGAAGCCGAGCATGATCACCAGCAGGCTGCGCAGCGCGCCCCAGCCGGTGGCGCCGACCACCGCCGCGATCGCGCCGAACGCGCCGACGGGCGCGGCCCACATGATCATCGACAGGATGCGGAACACCAGGCGCTGCACGTGCTCGATGCCGCGCAGGATCGGCTCGCCGCGCCGGCCGAGCTTCTGCAGCGCGAACCCGGTCAGCAGCGCGATGAGCAACGCCTGCAGGGTCTGGCCCTCGGTGAACGCCGAGACGAACGAGGTCGGGATGATCCCGAGCACGAAGTCGACGCCACCCTCGGCGCCCTTGGCCTGGTCGTGGACCTTGGTGACGTCGGCGGGGTTGAGGTGCAGACCACTGCCCGGGTGCAGGATGTTGCCGACGATGAGGCCGATCGCGAGCGCGAACGTCGACATCACGACGAAGTAGACCAGCGCGGTGATGCCGACCTTGCCGACCTTCGCCGCCTTCGCGACCGAGCCGATGCCCAGCACGATGGTGCAGAAGATGATCGGCGCGATCATCATCTTGATCAGGTTGACGAAACCGGTGCCCAGCGGTGCGAGCTGTTTGCCGACCGACGGCCAGATCAAGCCGACCGCGGCGCCGAGCACCACGGCGACGATCACGGCCAGGTAAAGGTAACGCGTGCGGTCGCGCTTGGGCGCGGCCGCTTCGGGGGTCGGTGTCGGCACCGTTGCCTCCAGTAGGGGAATGGGTGGAACGCCGGTCACTATGCGGGGAGGATATGACCAGCGTCACCGTTGTGTTCATTGAGTTCGCACGATAGGTCCAGTCCGGTTCGGACGGTGGTACACGAGGGTCGTGGCACCACCCGGGTGTTGCCCCGCGCCCGCGTGTGCTGGTATGAGCACGTGCCTGCCCCCACCCGGACCCGGACGAGCCGCTGGAGCCTCGCCCGCCAGCTGCTGGTGCTCCAGCTGGCGGTGCTGCTGGTGCTCGTGGGCGGCGGGATCACCATCGCGTACCTCGACGCCGGCCACACGACGACCGACCGGGCGCGCGACCAGTCGCTGGCGGTCGCCCACGCGATCGCCGACTCGCCGAGTGTGACCCGAGCGGTGTCCACACCGGACCCGACGGCCGTGCTGCAGCCCTACGCGGTGCGGGTGCAGACCGACGCCGAGGTCGACTTCGTCACGATCATGACCCCGCAGGGGATCCGCTACACCCACCCGAACCCGGCGTTGATCGGGCAGCCGTTCCTCGGCCACATCGCCGCCGCCCAGCAGGGTGGTGTGGTGACCGAGACCTACACGGGTTCGCTCGGGCCTTCGGTCCGGGCCGTGGTGCCGGTGTTCGACGCGAACCACCGCGTCGTCGCCCTCGTGGCGGTGGGCATCACGATCGCCGCGATCTCCGCCGAGCTGCGCGATCGCGTATGGCCGCTCGCCGGCGTCGCGGCCGCGGTGCTGCTCGTCGGCGCGTGCGGCGGCTGGCTCGTGAGCGCCCGGCTCAAGCGGCAGACGCGCGGGATCGCGCCCGGCGAGCTCAGCAACCTGTTCGAGTACCACGAAGCGGTGCTGCATTCCGTGCGCGAGGGCGTGCTGCTGGTCGGGCGCGACGGCCGCGTCGGCCTGTGCAACGACGGTGCGCGCACGCTCCTGGGCCTGACCGCGGATCCGGTCGGGCAGCCGCTGGTCGAGCTGGGGCTGCCGCCGGAACTGGTGGCCGCGTTCGTGTCCGCCGAGACGCGCACCGAGGAGCTGCACCTCACCGACACGCGCGTGCTGGTGGTGAGTACCACTGTTGTGCGCTCCGGCGGACGCGCGCAGGGCACCGTGGTGATCCTGCGCGACCACACGGAACTGCAGACGCTGACGGGCGAGCTCACCACTGCCCGCAGCCTCGCGGAGGCGCTGCGGTCGCAGGCGCACGAGGCGGCGAACCGGCTGCACACCGTCGTTTCCCTGGTGGAGCTCGGCCGGCCCGAGGACGCGGTGGAGTTCGCGACGGCCGAGCTCGTCCTGGCCCAGGAGCTCACCGACCGCGTGATGAGCGCGGTGTCCGAGCCCGTGCTGGCGGCCCTGTTGCTCGGCAAGGCCGCGGAAGCCAGCGAACGCGGCGTCGAGTTCACGATCACCCCTGACACGGTGATCGAGGACCTCGGCCCGGAGATCGTCGGCCGGGACCTCGTGACGATCCTGGGCAACCTCGTCGACAACGGCATCGACGCCGCCGCGCGCGGGGCGAGCGGCCGGCCCGCCGTGGTTGTGACCGCGCGGACCGACGAGGACGGGCTGCTGCTGCGGGTCGCCGACAACGGCCCGGGCGTACCGGAGGAAGCTGTGGAGGACATGTTCCGCCGCGGCTGGTCCACGAAGGCGGGCGAGGGCCACGGGCTCGGGCTCGCGCTGGTGGTCCAGGCCGTGCGCCGCTACGGCGGCGGCGTGGACGTCGGCCGGGACGGCGGTGCGGTGTTCACGGTCCGGTTGCCGAGGCAGGAGGCGCTGCGGTGATCCGCGTGCTGGTGGTGGAGGACGAGCCCGTGGCCGCCGAGGCCCACCGGCTCTACGTGGAGCGCTTGCCCGGCTTCAGCGTCGCCGGCGTGGTCCACTCCGGCGGCGACGCGCTGCGCTTCTGCGAACGCGAACCCGTCGACCTCGTGCTGCTCGACTTCTACCTGCCCGACACCCACGGCCTCGCCGTGTGCCGCTCCCTGCGCGCGGCCGGCCTGCCCATCGACGTCATCGCGGTGACCTCGGCGCGCGACCTCGCGCTGGTGAAGGCGGCGGTGTCGGTGGGCGTGGTGCAGTACCTGCTGAAACCGTTTACTTTCGCTTCGCTGCGGGAAAAGCTCGAGCGCTACGCCGAGTTCCACCAGGCTTCGGGCGAGGTCACCGGCCAGGCCGAGATCGACCGCGCGCTCGCCACGCTGCGCACGAGCGAGCAGCACGCCCTGCCGAAGGGCATGAGCGCCGAGACGCTCGAAGCCATCACCGCCGCCCTCGCCGCCACCTCCGAAGGACTCTCCGCCGCCGGCGCGGCGAGCGCGATCGGCGCTTCGCGCGTCACGGCCCGCCGCTACCTGGAGTACTTGGCGGACAACGGCTTGGCCCACCGCGAGCCCCGCTACGGCCAGGTCGGCCGGCCCGAGGTCTGGTACCGCCACGGCCCGGCTTAGCGCCGTACGGGCCGCTGCCGTCAAAACGAGCCGCGCTCAACGCCGCGGGTCAGCTGCTGCTTGGTCGCACCCGGATGCGTGGGGCGAATCGCCCGGTTTCACCCGGATGGTTGTTCGCTCACTGTTCTGTATAACGCTCTACACAGCTCGGCAGGGCGCGCGGTACGGTCGCCGCGAACCAGCCCGACGAAGGGGAAACCGGTGGAGCGAGACCCGCGCCCACGGCTGCGACTGCGGCACCTCGCGCACGAGCGGAGCACCGAAGGCGGCGAACGTACCTCGCCGCTCACCGTCCGGCGCCCCGCGACCGGGTACACCTCGGCGACAGCCGTCTGCGGTTGGTGCGGCGCCGAACTCCGGCTGCGTGTCGCGGCCGCCCGGAAGGTGCGACAGTCGCTGCTGGCGTGGGCGCTGGTGTATTTTGCCGGGGTGCTGGCCGTGG
The DNA here is from genome assembly GCF_019468465.1 of Amycolatopsis sp. DSM 110486. NCBI lineage: Bacteria > Bacillati > Actinomycetota > Actinomycetes > Pseudonocardiales > Pseudonocardiaceae > Amycolatopsis > Amycolatopsis sp. DSM 110486. The sequence goes on along the minus strand of NZ_CP080519.1, from coordinate 10,625,722 downwards.
TCGGGGGCATGGCCGCGCTGTCGGCGTCGGTTGTGTGGCTCGCCGTCGTCCTGATGGTGGGCGGGTTGCTGGTGGCGGTGGTCGGAGCGGCGTTCTGGTGGTGGGCCACGGGTGTCCGTCCGGTGAGCGCGCTGCCGGACGGGAAGCCCGGGCCGCACGTGGTCAGGCCGGACCGCGGGCGGCGCTAGGACTCAGCGCGGCCGCCCCGGCACGCCTGGCCGGGTCTGCCACGGGTGCGGCCCGTCGAGCGGCCGGTACTCCACCCCCAGCGCGTCGAGCCGCGGCAGGTGGTGCTCTTGCAGCCGCGGCAGAAACTCGGCGAAGTCGCGGGGGCCGGTGCTCCACGCCAGCTCCGCGAACGCACTCAGCCGGGGGAAAGCCGCGTAGTCCACGCGCCGGGCGGTGTCGAGGTGTTCGGTCCAGACCTGGGCCTGGGCGCCGCGCAGGCGGGGACCGGTCAACGCCGGTTCGTATGTGTAGACGTCCTCCAGCGTGCGCAGGTAGCCGACGGCGATGGGCTCGTCCGGGTGGGCGGACTGGCGGTGGTCGAGGTACACGCGGTCTTCCGGGGAGAGCACCACGTCGTGACCCCGCGACGCGGCTAGCTCGCCGCGCGCCTCGTCCTGCCAGGCGCCGATCACCATGGGCGGGAGGTCGTCGATGTCGAGCACCTCGTCCCAGCCGAGCGCCTGCCGGCCGCGCGAAGCCAGGTGCGCGGCGATCTCGCGGACGAACCGGCCGTGGGCCTCGGTCGCGCCCGGCACCTCGTCGCCGCCGAGGCCGATGACCGGCGAGGGGAAGATGTCCAGCACGTGGTCGAACACGGTGCGGAAGAAGTCCAAAGTGGACTCCGAAGGATCCAGCAGCGAGGTGCTGATGCCCCAGGACGTCCACACCTCCCAGTCCGCGTCGGGATCGGGGCCGAGCTTCGGGTACGCGGCGATGGCCGCGCGGGCGTGGCCCGGCACGTCGATCTCCGGCACCACCGTCACGGCCCGCGAAGCCGCGTACGCGACGATCTCCCGCAGGTCGTCGGTGGTGTAGAACCCGCCGTGGGGACGGCCGTCGCGCTCGGGGCCGTCGTGGCGCCCGACCATCGACGAACGCCGCCAGCCGCCGACCGAGGTCAGCCGCGGGAACCGCGGCACCTCGATCCGCCAGCCCTGGTCGTCGGTCAGGTGCAGGTTCAGCACGTTGAGCTTGTGCGCCGCCAGCAGGTCGACGAACCGCAGCACCTCGGCCTTCGTGCGGAAGTGCCGCGCCACGTCGAGCAGGCAGCCGCGCCACCCGAACCGCGGGTGGTCGTCCACCACGCCGCACGGCAGCGTCAGCCCAGTGCGGATCGACGCCGCCCGGAACGCGTCCGGCCCGGCGAGCTGGCGCAGCGTCTGCCGGCCGTACACCTCGCCCGCCGCGTCGGCGACCGCCAGCGTGACGCCGCGCGGCGTGATCGTCAGGCGGTAGCCCTCGGCGGGCAGCTCCGGCGCCGGCCGCACGGTGACCGGCGCCGGCCACGGGCACGCGCCCGGGACCTCCGTGACGGAGACGGGACGGGGGAGCAGAGTGTCGAACCCGGGCATGATCAGCCTTTCACCGCGCCGGACATCCCGGAGACGAGCCGGCGTTGCACCAGCACGAAGAACACCAGCACCGGGATCGTCATGAGGGTGGACGACGCCATCACCGCGCCCCAGTCGGTCTCCTCCGGTTTGAAGAACACCAGGATCGCCTGCGGCAGCGTCTGGTTCTCGGTCTTGGAGATGATGAACGTCTTCGCGAACAGGAAGTCGTTCCACGCGTGGATGAACGCCAGCACGCTCACGGCGACCAAGCCGGGCGCCACCAGCGGGAACAGGATCTGCCAGGTGAAGCGCATCCGTGACGCGCCGTCCAGCTTCGCCGCTTCCTCCAGCTCCGCCGGCACCGCCGCGACGAACCCGCGCAGCATCCAGATCGCGAACGGCAGGCTGAACGCCAGGTGCACCAGCACGAGCGAGCCCAGCTCGTTGAGCCCGAACGCCGGCGCGACCGCGCCGATCTGGCGCATCAGGAAGAACAGCGGGATCGTCAGTGCCTCCACCGGCACCATCTGCGCCACGAGGATCATCACCAGCAGCACCGTGCGCCCGCGGAAGCGGAACCGCGTGAGCGCGACCGCGGACAGGAAGGACAGCAGCAGCGACAGCACCACCACGGCGAGCGCGACCACCAGGCTGTTCACGAAGAACCGGCCGAAGCCCGACACGGTGAGCACCCGCTGGAAGCTGTCGAGCGAAGGTGCGAGCGTCCACGGTTTCGGGTCGGCCGTCTGGATCTCACCCGCCGGCTTGAACGCCGAGAGCACCATCCAGTAGAGCGGGAACGCCACGATCCCGGCCACCACGACCGTGATGATCTCCGCGACGAGCCGGCCCGGCCGACGCACCCGGCGGTGGCCCGTGGTTTTCGAGGAGGACCGCGCACTGATCACAGCCATGCGGTGCTCCGGCGCTGGGACCGGACGTACAGCCCGGTGATCGACAGGAGCAGCACCGTCATCACGACTCCGATCGCCGAGCCGAGGCCGTACTCCTGCCCGGCGAAGGCCTGCTGGTAGGCGTAGACGTTGAGCACGAGGTTGCGCCCCGCCACGCCGCCGCCGTTGGTCATCACGTAGATCTGCGTGAACACCTTGAAGTCCCAGATGATCGACTGGATCGTCGCGATCATCAGCAGCGGCCGCACCATCGGCAGCACGACCGTCCACGTGCTGCGCCACATCGACGCGCCGTCGAGCGACGCGGCCTCGAGGACCTCCTCCGGGATCGCCTTGATCCCGGCGTACATCGTGACCAGCACGAACGGGAACGAGCACCAGACCACCTCGGCCGCCACGAGCCCGAACGCGCCGAAGGTGCCGAACGTCCAGGAGTGGTGCGCCATACCCGTGAAGCCGATGCCCGAGAGCACCTCGTTCACGAGACCGAAGTCGGTGTCGAAGAGAAACAGCCACACGTACGAGCCGGCGATCGCGGGCGTCGACCACGCGCCGAGCGCCGCGAGGAACAGCAGCGTGCGCGGCACCGCGCGCACCCTCGACGCCAGCACCGCCAGCGCCGTGCCGACCACGAGGCTGCCGATCACGCACGCGGCGGCGAACCCGACGGTCTTCGCGAGCACCGTCCAGAACTGCACGTCCTGGAGGAGCGCCGCGTAGTTGTCGAAACCGAGGAACACCAGCGGCGCCGCGCCCGCGGCCTGGGGCTGCCCGTAGTCGTAGAACGAGATCAGCACCAGCTGGTAGATCGGGTACACCAGCAGCGCCGCGAGCAGGATGCCCGCGGGCAGCAGGTACATCAGGGCCGCCCGGCCGTCCCGGCGCCGGCGCGCGCGTCGGGGCGCGACCGGAGCCGGGACGGAGACGGGCAGCTGCTGGGTGACCATCAGCCGAAGTTCTTGTTCATCGCCGCCGTGGCGTCGGCGAGCGCCCCGTCCACGTCCTTGCCGCCGGTCGCGATCTGCTGGACGGCGGTGGGCAGCACGTTCTGGCTGTCGATCTTCGACCAGCCGGGCGTGCTCGGCACGAACTTCGTGCCGGCGGCGAGGGTGTCCACGAACGGCTTGAGCGTCGGGTCGCTCGCCGCGAGCTTCTTCTGCACGCTCTCCAGCGTGGGCAGGTTGCCCATGGCGTTGTACATCTTCTCCTGGTACTTCGCCCCGGCCAGCAGCTCCGCGAACTGCACGGCGAGCCCGTGGCGCTTGCTCGCGCCGAACACACCCAGCAGGTTGCCGCCGGCGAACGCGGGCGCGACCGAGCCCGGGGTGGTGCCCGGCAGCGGGACCACGGCGTACTTGCCCTTCACCGCGCCCTGCTCCACGGCCTTGCGGTTGAAGTCACCGCCGATGGTCATCCCGGCCTTGCCGCCGGCGAACGCGGTCACGCTCTGCGTGCCGGTGAGGTTCGCGCACGCGGCGGGCGGGCAGATGTCGTCCTTGAGCAGGTTCGCGTACGCGGTGATGCCGGCCTTCGCCTGAGCGGATTCCACAGTGGACGTCCACTTGCCACCGTCGGACTTGGCCACGTCACCACCGTTGGCCCAGACGAACGGCAGGAGCGCGTAGGTGTACTTGCCGCCGGTCGAGATGCCGTAGAGGTCGGGCTTGGCGGCGTGGATCTTGCGGGCGTCGTCGGTCAGCTCCGCGAGGGTGGCCGGCGGCTTGAGGCCCAGCTCGGTGAACACGTCGGTCCGGTAGTAGAGAGCGCGGATGCCGGTGTACCAGGGCAGGCCGTAGGTCTTGCCGCCCGACTTCGCGGTGTCGAGCACCGAGGGCAGCAGGTCCTTGCCCTCGCTCCACGACGAGATGTCGCCCGTGAGGTCGCTGAGCGCGCCGGTCTGGGCGTAGCTCGCCACATCGGTGTTGCCGAACTCGGCGACATCCGGGGCGTTCGACGGGTCGTTGAAGGCGCCGGAGAACTTGTCGGCGCGGCCCTCGACCGGCACCCACTGCACGTCGACGTCCACGCCGGCGTGCGCGGCCTTGAACTCGGTGATGGCCTCCTTCACCGCCGCTTCCTTGGGCGCGCGGCTGGCCTCGTCGAACAGCCACACCCGCAGGGTGCCGGTCTGGTCGTCCCCGCCGGCCGCGGCCGGGGCGGACTGCGTGGGTGCGCAGCCGGCCAGGAGGGCCAGCGCCGCGGCGACACTGATGACGGTGGACGGACGACGCACTCTCATCGTTGAGCTCCCAGAGGGTAGGGCCCGCAGGCGACGGACCGGTCGGTCCGCCGCCTGCGGGCAACGCCGGGTCAGGCGAAGAAAACGGAGTTGGCCGACGGCACGGCCAGCGAGCCGGCGACCGCGCCGGGTAGGCCCGTGGCCGGGTCGCGCGGCAGCCAGGTGACGGTGCCCGAACGCTGGTTGGACACGTAGAACCAGCGCTCGTCGGGCGAGAGCGCGAGGTGGCGCGGCCAGTTGCCCCCGGTGTCCACACCGGACATCAGCTTCAGCGTGGTGCCGCCGCCGGAGACCGAGAACGTGGCGATCGTGTTCGGACCGCGCACGGTCGCGTAGACGAACTTCGCGTCCTTCGACACGGCGATCTCACCGGGGAACAGGTCGCCGGTACTGCCGGCCGGCACCGCCGGGACGACCGCGAGCGGCGTGAGCTTGCCCGCCGCCGCGTCCCAGGACAGCACGGTGATCTCCGGCCGCAGCTCCTGCGCGAGGTAGGCGTAGCGGCCGTTCGGGTGGAACGCCAGGTGCCGGGGTCCCGCGCCGGAGGGGAGCTCGACCTGCTGGTGCAGCGCGAGTTTCCCGCTGCCGGTGTCGAGCGAGTACACGTAGACCGAGTCGGCGCCGAGGTCGACCGACAGCACCCACTGGCCGGTCGGGTCGTTCACCACCTGGTGCGCGTGCGCGTCGCGCTCGGCCCCGGTGTGCTGCTGCACGTCGGTGGCCGGGCCGAGCTTGCCGCCCGCCAGGATCGGCAGCACGACCACGCTGCCCGAGCCGTAGTTGGCCGCCAGCACGTACTTCTGGCTGCTGTGCACCGACAGGTGCGTGGGCGCGCTGCCCTTCGACGACACGGAGTTGAGCAGCCTCGGGCTCGTCGCCGTGGTGACGTCGAGCGCGGAGATCGCGCCGTTCGGGTCGCCCTCGTTGGTCACGTAGAGGGTGCGGCCGTCGCGGCTGCGGTCGAACCACGACGCGTCGGGCACGCCCGCGACGGTGCGTACCGGGGTGAGCGCCGGCGCGGTGCCCGTGCGGCCTGTGACGTCGAGGCCGTGTCCGGCCGGTGGGGTGCTGGTGTAGCTGCCGACGTACGCGGTGGTTCCCGCGTCTCGCGGGCACGCGACGGGTGCGGCGCTCGCGAGCTGGGTGCTGAGCACGGTGCCGAGTCCGGCGGCGCCGGCGGCGCCGAGGAACGTGCGACGGGAAAGTCCGGCCATCGAGGTTTCTCCCAACGGTGAGGGGACCAGAAGGTGGTTCAGACCACTGCCATGATCAATGCTGCCACGACGAAGCCGCTGACGGAAAGGACCGTTTCGAGTGCGGTCCACGTTTTCAGCGTCTGGGGCACGGAAAGACCGAAGTAACGCGACACGATCCAGAACCCGCCGTCGTTCACGTGGGAGGCGATGATCGAGCCCGCGGAGATCGCGATCACGATCAGGGCCAGCTGCGGCTGCGAGTAGTGCAGCTCCACCACTGTCGGCGCGACGATGCCGCTCGTGGTCACGATCGCGACCGTCGCCGAGCCCTGCGCGATGCGCATGCCGCAGCTGATGATGTACGCCGCGAAGATCACCGGCAGGCCCGCGTCGCCGAGTGAGCCGGCGACGGCCTTGCCGATGCCGGTCGCCGAGAGCACCGCTCCGAAGAACGAGCCCGCGCCCACCACCAGCAGGATCATCGCGACCGGGCGCAGCGCGTTCGTCGACAGCTGCGCCAGGTCCGCGCCCGTCATGCCGCGCCGGCGGCCCAGCAGCCACGACGCGAGCAGCGTCGCGATCGTCAGCGCGATGGCCGGGGTGCCCAGGAAGGCCGCGACCCCGGCGGCGCCGGAGTTCTTCGGCAGCACGATGCTGCCGAACGTGCCCACGAGGATCAGCACGAGCGGGATCGCGATGATGCCGCTGACCAGGCCGAGCGAAGGCGGGTCTGTGGCTTCGTCCTCATCGTCACCGGCGAGCTTCGCGAATTCCTCGGCGAGCGGCACGTTCACGCGTTTGCCGATCCACGTCGAGTAGAGGATGCCGCCGACGAACCACGCCGGGATGCCGCAGACCGCGCCCATCAGGATGAGCCAGCCGAGGTCCACGTGCAGCAACCCGGCCGCCGCGACCGGGCCGGGGTGCGGCGGGATGAACGCGTGCGTGATCGACAGACCCGCCAGCAGCGGCATCGCGTACAGCACGATCGAACGGCCGCCCTGCTTGGCCGCGGCGTAAACGAGCGGCGCCAGCACGAAGATGCCGATGTCGAAGAACACCGGGATGCCGAAGATCAGGCCGGACAGGCCCATCGCGAGCGGCGCGCGTTTCTCGCCGAAGGAGCGCAGCAGCGCCGAGGTCAGCACGCGGGCGCCACCGGAGCGTTCGAGGATCGACCCCAGCAGCGTGCCGAGGCCGATGATCGCCGTGATGTGCCCGAGGATGCTGCCGAACCCCTTTTCCAGCAAGGAGTCCGACGTTTTCTGCGCGGTGCCGACCAGTGTGCCGACCGGCAGCCCGGCGGCCAGCGCGGTGAGCACGCCCACCACGATCAGCGCGATGAACGGTTCGACCTTGACCTTGATGATGAGCACGAGCAGGACGGCGATCGAAACCGCGGCGAGCGTGAGCAGACCGCCGGTCGTGGTCTGCAGCCAGTGGATCATCGGCCCCTCCCGGGGTGACGAAGGGAATGGCCGGCGAGGGCGCCGGTGGGGTGGGTGTCCTCGATCGCGGCGACGCCGTTCACGAAAACGTGGGAGATCCCCTCGGCGGGCTGCCTCGGGTTTTCGAAGGTGGCGGTGTCGGTGATCGTGGCGGGATCGAACAACACCAGGTCGGCCGCGTACCCGGGGCGCACGAGGCCCCGGTCGGCGAGCCGCAGCCGCCGCGCCGCGCGTCCGGTGAGGTGCGCGACGCAGTCGGCCAGCCCGAGCACGCCCAGTTCACGGACGTAGCGGGCGAGGTACCGGGGGAACGTGCCCCAGGCCCGCGGGTGCGGCCGGTTGCCGACGAGCAGGCCGTCGGAACCGCCGGTGTGCGTGCGGTGGCGCATGATCGCCTGCACGTTCTCCTCGTGGCCGATGTGCATCAGGCACGAGGTGCCGAGGCGCTCGTCGACCAGCGTGGCGAAGTACAGCTCGGCGGGCGTTTTACCTTGTGCCCGCGCGGACTCCGCGACGCTGTGGCCCACGAGGCCGGCGTTGCTCTGCCGGCGCACGCCGTTGATCTCGATGCCGGACCAGTCGATGGGCACGCCGTGCGCGCCGTCCGAGCCGGTCTCCTCGATCTCGACGCGGATCCGCTCACGGCTGTCCGCATCGGACAGTCGCGCGAGAGTCGCGTCGAGCCCGCCCTCGGTGGCCCAGCTCGGCAGCAGCGCCGACAGGTAGGTGGCGCCCGGCAGATACGGGTAGGTGTCGAGGGTGATGTCTCCGCCGGCGTCGAGGGCGTCGTCCAGCAGCTTCAGCAGCTCCGGCGCTTTGCCCTTGTTGACGGAGAAGTTCATCGTGGCGTGCGCGAGGTGCAGCGGGCAGTCCGCGCGGCGCGAAACGTCGACCATCTCGGCGAAGGCCTCCAGCGCGCCCGCGCCGTAGCTGCGGTGGTGAGGGCTGTAGTAGCCGCCATGCGCGCCGACCACGCGGCACAGCTCGACGAGCTCGGCCGTGTCCGCGTACATGCCCGGCGTGTAGGTGAGCCCCGAGGACAGCCCGAAAGCGCCTTCTTCGAGCCCGGTCGCGATCAGCTCTTTCATGCGGTCGAGCTCGGCGTCGGTCGCCGGCCGGTTCTCCCAGCCGACGGCGAGCATCCGGACCGTGCCCTGCGGCACGAGGTAGGCGGCGTTCACGGCGACGCCGCTGTCGAGCCGGTCGAGGTACTCGCCGACCGAGCGCCAGTTCCAGTCGAAGCCGGCCGGGTCGTCGTTCCAGCCGGCGAGCTGCTGGCGCAGGGCTTCGAGCACGGTGTCGTCGACCGGCGCGTACGAGAGGCCGTCCTGGCCGAGCACCTCGGTGGTCACGCCCTGGGAGACCTTCGCGAGATGGTCCGGGTTCGTGAGCAGCTGCAGGTCGGAGTGCGAGTGCATGTCGATGAACCCGGGCGCGAGCACGAGGCCGTCGGCGTCCAGAAGGCGCTTTCCGGTGAGCGAGCCCGGCTCGGCGACCTCGGTGATGCGGTCGCCGGTGACGCCGACGTCGCGGCGGGCCAGCGGGTCGCCGGTGCCGTCCGCGACTTGGGCGCCGCGGAAGACCAGATCCATCAGAACCACGTCCGCACGAAGTCGACGACCGTCTCGCCGTCGGTGTCCACCACCGGCAGCAGCGACCACTTGTCGAACGTCGTGCACGGGTGCGAAAGCCCGAGCCGCACCCAGTCGCCGACCTCGACGGGCGAGCCGGCGGACAGCGCGAGGAACGCGTGCTGGTCGTTCAGCTTCGTCACGGCGTGGCCGGTCAGCTCGGCGTTGACGCCGTTCTTGCGCAGCAGCTGCGGCTCCGGCATACCCTCGTCGTAGGGCAGATCGCGCTTGCCGGCGGTGAGCAGCGCCAGCTCGGGAGTGGGCTTCGAGGTGACCTGCGCCCACGCGTGCAGCGCGGCGTGGAACGGCGCGACGCCGGTCAGGCGTGGGTGCACGCCGAGCGGTGAGATCTCGCGGTAGAAGCCGTCGTCATGAGTCACGTAGGCGCCGCTGCGCAGGATCGGCAGCACATCCATCCCGTCCGGCCACGGTTTCGTGAGCTCCTGGGCCACACGGTCGAAGTACGCGCTCCCGCCGGCCGTCACGTACACCTGGCCTTCGGCGAGCAGGCCCTTTTCCGCGAACGCGATCGCCGAGTCGCGCAGGGTGTCCACATAGGAACTGATCTTGGTCAGGGCGGCGTCGTCGGTGTCGTGCGACAACGCGCCCTCGTAACCGCCGGTGCCGCGCAACCGCAGCGCCGGGCTCTTGGCGATGGCCTCGGCCACGGCCAGCGCGGTCTCGGGGTCGCGCACCCCTGTGCGCCCGCCTGCGCCGCCCAGTTCCACGAGCACGTCGACCGGCCGCGCGCAACCGGCCAGCGCCTCGGTCATCAGCTCGACGCCCCGCACGGAGTCGGCCCAGCACACGAACTCGAACGTCGGATCCGCCGCCAGCTCGGCCGCGAGCCAGCGCAGGCCCGCCGGGTCCACGAGCTGGTTGGCCAGCAGGATCCGCGAGACGCCGAACGCGCGGTAGATCCGCAGGTGCCCGGCGTTGGCGGCGGTGACGCCCCACGCGCCGTGCTCGAGCTGGCGCGCGAACAGCTCGGGCGCCATCGTGGTCTTGCCGTGCGGCGCGAGCGCGATCCCGTGCCCGTCACACCACGCGGCCATGGTGGCGAGGTTGTGCTCCAGCGCCGCGGCGTCGAGCACCACGAACGGGCCGAAGAAGCCGTCGGCGAACAGGTTCGCGCGCCGGGCCGCGGCCTCGTCGAGGGTGAGCCCGGCCAGCGCGGGCGCGATCGAGCGGAAGCGCCAGTCGATCTTCTCGTCCCGGCCTGCGCGGACGGCGGCGGCCAGGGCGGCGTGCTCGGAGCTGTTCATCGATTCAGACCTCGTGGACCGAATATGGTTGCGTATAGTGCAACGGGCGTTGCGCAAAATGCGCGACATAGGTGTAGCATCCGGTTCGCCACAGGTCAACGGGGTGACGGAACAGGGAGAAAGTCAGTGACGAGCCCGCCCGAGGTGCTCTGCATCGGCGAGTCGATGGCCCTGTTCGTGCCGGCCGAACCCGGCCCACCCGAACAGGTGCGCAGCTGGCTGCGCACCTTCGGCGGCGCCGAGTCGAATGTCGCGTGCCACCTGCCCGCGCTCGGTGTTCCGAGCGCGTGGGTGAGCGCGGTCGGCGACGACCCGTTCGGCCGCGCGCTGGTGCGGGAGATCGCTTCGGCCGGCGTCGACGTGAGCGGTGTCGAGATCGATCTGGCGCGTCCGACGGGCCTGTACGTCAAGGAAAGCGGCGCCCAGGGAAGCCCGGTGCGTTATTACCGCACCGGTTCGGCCGCCTCGGCGCTCGGACCGGACCTCGTGAGCCGGCTGCACCTCGGCGGCGTGCGCGTGCTGCACCTGTCCGGGATCACGCCCGCGTTGTCGGCCAGTTGCCTCGCGCTCGTGCGCGCGGTGCTGGAGGCCCCGCGCGGCGAGCGGCTCGTGTCGTTCGACGTCAACCACCGGCCGGCGCTGGGACAGGACCTCTCCGTGCTCGCGGAGCTGGCCGGGCGCGCCGACCTCGTGCTCACCGGCGACGACGAGGCCGAACGCGTGTGGGGGACCGGTGACCCCGCGCGGCTGCGGAAGCTGCTGCCCGGGCCACGCACCCTCGTGGTGAAGCACGGCGAACGCGGCGCGACGCTCGTCGAAGGCGAGGCGGCGCCGGTGTTCGAACCCGCGCTGCGCGTGGACGTGATCGAGCCGGTCGGTGCGGGCGACGCGTTCGCGGCCGGGTTCCTCGCCGCCACCCTGCGCGGCGCCGACCCGTCGACCCGGCTGCGCCGCGGGCACCTGCAGGCCGCCGCGACCCTGCTGACCCACGACGACGTCGGCGTGCCCCTGCCCGCCCCTGTGGTGGATACGCTGCTGCGCGCGGACGCCGAAGAGTGGAGCGCGGCCCGCCTGACGGGAGAGGGTGTGGTGGTGAGGTGAGCCAGAGCCTGGACCGGGCGCTGACCGTGCTGGCCGGGCTCGCCCGCGGCGCGAAGACGCTGGACGAGCTCGCCGAGGAGATCGGCGTGCACAAGACGACCGTGCTGCGGCTGTTGCGCACACTCGAGTCGCACCACTTCGTGCGCCGCGAGGGAACCCGCCACTACCGCCTCGGCAGCGCGCTGTTCGACCTCGCGAACCAGGCGCTGGAAGACCACGACGTGCGCCGCAGCTCCCACGACTCGCTCGCGGCGCTCAACATCCGCACCGGGCACACCGTGCACCTCGCGTCCTATGAGGACGGCGAAGTCGTCTACATCGACAAGTTCGAAGGCCATCACTCCGTGCGGATGTACTCCCGCATCGGCAAACGCGCGCCCCTGCACTGCACCGCCGTCGGCAAGGTGCTCGTGGCCGCGATGCCGCGGGCGCGGCGCGAGGAGATCGCGCGTTCGCTGGACTACGTGGTGCTCACGCCGAACACGATCACCTCACCCGAGGCGTACTTGGCGGAACTGGAGAAGGTCGCCGAACGCGGTTACGCCGTGGACAACGCCGAGCACGAGGACTTCATCCACTGCATCGCGGCCCCCGTGCGCGGCGCGGGCGGCGAGGTGCTGGCCGCGGCGTCGATGTCGGTGCCGAAGGTGCTGCTGGACTACGACGGCCTGCTCGCGCTCGTGCCCGAGCTGAGGGCCGCCACCGACGAGGCTTCCGTCCACAGTGGATGGACGGGGAACGGAAAGGGGTAATGATGGGCAAGACGGCGATCACGACCGAGAACGCGCCGAAGCCGCCGGCGAAGTTCTCGCAGGCCGTCCGCAAGGGCAACATCCTGCAGGTCGCGGGCACGGTCGCGTTCGACCCCGCGACCGGCGCGGTCGTCGGCGACGACATCGCGACGCAGACGCGGCAGGTGTCCAAGAACATCGAGGCCCTGCTCACCGAGGCCGGTTCGGGCTGGGCCGACGCGGTGATGGTGCGCGTGTACCTCACCGACACGAGCCACTTCGCACCGTTCAACGAGGTCTACAACGAGCTGATCGGCGACGGCCCGCACTCGGCTCGCACCACGGTCTACGTCGGCCTGCCCGCCGGTCTCCTCGTGGAGATCGACGTGCTCTGCGTGCTCGACTGAGTTCGGTGCACTGAGTTTTGCCGGGTTCGCCTGGGCTCGCCGGGGTGGCTGGCCCAGGCGCCCGGGTCAGCCCAGCACGCTCGTGTAGGCGTTGATCGCCGGCTGGCCGCCGAGGTGCGCGTAGAGCACATTCGACTCGCGGGGGATCTCACCGGAGCGGACGAGATCGATGAGCCCGGCCATGGACTTCCCCTCGTACACGGGGTCGGTGATCATGCCCTCGAGCCGCGCCGCCGTGCGGATCGCGTCCAGTGTGGACTCGTCGGGGATGCCGTAGACGCCGGCGTGGTAGCGCTCGTCGAGGAGCACGTCGCCGATGCCGGGTGCGCCGATGAGCTCCGCGGTGTTCTTGGCGATGCGGGTGATCTGCTCGCGCGTCTCTGCGGGCTTGGCCGACGCGTCGATCCCGAGGATCCGGCGGGGTTGTCCGCTCAGCGCGGCGCCCGCCACCATCCCGGCCTGAGTGCTCCCGGTGACCGAGCAGACCACCACGGTGTCGAAGAAAACGCCGAGCTCGCGCTCCTGTTCTTCCAGCTCCGCGACCCAGCCCGCGAAGCCGAGCCCGCCCAGCGGGTGGTCGGACGCGCCGGCCGGAATCGCGTACGGCTTCCCGCCGCCGTCCTGGACCTCCGCGAGGACCTGCTCCCAGCTCTCCTTGAAGCCGATGCCGAAGCCGGCCTCGACAAGCCGCACGTCGGCGCCCAGGATCCGCGACAGCTGGATGTTGCCGACCTTGTCGTGCAGCGGGTCGTGCCAGTCGACCCAGCTTTCCTGCACCAGCACGGCTTTCAGGCCCGCGCGGGCCGCGGCCGCGGCGACCTGACGGGTGTGGTTGGACTGCACGCCGCCGATGGAGACGAGCGTGTCGGCGCCCTGGGCGAGCGCGTCGGCCACGAGGTACTCGAGCTTGCGGGTTTTGTTTCCGCCGTAGGCGAGACCGGAGTTGAGGTCTTCGCGTTTGGCCCACACGGCCGCGCCGCCGAGGTGCTCGGTGAGGCGGTCGAGCCGGTGGATCGGCGACGGGCCGATCATCAGCGGGAAACGCGGGAAGTCGGCGAGGCTCACGGGGTCTCCAGGGTTTCGGCTGTTTCCAGGCTGGCTTCGAGGTCGGACCAGATGGTCGAGGTGACGGCGGCGGCGGTTTCGGCGTCTCCGGCTTCGATCGCGTCGACGAGTTCGGTGTGCCGCCGGATCGAGCGGTGCGCGGGAAGGGAGCTGAAGCGCGCGTACTCGAGCCGGCGCAGCAGCGGGGTGTAGCGCTCGAGCGTCGCGGCGACGGCGCGGTTGCCGCACGCGCGTACGGGCACGTCGTGCAGTTCGTCGTCGGCGGCGATCGCCGCGGCGACGTCACCCGAACCGACCGCTGCGGCGAAGCGCTCGTTGGCCGCGCGCATAGCGGCGGCCTGCTCGGTGCCGAGCCGGGGAAGGGCCTGGCGGATGGCGAACTCGTGCAGCGCGCGGACGAGCTGAACGGCGTCGCGCACCTCGTCGCCCGCGATCGCGGCCACGCGTGTGTAGCTCTGCGGCTTGGACTCGACGAGCCCGTCGCCGGCCAGGCGCAGCAAGGCTTGGCGCACGGGAGCGCGCGACAGGCCGAGCTCTTCGGCCAGGTCGGCGTCGCGCAGCGGGGTGCCGGGCGCGAGGCTGCCGTCGATGATGGCCTGGCGGATGCGGTCGTAGGCCTCGTCGCGCAGCAGCGGCCGGGTGACTTTGGGAAGCGGACTCACATCTAACATGTTAGATGTCTTTCGAGCTGTTCGACAAGGCCTTCGGGACTCCGGGACGACGAAGGCCCGTCCGCGGGGTGGCGGACGGGCCTCGGAAGCGACGGTCAGTAGACCGGGCCGGTGTACTTCTCGCCCGGGCCCTGGCCCGGCGCGTCGGGGACGGCGGAAGCTTCGCGGAACGCCTTCTGCAGCGACTGCAACCCGTCGCGCAGCGGGCCGGCGTGCAGGCCCAGGTACTCTACGGACGACGTGATGAGCCCGGCCAGCGCCGTGATGAGCCGGCGCGCCTCGTCGAGGTCGCGGTGGGGCGAGGTGTCCGGGTCGGCGTCGGCCAGGCCCAGGCGTTCGGCGGCGGCCGACATCAGCATCACGGCCGCGCGGCTGATCACCTCGACGCTCGGGATGTCCTCAAGGTCGCGGACGTCCGGGGAGTAGGGGGGCTGATGGGGGGAATACGGGGGCTGCGGCGAAGGTTGTTCTGACACGTCTGGTACCCTTCCACGAGCGACCAGCCCCTGAGGAATCGGGGGCGGCAAGTGGAGCCCCGCTCCCACCCGCGTCACCGCTTCAGGTGTCCGGGTCCGGTCTCGCCGAAGTGGTGGATGTCGGTACATCTGTCATTTCGGCGAAGCGTTCGATCCTGGTGATCGGGCGCGATCGGAGACAGAGCGGGCCCCGTGAACCGGCAGGATGCCGGAGACGGGGCCTGAGTCATGTGGGCACCAGGTCGAGAAGAGAAGTAGTCACTCGGACCAAGGAGGCCCCATCAGCTCCGAGACACGCATCAACGAACGTATCCGGGTGCCGGAAGTCCGGCTCGTCGGACCCAACGGCGAGCAGGTCGGCATCGTCCGGATCGAAGATGCGCTGCGGCTGGCACAGGAGAACGATCTCGACCTCGTCGAGGTCGCGCCTCAGGCCCGCCCGCCCGTATGCAAGCTCATGGACTTCGGCAAGTTCAAGTACGAGAGCGCGCAGAAGGCCCGCGAGTCCCGCCGCAACCAGCAGTTGACCGTCATCAAGGAACAGAAGCTGCGTCCGAAGATCGACCAGCACGACTACGAGACCAAGAAGGGTCACGTGTCGCGGTTCCTGGCGGCAGGCAACAAGGTCAAGGTCACGATCATGTTCCGCGGTCGCGAGCAGTCCCGGCCGGAGCTCGGTTTCCGGCTGCTGCAGAAGCTGGCCGACGACGTGACCGAGCTGGGCTTCGTCGAATCGTCGCCCAAGCAGGACGGTCGCAACATGATCATGGTGCTGGCCCCGCACAAGAACGTGAAGCCCAAGGCCGTCAAGGCCGAGGCCGAGGTGCCCGAGGCGTAACGCCTCCCGCAGCGCCGACCAGCACAGTCAGCGGCACACCGGGGGACCGGTGTGCCGCCGCACGGAAGAGGACAGAACAACCATGCCGAAGATGAAGACGCACAGCGGTACGTCCAAGCGGATCCGCGTGACGGGCACGGGCAAGCTGCGCCGCCAGAAGGCCGGCCGCCGGCACCTGATGGAGAAGAAGTCCAACCGCCTCACCCGCCGTCTCGAGGGCACCACGGAGCTCTCCAAGACCGAGGCCGGCCGGGTCAAGCGCCTGCTCGGGATCTGACTCTCCCCGTACTCGCACCACATCACTCCGGGGTCTCCGCGCCCCCTGAAACCGACAGGATGGACCAGTGGCACGCGTCAAGCGGGCGGTCAACGCCCAGAAGAAGCGTCGCGCAACTCTCGAACTGGCCAGCGGCTACCGCGGCCAGCGTTCGCGGCTGTACCGCAAGGCCAAGGAGCAGACGCTTCACTCGCTCAACTACGCCTACCGCGACCGCCGCGCGCGCAAGGGTGACTTCCGCCAGCTGTGGATCACCCGTATCAACGCGGCCGCTCGGGCCAACGGCGTGACCTACAACCGGTTCATCCAGGGCCTCAAGGTCGCCGGTGTCGAGGTCGACCGCAAGATCCTCGCGGACCTCGCGGTCAACGACGCTGCCGCCTTCACGGCGCTCGCCGAGCTCGCCAAGGCGAACGTCAACACCGGCGAAGCGAAGTCGGCCTGACCGGCAGTTTTCCGCGACCCGGGGCGGTCCCGTTCACCGAACGGACCCCCCGGGTCGTTGCTGCGCGCAAACTGACGCGCCGCGCGGAACGCGAAAAGACCGGCCGCTTCCTGGCTGAGGGCGTCAACGCCGTCGAGGCCGCTTTGGCCCACGGCACCGTTTTCGAGCTGTTCGCCACGGAACGCGCGGCTTCGGCGCACCCCGAGTTGATGACCGCCGCCTCCTCGGCGGGTGTGGCCGTTTCGCTCATCACCGACCGCGCCGCCGACGGCCTGTCGGAAACCGTGACCCCGCAAGGCCTCGTGGCCGTGTGCGCCCTGGTCGACCGTCCACTCTCGACGGTGCTGACCGGTGCTCGACTGGTGGTCGTCCTGGTGGACGTCGCCGAACCCGGCAACGCCGGCACCGTGATCCGCGTCGCCGACGCCGCGGGCGCCGACGCCGTGATCCTTGCGGGCGACACCGTCGACCCCCACAACGGCAAGAGCGTCCGCGCCGCCGCCGGCAGCACCTTCCACGTCCCGCTGGCCCGCGAGCGTGACATCCCGTCGGTGCTTACGTCGCTGAGCGCCGCCGGCCTGCGCACCCTGGCCGCCCACGGCTACGCGGACACTTCGCTCGACGAGATCACGTTCGGTGACCCGGTCGCGTGGATCTTCGGCAATGAGGCGCACGGCCTGTCCCCGGCCGTCCTGTCGGCGGCCGACGCCGCCGTCCGCATCCCGTTGTACGGCAAAGCCGAAAGCCTCAACCTGGCCACGGCGGCCGCTGTCTGCGTGTACACGGCCGCGATGGCCGCGCACCGCTGACCGGCGCCGTCGCGCGCGGCCGATCGCGGCCGGTGCGGAGGCGGGCTCCTTAGCGGAGGGTGAGCGGCCGGGGCCGGTGGCCGATCCCCTAGACTGGGCTGCCCGATGTGCACGTGCGGCTTCCTGCCCGTGCGCTGCCGCTCAACCCGTCCCAGCGGACGCCGAGGAGTCATGTCCGGAGCCACAGACAAGCCGGTCGACGTGCTCGCACCGGAAACCCTGCGTGCGGCGATCAAGGCGGCCGAAGAGGCCTTCGCGGGTGCCACCGACCTGGAGGCGCTCGCCGCCGTCAAGCCGGCGCACCTCGGGGACCAGGCGCCGCTGCTGCTCGCGCGCCGGGCCATCGGCGCGCTGTCCAAGCAGGAGAAGGCCGACGCCGGCAAGCGGGTCAACGAGGCCCGCCAGGCCGTCCAAGCCGCGTTCGACGAGCGCCGCGCGGTGCTGCAGGCCGAGCGGGACGAGCACGTGCTGCGCGAAGAGGCCGTCGACGTCACGCTGCCGTGGGACCAGATCCCGCGCGGCGCCCGGCACCCGATCAGCACCGTGTCCGAGCGCGTGGCCGACGCGTTCATCGCGATGGGCTACGAGGTCGCCGAAGGGCCCGAGCTCGAGGCCGAGTGGTTCAACTTCGATGCGCTGAACTTCGGCAAGGACCACCCCGCGCGCCAGCTGCAGGACACGTTCTACGTGGGCGAAGAGGACTCCGGCCTGGTGCTGCGCACGCACACCTCGCCGGTGCAGGCCCGCAGTCTCCTGCACCGCGACCTGCCGGTCTACGTCGTGTGCCCGGGCCGCACCTACCGCACCGACGAGCTGGACTCCACGCACACGCCGGTGTTCACGCAGGTCGAGGGCCTGGCCGTGGACAAGGGCATCACCATGGCCCACCTCAAGGGCACGCTCGACGCGTTCGCGCGCGCGATGTTCGGCGAGAGCTCCAAGACGCGGCTTCGCCCGCACTTCTTCCCCTTCACCGAGCCGTCCGCCGAGGTGGACGTGTGGTTCGAGGAGAAGAAGGGCGGCCCCGGCTGGGTCGAATGGGGCGGCTGCGGCATGGTCAACCCCAACGTGCTGCGCGCGTGCGGCGTCGACCCCGAGGTGTACTCGGGCTTCGCGTTCGGCATGGGCATCGAGCGGACCCTGCAGTTCCGCAACGGCATCCCGGACATGCGCGACATGGTCGAAGGCGACGTCCGGTTCACCCTTCCCTTCGGAACGGAGGCGTAGTGCGAGTCCCGGTGAGCTGGCTGACCGAGCACCTCGACGTGGGTGACGAGGTCACGCCCCAGGACCTGGCCGACGCCTTCGTGCGGATCGGGATCGAGGTCGACGAGCTGAGCGAGCTCGGCCCCGTGACCGGCCCGCTCGTGGTCGGGCGCGTCGCCGAAATCGAGGAGCTGACGGGCTTCAAGAAGCCGGTGCGGTTCTGCCGCGTCGAGGTCGGCGAGGAGCCGGAGTCCGAAGAGGACACCGCCGCGTCCGATGAGGACGACGACGAGGACGACGACGAAGGCCCCATCGAGAACGAGGGCCCCCACGGCATCAAGACCCGCGGCATCGTGTGCGGTGCCGCCAACTTCGCCGAGGGCGACCTCGTCGTGGTCGCACTGCCGGGCGTCGTGCTGCCGGGCGACTTCGAGATCGCCGCGCGCAAGACCTACGGCAAGGTCAGCGACGGCATGATCTGCTCCGCCAAGGAGCTGGGCCTCGGCGAGGACCACAGCGGCATCCTCGTGCTGCCGCCGGGCACCGCGAGCCCTGGCGACGACGCCAAGGAGCTGCTGGGTCTGTCCGACACCGTCATCGAGGTCACGCCGACCCCGGACCGCGGCTACGCGCTGTCGATCCGCGGCCTCGCGCGCGAGCTGTCCAACGCGCTCGACGTGCCCTTCGGCGACCCCGCGAACATCGACATCCCCGAGGCCGAGGGCGACGCGTGGCCGGTGCGGGTCGAGGACCCCGAAGGCTGCCCGCGGTTCGTGCTGCGCCGCGTGAAGGGTCTCGACGCGACGGCGCCGTCGCCCTGGTGGATGCGCCGCCGGCTGATGCTCGCCGGGATCCGGTCGATCTCGCTGGCCGTCGACGTCACCAACTACGTGATGCTCGAACTCGGTCACCCGCTCCACGCGTTCGCGACCACCGCCATCCAGGGCGACCTGGTGGTGCGGCGCGCGAAGACGGGGGAGAAGCTGACCACTTTGGACGACGTCGTGCGCACGCTCGACGCCGACGACATCGTGATCGCCGACGACTCCGGCGTGATCTCGCTCGCGGGCACCATGGGTGGCGCCGGCACGGAGATCACCCCGGAGAGCACCGACGTGCTCCTCGAAGCGGCGCACTGGAACCCCGCGTCGATCAGCCGCACGGCGCGTCGCCACAAGCTGTTCTCCGAGGCGGCCAAGCGCTTCGAGCGCTTCACCGACCCGGGCCTGTGCGCGGCCGCAGTCGAGCTGGCCGCCAGGCTGCTGCGCCAGTACGGCGAGGGCGCCATCCAGCCCGGCCGCACCGACGAGGGCGGCGTCGCGCCGCTGCCGCCGGTCACCATGCCGATCAACCTGCCCGACCAGGTGGCGGGCGTGCGCTACGAGCGCGGCGTCACCGTCCGGCGGCTCACCCAGATCGGCTGCAAGGTCCAGGTGAGCACCAGCGACGCCGGCATCTCCTCGGTCACCGCGAACCCGCCGAGCTGGCGCGCCGACCTCGTGCAGCCCGCCGACCTCGTCGAGGAGGTGCTGCGGCTCGAGGGCTACGAGAGCATCCCGTCGGTTCTGCCTGCGGCGCCCGCGGGCCGTGGCCTCACCGAAGAGCAGAAGCGCCGCCGCGGTGTCGCCCGTGCTCTGGCCGAGGCGGGTTACGTCGAGGTCCTGCCCTTCCCGTTCGTCGGCGACTCGGTGTGGGACTCCTTCGGCCTGCCCGAGGACGACGTGCGCCGCAAGACCGTCCGCGTGCGCAACCCGCTCGAAGCCGACCACGACCGCATGTCGACGACGCTCCTGCCCGGCCTGCTCGACACGCTGCAGCGCAACGTGTCCCGCGGCATGAAGGACGTCTCGCTCTTCCACATCGGCCAGGTCGTGCTGCCGAAGCCGCACCAGCTGAAGGTGCCGGACCTCGGCGTCGAGCACCGGCCGAGCGACGAAGAGCTTGCCGTGCTGGAAGCCGCCGTGCCCGCCCAGCCCGTGCACGTCGCCGTCGTGCTCACCGGCCTGCGCCGCCGCGCCGGCTGGTGGGGGAAGGGCGAGCCGGCCGGCTGGGCCGACGCCGTCGAGGCCGCCCGCCTGGTGGCCGAGGCCGCCGGCGTGGAGCTCACGGTGCAGGCGGCCGACCTCCCGCCGTGGCACCCGGGCCGCTGCGCCCAGCTGCGCGTGGGCGACTGGCCGGTGGGCCACGCGGGCGAGCTGCACCCCAAGGTCGTCGAGGCCCTGGGCCTGCCGCCGCGCACCGTCGCCATGGAGCTCGACCTCGACGCCATCCCGCTGCCGGACTCCCGCCCGGCACCGAGGGTCTCGGCCTACCCGCCGGTGCTGCTCGACGTCGCCCTGGTCGCCGGCTCCGACGTCCCGTCCGCCGACCTCGCCGAGGTCCTACGCTCGGGCGCCGGTGAGCTCCTCGAAGACATCGCGCTCTTCGACGTCTACACCGGCACTCAGATCGGCGAAGGCAAGCAGTCCCTGGCCTACAAGCTCCGCTTCCGGGCCCCGGACCGCACCCTGACGGTCGACGAAGCCACCAAGGCCCGCGACGCCGCCGTCTCCGCCGCCGGCGACCGCTTCGGAGCGACGCTGCGGGCTTGACCCCCGCAGCACCACCTGACCGATCTCGGTCCAGTGGGCCGGAGACACCGCCTCGCCGCGGAGTTTCCGGCCCACTGCCGTTTCTCCGCCGCCGGCTCTCCACTGTCGGCTCTCCACTCGGTGCCGGCTCCGGGCGCTGGCCGCTGGCGCCTGCCCCGGTGCCGGTCTCGGGTGACTGCCGCGGCTGCTTGCCGCGAACGGCCATCCCGGTTGCTGTGCGCGGCCGCCCCGGGGTGCCGGTCTCGGGCGCTCACCCAGGTGCCCGCCTCAGGTCGCTGCCCCGGGCCTCCGCCGCGAGTGGCGACCCGGCTGCGTGCCCCGGTACCTGCGCCGAGTACCCGCCTCGGCGGCTCGGCTTCCGGTCGTCCTGTCGGCTCCTGTTCCGTGCTTGGTCCTCCCTTCGTCCGGTCGTGGGTTGCTGTCAGGTCAGGTTCTTCACAGCCTCCCGTGTGGACAGTGGTGACAGCCCCGGGTGGTCGCGCACAAAGGAGCGCACCCAGTCCGGATCCGTTTTCGCCTGGTCGCGCAACGCCCAGCCGATTCCTTTCCTCAGAAAGAAATCCGGGTCAGCGCTGTTGGCTTCGATCGCCGTCGTCAAAAGGGTGCGGTCGACGTCCGTTTTCGCCGACACCTGGCAGATGACCGAGGTGCGGCGCCGCCAGCGGTCGGGGTCGGTGGCCCAGCGCAGCAGCACCGGCGTGACTTCCGCGCGGTACTCCCGCAGGATCGGCCCGACGCGGCGGATCGCGACCTCGTCGACGAAGTCCCACCACGCACCGTCCACGATGAGCTCCTCGTAGAGGCCGAGCAGGTCCGGGTCCTGCCACCGCCGGTACGCGCGGTGACCCGACAGGTCGATCGCCGCGTAGCGCTCTTCGCGGAATTCCGCGTCGCGCCACAGGGCCAGCACGGTCGTTGAAAAACTCACCCGATCGGGCAGAACGTGGGCGGCGAGGACCTCTTTCATGAGCGCGGCGCGCCCCGGTTTGGCCACCCCGCGATACGGCATCGCCGACTTCATGTAGGCCTGCATGGCGGGCGCTTTCCCCGGGTCCGACCGGGCGGCGAGTCCGGTTCGGACAGCCGAGATCAACGCCTTGTCCACACCCATCCGCGGTCACCTCCACCGCGCCGGCCACCGGCGGGCGACGGCTGGCGCAACTCGTGTCGTGCGAGGAGATTGTTCCGGGTTGTCGGTAGTTTCGACCAATTCGGGTAACCCGCGAGCGAAGAGGGCCACCGTGAAGAAAATCCTTGCTGTCCTGGCCGCCGCGGGTGTCGCGGTCGGGACGATGGCCGCCGCGCCGGCGGCCACAGCTGTGCCGGGGGCGGCGAAGCCGGGCTACACCCCGCCGTCGATCAGCTGGGGGCCGTGCCAGACCACGAGCCTGAAGAACGCCGGTGCCGAGTGCGGGTTCCTCGTGGTCCCGATGGACTACGCGAAGCCCTCCGGCACCAAGGTGCAGGTCGCCGTGTCGCGGATCAAGCACAAGTCCGCGCAGGACCAGGGCGTGATGCTGGTCAACCCCGGCGGCCCCGGCGGTTCCGGGCTCGGGCTCTCGGTACTCGGTCAGTACGTGCCGCACGGCGCCGGTGAGAGCTACGACTGGATCGGCTTCGACCCGCGCGGCGTCGGCTCCAGCAAGCCGGCCGTGACGTGCGATGGCGGCTACTTCTCCTACGACCGCCCGCCGTACGTGCCTTCGACGCCGCAGCTCGAGCGCACCTGGCTCGCCAAGGCCAAGGGCTATGCGAAGGCGTGTGCGAAGAACGGCGCGATCCTCGACCACATCAAGACCACCGACGTCGCGCAGGACATGGACAGCCTCCGCCTCGCGCTGGGGGAGAAGCAGATCAACTACTACGGCTTCTCCTACGGCACTTACCTCGGCCAGGTCTACAGCACGCTGTACCCGAAGAACGTGCGCCGCATGGTGCTCGACGGCAACGTCGACCCGGGCAAGGTCTGGTACGAGGCCAACTTGGACCAGGACGTGGCCTTCGACCGCAACATCAAGATCTACTTCGGCTGGCTCGCGAAGTACGACAGCGTCTACCACCTCGGCAAGACCGAGGCCGCGGTGGAGAAGCTCTGGTACGACCAGCAGAAGAAGCTCGACCGCTCCGCCGCCGGCGGCGTGATCGGCGGCGACGAGTGGACCGACGTCTTCCTGCAGGCCGGCTACTACGTGTTCGGCTGGGAGGACCTGGCCAAGGCGTTCGACGGCTGGGTGCACCGCGGCGACTGGCAGACGCTCAAGAAGCTCTACGACAGCTCCAACCCGCCCGGTGACGACAACGGGTACGCCGTGTACAGCGCCGTCCAGTGCACCGACGTGCAGTGGCCGGCCGGCTGGAACCGCTGGCGCCTCGACAACTGGACGACCTACTTCCGCGCTCCGTTCGAGACCTGGGGCAACGCGTGGTTCAACGCGCCCTGCCGCGACTGGCCCGCCAAGGTCGGCAAACCGGTGAAGGTCGACGGCGGCAAGGTCGGCGGGGTGTTGCTCATCAGCGAGGAGCTCGACGCGGCGACGCCGTACGCGGGCAGCCTCGCCGTGCGCAAGCTGTTCCCGAAGTCGAGCCTGATCAGCGCCCCCGGCGGCACCACGCACGCCGGCTCGCTGTCCGGCGTCGCCTGCGTGGACGACAAGGTCGCCGACTACCTCGCGACCGGCGCGCTGCCGAAGCGCACCTCGGGCAACCACTCCGACGCGCAGTGCGACCCGGTGCCACCGCCGGTCCCGGCGGCCGCGGACGCGCAGCAGAAGAGCGAGGCACCAGAGCCGGCCCAGGCTCAGGCCAAAACGGGCGCGCTGTCGCACTTCTGATCCCTTCCTCCCGGTGCCCCGGTCCGGTCCGCCGGACCGGGGCACCCTCCGTCTGTGCTCCGGTACTGATCCGTGCCCTTCCACCGATCCCCCTCGCTCGCTGTTCGTGATCGCTCGAGGACGCTACGACAGAGGTCCGACAATTTCGGAGCGCAGCCGCCCGGGCACGGGCCGTGAGCGGATTCTGTCGGGGGTGGGCGCTACCTTCGCCGCCATGACGATCATCGAAGAGCATCGGACCGAGGTCCGGGCCGGAAACGTCCAGTATCAGATCGCCGTCGTCGCCCGCCCGGGCGAGACGGCCGAGCAGCGCCGCGTCACGGTCACCGTGGGCGGCGAAGGGCCCGACGGAGAGTCCGTCGTGCACGGCAGGCTCGACCTCGACACCACCGTGGTCGCCGCGGTGGCCGACCTCCTGGCCGGCAGCCTCCACGCGTTCGCAGGCGGGCCGCGCCGAAGATCGGGCGAACGGCCCGCGCAGCAAGGGAAACCGTGGAGCGCCGAGCTCGACGCGGAGCTGGAGTCCGCGTGGCTCGCGGGCGACACGGTCGCCGAGCTGGCCCGCCGGTTCGAGCGCACGGCGGGTGGTATCCGCTCCCGCCTGCCGCGCGTGGGCTGCGATCCGGAACGGCCGGGGCACCACCTGCCCGCGCCGCCGAGCCTGCGCGAGTCCGCCGAGGGGGAGGAATGAGCAGCCGTGCCCGCGGCCCTCGTGGCCGCGGGCACGGCCCCGGCGAGTCCACTCGAACGGGTGAAGCGCGAACAGTCCGGTCGCCGCGATGCCGGGAGCTGCGACAACGGTCGGACGACCGGGTCGGACGGCCTGGCTCCGGCTCGGCATGGCAGGAAACACACTTGGCCCAGCGGAATCCTGTTTGTTTGAGATTGCATGGTCGTGCATAATCATGCGTATGACGGTGAAGATCGCGGTGGCCGGCGCGAGCGGCTACGCGGGCGGTGAACTGTTGCGCCTGTTGCTGACCCATCCGGAAGTCGAGATCGGTGCGCTGACGGCGGCGAGCAGCGCGGGGACGCTGCTGGGCACGCACCAGCCGCACCTCGCGCCCCTGGCCGGGCGCGTGCTGGCCGAGACGACAGCGGAGACGCTGGCCGGCCACGACGTCGTGTTCCTCGCGTTGCCCCATGGCCACTCGGCCGAGGTCGCGGCGCAGCTCGGACCCGACGTGCTCGTGGTCGACCTCGCCGCCGACCACCGGCTGGCCGACCCGGCCGACTGGCAGCGCTGGTACGGCGGCGAGCACGCCGGGCAGTGGCCCTACGGCCTGCCCGAGCTGCCCGGCGCGCGCGAGAAGCTCGTGGGTACCAAGCGCGTCGCGGTCCCCGGCTGCTTCCCGACCGGCGGCTCGCTCGCCCTGGCCCCGGCTCTCGCCGCGGGCCTGGTCGAGCCCGACGTCACGGTCGTGGCAGTCACCGGCACGTCCGGCGCGGGCAAGAGCCTCAAGCCGAACCTGCTCGGGTCCGAGGTCATGGGATCCGCCAGCGCGTACGGCGTGGCGGGCAAGCACCGGCACACCCCCGAATTCGCCCAGAACCTCTCCGGCGTGGCGGGAAAGCCGGTGACCGTGTCCTTCACGCCCGTGCTCGCCCCGATGCCACGCGGCATCCTCACCACCGCGACGGCGCCGCTGATCGGCGACGTCGACGAGAACACCGTGCGCGAGGTGTACGAGAAGGCCTACGACGCCGAACCGTTCGTGCAGCTGCTGCCCGCGGGTATGTGGCCCGCGACGGCATCGACGCTCGGGTCGAACAACGTCCAGCTCCAGGTGGGCGTGGACGCCGACGCGGGCAGGCTGGTCGTGATCTGCTCGATCGACAACCTCACCAAGGGCACCGCGGGCGGTGCCGTCCAGTCGATGAACCTGGCGCTCGGATTCCCCGAGACCACCGGACTTTCCACCGTGGGAGTGGCACCGTGACCGTCACCGGCCCGAAGGGCTTCCGTGCCGCCGGCGTCGCCGCAGGCATCAAGGCCTCCGGCGCGCTCGACCTCACGCTCGTCGTGAACGACGGCCCGCTCGACGTCGCCGCGGGCGTGTTCACGCGCAACGTGATCAAGGCCGCGCCCGTGCTGTGGTCGCAGGAAGTCCTGAAGCAGCAGAAGCTCAAGGCGGTCGTGCTCAACTCGGGCGGCGCCAACGCGGCGACCGGCCCGGGCGGGTTCCAGGACACGCACGCGACCGCGGAGAAGGTCGCCGAGGTCCTCGACGTCGGTGCGATCGAGGTCGCGGTGTGCTCCACAGGCCTCATCGGCGAGCGGCTCCCGATGGCCGCGGTGCTGTCCGGTGTGGACAGTGCCGTGAAGGCGCTCGACGCGAGCGCCGAGGCGAGCCTGAACGCGGCGTCCGGCGTGATGACCACCGACACCAAGCCGAAGCAAGCGTTTGCGAAGCACGACGCCGGCTGGAGCGTCGGCGGCTTCGCCAAGGGTGCCGGCATGCTCGCGCCGAACCTGGCCACGATGCTGTCGGTTCTCACCACGGATGCCGTGGCGGACAAGGAAGTTCTCGACCGCGCCTTGCGCGCCGCCACACGCGTCACCTACGACCGGCTCGACGTCGACGGCGGCACGTCCACCAACGACACGGTGCTGGTGCTCGCGTCCGGCGCGAGCGGGGTCGAGCCGACGGAGGCCGAGCTCACCGAGCAGCTCACCGCCGTCGCCCACGACCTCGTGCTGCAGCTGCGCGCCGACTCCGAAGGCGCGACCAAGGACGTCGACGTCACGGTGCGCGGCGCCGCGTCCGAGGACGACGCCGTGGTGGTCGCCCGCACGATCGCCGAGGACAACCTCGTGAAGACGGCGCTGTTCGGCTCCGACCCCAACTGGGGCCGCATCGCCATGGCGCTCGGCCGCGCGCCCGCGCGCATCGACCCCGAGACGGTGTCGATCACGATCAACGGCGTCACGCTGTTCGCGTCCGGCACCACCGCCGCGGACCGCTCGGCCGCCGACTTGTCGGGGCGCGCCATCGAGATCGTCGTCGACCTGGGCGTCGGCTCGGCCGAGGCCACGATCTACACCACCGATCTGTCCCACGGCTACGTCGAAGAGAACAGCGCCTACTCCTCATGACCGGCACGGAGGACCTGATTTCCGCGGACGACAGGCTCGAGACGGCGGCCGAGAAGGCCGGGGTGCTCATCGAGGCGCTGCCGTGGCTGCAGCGGTTCCACGGCGCCACCGTGGTGGTGAAGTACGGCGGCAACGCCATGATCGACGACACCCTCAAGGCGGCATTCGCGCAGGACATGGTGTTCCTGCGTCTCGCCGGCCTGCGCCCCGTGGTCGTGCACGGCGGGGGACCACAGATCACCGCGATGCTCACCCGGCTCGGGGTCGAGGGCGAGTTCAAGGGCGGCCTGCGCGTGACCACGCCCGAGACGATGGACATCGTCCGCATGGTGCTGGTCGGGCAGGTCAGCCGCGAGCTGGTCGGCCTGATCAACGCCCACGGCCCGTACGCCGTCGGCATCTCCGGCGAGGACGCGCGCCTGTTCACCGCCGAGCGCAAACAGGCCACTGTGGACGGTGAACAGGTCGACATCGGCCTCGTCGGCGAGGTCGCCGCGGTGAACCCCGACGCGGTGCTCGACATCGTCAACGCCGGGCGCATCCCCGTGGTGTCCACGGTCGCGCCCGACATCGACGGCGTGGTGCACAACGTCAACGCCGACACCGCCGCGGGCGCGCTGGCCGCGGCGCTGGGCGCGGAGAAGCTCGTGGTGCTCACCGACGTGGAAGGCCTGTACGCCAACTGGCCCGACCGCTCGTCGCTGATCGACCGCATCCAGGTCGACCGCCTTGAGAAAATGCTGCCCGAGCTGGCCAGCGGCATGATCCCGAAAATGGAAGCCTGCGTGCGCGCGGTGCGCGGCGGCGTGCACCGCGCCCACGTGATCGACGGGCGCCTCGCCCACTCCGTGCTGCTGGAGGTCTTCACCTCCCGCGGCGTCGGCACGATGGTTTACCCCGAGCCCACCCTTTACCCGGAAAACACAGGAACGGAGCTCCCGTGACCACCCCGACCTCGAACGAGGCGAGCCGGCAGCACTGGCAGTCGGCCCTGATGGACAACTACGGCACCCCCGGGCTGACGCTTGTCCGCGGCGAGGGCGCGAGGGTGTGGGACGCCGAGGGCACCGAGTACCTCGACCTCGTCGGCGGCATCGCGGTCAACGCGCTCGGCCACGCCCACCCCGAGGTGGTGCGCGCCGTCTCCGAGCAGATCGCGACGCTGGGCCACACGTCGAACCTGTACGTGAACCCGGTCGCGCTGGAACTCGCCGAGGCGCTGCTCGACGTCGCGGGGCTGACCGGCCAGGCCAAGGTCCTGTTCGTGAACTCCGGCGCCGAGGCCAACGAAGCGGCATTGAAGATCAGCCGCCTGACCGGCCGCACCAAGGTCGTCGCGGCGGAGGGCGCGTTCCACGGCCGCACGATGGGGTCGCTGTCGCTCACCGGCCAGCCGGGCAAGCGCGAACCGTTCGCACCGCTGGTCCCCGGGGTCACACACGTGCCGTTCGGCGACGTCGAAGCGCTGCGCGCGGCCGTCGACACCGACACCGCCGCCGTGTTCCTCGAGCCGGTGCTCGGCGAAGCCGGCGTGATCCCCGCGCCCGACGGCTACCTGCAGGCGGCTCGCGAGATCACCAAGGCGACCGGCACGCTGCTCGTGCTCGACGAGGTGCAGACCGGCATCGGCCGGCTCGGCACCTGGTTCGCCTTCCAGCAGACGGGCATCGTCCCCGACCTCATCACGCTCGCGAAGGGCCTCGGCGGCGGGCTGCCGATCGGCGCCGTGATCGGCATCGGCCCGGCGGGCGAGCTGCTGAAGCCGGGCCAGCACGGCACCACGTTCGGCGGCAACCCGGTCTGCTGCGCTGCCGGGCTGGCCGTGCTGCGCACCATCGCGCGCGACAACCTGCTCGACCACGTTTCCTCGCTGGGCAAGGACATCGCGACCGGCGTCGAGGCACTCGGGCACCCGCTCGTCAGCGGTGTGCGCGGCGCCGGGCTGCTGCTCGGTATCACGCTGCGCGAGCCGGTGTCCGCGGCGGTCGCCAAGGCCGTGCAGGAAGCCGGCTACCTCGTCAACCCCGTGGCACCGGACACCATCCGGCTCGCCCCGCCGCTGGTGCTCGAGGCCGAGCAGGCCCAGGCCTTCCTGACCGCACTCCCGGACGCGCTCGACTCCACCACCACGAAGGATCCGAACTGATGCCTCGCCACTTCCTCCGCGACGACGACGTCAGCCCCGCCGAGCAGGCCGCGCTCCTGGACCTCGCCGATGCGCTGAAGGCCGACCCGCTCGGCAACAAGATCCTGGCCGGCAAGACGGTCACGGCGATCTTCGAGAAGAACTCCACCCGTACTCGCTTCTCGTTCGAGGTCGGCATCAGCCAGCTCGGCGGGCACCCGGTGATCGTCGACGGCCGGTCGATGCAGCTGGGCCGCGAGGAGACCATCGAGGACACCTCGCGCGTGCTGTCGCGTTACGTCGACGGCATCGTGTGGCGCACCTTCGCGCAGAAGCGCATCGACTCCATGGCGTCGGTCGCGTCGGTGCCGGTCGTCAACGCGCTCACCGACGAGTTCCACCCGTGCCAGGTCCTCACCGACCTCATGACCATCCGCGAGCGCAAAGGCAAGCTCGCCGGGCTGACACTGGTGTACCTCGGTGACGGCGCCAACAACATGGCCCACTCGCTGCTGCTCGGCGGCGTGACCGCGGGCATGCACGTGCGCGTCGTCTCGCCCGAGGGTTTCCAGCCCGACCAGCAGGTGATGCTCGACGCGAAGCACCGCGGTACCGAGACCGGCGGCAGCGCGGCCGTGTTCACCGACCCGCACGACGCCGTCGCGGGCGCCGACGTGCTGGTCACCGACACCTGGACGTCCATGGGCCAGGAGAACGACGGCCTCGACCGCATCGGCCCGTTCCGGGCGCTGCAGGTCAACGCCGAGCTCCTCAAGCGCGCGGCCGACGAGGCCATCGTGCTGCACTGCCTGCCCGCGCACCGCGGCTGGGAGATCACCGACGAGGTGCTCGACGGCCCGGCCAGCGCGGTGTGGGACGAGGCCGAGAACCGTCTGCACGCCCAGAAGGCGCTGCTGGTCTGGTTGTTCGAGCAGAGCGGGCGATGACCGGCAGCCGGGTCGGGCGCCAGGCTCGCATCACGGAGCTGGTGTCCACGATGGCCATCCGCAGCCAGACCGAGCTCGCCAAGCTGCTCGCGGCCGAGGGCATCGAGGTCACGCAGGCGACGTTGTCGCGCGACCTCGACGAGCTCGGTGCCGTGAAGCTGCGCGGCGCCGACTCGGGGGCGCCGGTCTACGTCATCCCCGAGGACGGCAGCCCGGTGCGCGGGGTGCAGGGTGGTACGTCGCGGTTGTCCCGGCTGCTCGCGGAACTGCTCGTTTCGGCCGACGCGTCCGGCAACCTCACCGTGCTGCGCACGCCGCCCGGCGCCGCGCAGTTCCTCGCGAGCGCCATCGACCGCGCCGCACTGGAGGAGGTCGTCGGCTCCATCGCCGGCGACGACACGGTCGCCGTCATCGCCCGCGAACCGTTGAGCGGCCGGGATCTCGCGGAACGGTTCACCGCGCTCGCCCGGCGCTCGGCAGAGGGCGAGGAGCTGTGACCACCGTCCTCGCCTACGCCGGTGGCCCCGCCGGCTCGGTCGCGCTGGCCCACCTCGCGCGCGAGACGGACGTGGTCACGGTCTCCGTCGACCTCGGCGCGGCCGACGTCGACCTCACGGCGCTGCGTGAGCGGGCCCTGGCGGCCGGTGCGGCGGAATCGATCGTGGTCGACGCGCGCGCCGAGTTCGCCAACGAGCACTGCCTGCCCGCCCTGCAGGCCAACGCGTTGCTGTACGACCGGTATCCGCTCGTGGGGTCCCTGGCTCGCCCGCTGATCGAGAAGCACGTGACCGCGATCGCCCGCGCGCACAACGCCGATGTCGTGTGGCCACGCGAACAGCGCGGAAAGCTGTGTCCCGACCGCACGCTCTGGGGCCGCGCCGTCGTGGTCAGCGACCCCGATCCGTGGCACGGACCCGGTGACGTCTTCGCCTACACCGAGGACGCCTCGGCCAACATCGACGCGCCCGACGAAGCCGTGATCACGTTCGACCGCGGGGTGCCCGTGGCCGTCGACGGCGAGACGGTGAGTGTGGCCGAGGCAGTGGTGCGGCTCGGGCACCGCGCCGGCGCCCACGGCGTCGGCCGGTTCGACCTCACCACCGACGGCTGTGACCTCGGGCGCGAGATCTACGAAGCCCCCGGCGCGTGGGTGCTGATCACCGCGCACCAGGAGCTGGAGAACCTGACACTGGACCGGGACCTGGCCCGGTTCAAGCGTTCGGTCGACCGGCGCTGGACCGAACTCGTCCACGACGGGCTCTGGTCCTCGCCGCTGCGCGAGCCGCTCGACGCGTTCGTGCGGCACAGCCAGGAGCACGTGTGCGGCGACGTCCGGCTGGTGTTCCACGGCGGCACCGCCGTCGTCACCGGGCGCCGCGGCGAAGAGCCCGCCGGACGCGGCAGGCACCTGCGCCCCGTCGGCCGGCGGTACCGTCCCCTGACCGGGCAGGAGCACCCGGACCACCCGACCCACCGGGCGTCGTGAGACGCCCGAGGCAGAAAGGCAGAACGTGAGCGCGAAAGACCAGCCGGTGGCCCTGTGGGGCGGCCGGTTCGCCAGCGGGCCGGCCGAGGCGATGGCGGCGCTGAGCGCCTCCACCCACTTCGACTGGCGCCTGGCGCCCTACGACATCGCCGGCTCACGGGCCCACGCCCGTGTGCTGCGCAAGGCGGGGCTGCTCACCGACGCGGAGCTGGCGGGCATGCTCGAGGCCCTCGACACGCTCGCGCAGGACGTGGCCTCGGGCGCGTTCACACCGACCGTGGCCGACGAAGACGTGCACACCGCCCTCGAACGCGGGCTGCTGGAGCGCGCGGGCACGGAGCTGGGCGGCAAGCTTCGGGCGGGCCGCTCGCGCAACGACCAGGTGGCCACGCTGTTCCGCATGTGGCTGCGCGACGCCGCGCGCCGCGTGGTCGCGGGCACCCTCGACGTGGTCGACGCCCTCGTTTCGCAGGCGCAGCGCCACCCCGAGGCCATCCTGCCCGGCCGTACGCACCTGCAGCACGCGCAGCCGGTCCTGCTCGCGCACCACCTGCTGGCCCATGGCCAGGCGCTGCTGCGCGACGTCTCCCGCCTGCGCGACTGGGACGCCCGCACCGCGGAGTCGCCGTACGGCTCGGGCGCGCTGGCCGGCTCGTCGCTCGGCCTCGACCCCGAGGCCGTGGCCACGGAGCTGGGCTTCGACACGAGCGTGGAGAACTCCATCGACGGCACCGCTTCACGCGACTTCGTGGCGGAGTTCGCGTTCGCCGTCGCGATGCTCTCGGTGAACTTGTCGCGGATCGCCGAAGAGGTGATCATCTGGAACACCGCCGAGTTCGGCTACGTGACCCTCGACGACGCGTGGGCCACCGGCAGCTCGATCATGCCGCAGAAGAAGAACCCCGACGTCGCGGAGCTCACGCGTGGCAAGGCCGGTCGGCTCATCGGCAACCTCACCGGACTGCTGGCGACGCTGAAGGCGCAGCCGCTCGCGTACAACCGCGACCTGCAGGAGGACAAGGAACCGGTGTTCGACTCGGTCGAGCAGCTGGAGCTCCTGTTCCCGGCGATCGCGGGCATGCTCGCCACCCTGACCTTCCACACCGATCGGCTGGCCGAGCTGGCCCCGGCCGGCTTCACGCTCGCCACGGACATCGCGGAGTGGCTGGTACGCCAGGGCGTGCCGTTCCGCGTGGCCCACGAGGCGGCGGGGGAGAGCGTGCGCGTGGCCGAGGGCCGCGGCGTCGGCCTCGACGAGCTGACCGACGAGGAGTTCCGCACCATCAACCCGGCCCTCACACCGGCGGTGCGCGAGGTGCTCACCGTCGAGGGGTCGGTGCGTTCGCGCAATGCCCGCGGCGGCACGGCGCCCGAGCGCGTCGCCGAGCAGCGCGAGCGCCTCGTGGACCGGGTGACGACCGTGCGGCAGTGGCTGAAGTAACGCGCCGGACCGGCCGGGGAGCATGAGCTTCCCGGCCGGACCGATCACCCGGGAGCCGCCGGTTAGGCTGGGGCGGAACGAGGGGAGCACGTGTGGACCGGTTGTTCCGGCGCGAGGAACTGGCACTGGACCCGGTCGACCTGGGGCACCTGCTGCTCGGCGCGGTCCTCGAGGCCGACGCGCCCGACGGCACCGTCGGCGTGCGGCTAGTGGAGGTCGAGGCCTACCGCGGCTTCGACGATCCGGCGTCGCACAGCTTCCGCGGCAAGACCCCGCGCAACGCCCTGATGTGGGGTCCGGCGGGGTATCTGTACGTGTACTTCGTCTACGGCATGCATTTCTGCGCCAACGTCATCAGCGGGGAAGACGACGAGCCCGGCGGGGTGCTCCTGCGCGCCGCCGAAGTAGTGCAGGGCGCGGACA